>NZ_QGGF01000786.1 GCF_003857015.1 Micromonospora globispora | reverse complement strand
GGGCCAGGGGTGGCGGTCGGGCGGCGCGTTCGGCGCCGGGCCCGGCCCGGTCTGGGGGCTGACGGCCGTCGCGGACGGGGCCTTCGCGGTGGTGGCCGGTGGCGCGGCGGGCGCCGGCTGGTTCTCCCGCGACGGTGACGCCTGGTCACCGGTGGTGTTGCCGGTGGCGGTGCCGGCGGGCAGCGACCGGACAGTCGCGGTGACGGGATCGGGGGACGCCGCGTTGCTGCTCGTCGACGACGGGGCGCGGGCCGGGGTCTGGTCAGCGCGCGGGTCGTGGAGCCCCGGCTGAGCCTTCCACCAGCGTGTTTCCGGTCAGTGTCGGATGACCGGTTTTCCCATGGTGCGGCCACGTGTGTTACAGCACATTTGTGAATCCGACCACTCAACGTAACGGTTAGGTCAACCCCACCTCGTAGACCTTTTGGCGCGCCCTACCGGTGGGATAACGTCCCGCCCCAGACCGGGATCGCGGTCGGTCCGGCCAGCCCCTCGCAACGTCCAATTCGCGGCGGGTGGTTCGGGCCTTCGGACGGAGGAGGGTACGAGCCGTGAGGCAGAAGCTCGCACGGGTACTGGGTGGCGTGGCCATCGGCGCGCTCGTTTTCAGTGGCGCGGCCTGCAAGGCTGACAGTGGTAGTGAGGCGGGCGGCGGCAAGTCCGCCTGCGATCTGAAGATCGGCTTCTTCGGCGCGCTGACCGGTGACGCCGCGGGTCTCGGTATCCACATGCGCAACGGCACGAAGCTGGCGATCGACCAGTACAACAAGGACAACGCCGACTGCAAGATCAGCCTGGAGGAGTACGACTCCCAGGGCGACCCGGCCAAGGCCCCGGCGTTGGCCCAGCAGGCGGTCGGCGACACCAAGGTCGTCGGCATCATCGGCCCGGGCTTCTCCGGTGAGTCCGAGGTGGCCGACCCGATCTTCGACTCGGCCGGCCTGCCGACCATCACCCCGTCGGCGACCCGCCCGAGCCTGAGCACCAAGGGCTGGAAGGTCTTCCACCGCGGCGTCGGTAACGACACCTCGCAGGGCCCGGCCGCCGGCCGCTACATCAAGAACGTCCTCAAGGCCGACAAGGTCTACGTCGTCGACGACCAGTCGGCGTACGGCGCCGGCCTGGCCGACGAGGTCAAGAAGGTCATCGGCGCGCCGGCCGGCTACGACAAGATTCAGGTCAAGCAGACCAACTTCTCCGCCGTGGTTACCAAGATCGTCGGCAGCGGCGCGAACGTCCTCTTCTTCGGTGGCTACTACACCGAGGCCGGCCTGCTGCTCAAGCAGCTCAAGGGCGCGGGCTGGAAGGGCACCATGGTCGCCGGTGACGGCGTCAACGACGCGAACTTCATCAAGGTCGCCGGGGACCAGGTCGCCGAGGGCACCATCCTGACCTGCCCGTGTGCCCCGGCCACCAAGGCCAAGGGCAGCTTCGTCACCGACTACAAGACGGCGTTCAACACCGACCCGGGTACCTACGCCGACGTGTCGTTCGACATCACCAAGATCCTGCTCGAGGGCATCAAGGCCGGTAAGTCCTCCCGCGAGGACCTCAACCAGTTCGTGAACTCCTACAGCGGCACCGGTGCGGCCACGGGCGTGACCTACAAGTTCGAGTCCAACGGTGAGCTGGACCCGGCCCAGGTCGTGGTCTGGGCGTTCAAGGTGAACGCGGGCAAGGTCGTTCCCGACATCGAGATCCCGAAGGCCTGACCGGTTCTGTCCGGTCCCGCGACGGGACTACCAGGCGTGCGGCCGGGAGTTCTTTCTCCCGGCCGCACCGCTTGGCCGCACAGTTGGAGCCCCGATTGAACTTCCATGACCTGTTCGCGAACTTCCCGGCCCTGACCATCACCGGGCTGGAACAGGGCGCGATCTACGCGCTCGTCGCCCTCGGGTACACCCTGGTGTACGGCGTTCTGCGCTTGATCAACTTCGCCCACTCCGAGGTCTTCATGGTCGGTACCTTCACCGCCCTGTGGACCTGGGAGGCTCTCGGGTACGACCAGAACAGCCCGGCCCCGGCCTTCGGCCCGCTGATTCTGGCGATCCTCGCCGGCCTCGCCGTCGCGATGCTCGCCTCGGCGGCCACCGCGGTCACCGTCGAACTGGTCGCCTACCGGCCGCTGCGGCGCCGCAACGCCCCGCCGCTGGCCTTCCTGATCACCGCGATCGGCGCGTCCTTCGTGCTCTCCGAGTCGTTCGGCATCGGCACCGCGCGGGCGCCGTTCGGCATGCCGGTGCTGATCCCCTCCGAGACGGTCTTCACCGTCTTCGGCGCCGCGGTCACCAACCTCCAGCTGCTGATCCTCGGCGTGACGCTGATCATGATGATCGGCCTCGACCAGTTCGTGAACCGCAGCCGACTCGGCCGGGGTATCCGGGCCGTCGCCCAAGACGCGGACACCGCCGCCCTGATGGGCGTCAACAAGAACCGGGTCATCCTGCTGGTCTTCGTCCTCGGTGGCCTGATGGCCGGCGTGGCCGCCCTGCTGTGGAACGTCCGGTACGGCTACACCAAGTTCAACGTCGGCTTCCTGATCGGGCTCAAGGCCTTCTCGGCCGCGGTGCTCGGCGGCATCGGCAACCTGCGCGGCGCGCTCCTCGGCGGCCTGCTGCTCGGTGTGGTGGAGAACTACGCCGCCGGCCTGTTCGGGGGAGACTGGAAGGACTTCACCGGTTTCGTGCTGTTGATCGTGCTGCTGATGTTCCGGCCCACCGGCCTGCTCGGCGAATCTCTCGGGAGGGCGCGCGCATGACCGCCACCTCGGACAAGCGACGTATGTCCGCACTCAGGAACCGCTGGGACGCGATGCCGAAGCAGGTCCGCTGGGCCGGCCTCATCGCTCTGGTGCTCTTCCTCTACATCCTGCCCAACAAGTGGTTCTACGAGTACCTCGGCTTCCCGATCGGCAGCGAGTACTTCGCCTTCTACACCACCCGCTCGGACTTCGCGGCGGTGCTCTTCGACACCGCGGTCTTCGTCCTGCTGGCGGTGGGCCTCAACGTCGTGGTCGGCTTCGCCGGCCTGCTCGACCTCGGCTACTTCGGCTTCTACGCGGTCGGCGCGTACACGGTGGCGCTGCTGACCTCGCCGGAGAGTCGGTTCGGGACGAACTGGCCGTGGCTGGCGGCGGTGCCGGTGGCGATCCTGGTGGCGATGGTCTCCGGGGTCATCCTCGGTGGTCCGACGCTGCGCCTGCGCGGCGACTACCTGGCCATCGTCACCCTCGGCTTCGCCGAGATGATCCGGCTCTACGCGGCCCGTAACGAGGGCATCCTCCAGGGGCAGCGGGGTATTCCGGCGGTCCCGCACCCGCCGGGCACCGGCTCGGACGGCAAGCCGCTGTTCGGCGTGGTCGACTCGAAGCCCTACTACTGGCTGATCCTCACGGTGATCATCGTGATCATCTTCGCGATGCGGAACCTGGCCAACAGCCGGGTCGGCCGGGCCTGGGTGGCGATCCGCGAGGACGAGGACGCGGCCGAGATCATGGGCGTGCCGACCTTCAAGTTCAAGCTGTGGGCGTTCGCCATCGGCGCGGCGGTCGGCGGCTTGTCCGGGGCGCTCTTCGCCGGCAAGCAGACCTTCATCAACTCGGACAGCTTCCTGCTGGAGAACTCGATCCTGGTGCTCGCCGCCGTGATCCTCGGCGGCGCCGGCAACATCAAGGGCGCCATCGTCGGTGGTGCGATCACCTGGTACCTGCCGGAGTGGCTGCGCGGAATCGGCGGCCTGATCGGCGTCGACTTCGACGCCGCCGAGTACCGGATCCTGGTCTTCGGTCTGGTGGTCATCGTCATGATGATCTTCCGGCCGCAGGGTCTGGTGCCCAACCGGCGCCGTGCCGCCGAGTTCGCCGACCGACGCAAGGAAGTGGTTCCCCAGGAGACGGTGCCCAATGAGTGAGCCGCAGATGCACAGCGAGCGGGACGAGACCAGCGAGCGCGACATCGCCGACGACGCCCGGACCACGATCGGCGTGCCGCCGGAGAAGGGCCCGGACGAGCCGGTGGCGACCACCCCGGCCGGCCCGGACGCCGCCGGGCGGGAGCCGCTGCTGGAGGTCGACCATGTCACCCTCAGGTTCGGCGGTGTGGTGGCCCTCGACGACGTCGCGTTCACCCTGTACAAGGGGGAGATCCTCGGCCTGATCGGCCCGAACGGCGCCGGCAAGACCACCTGCTTCAACGCGATGACGGGGGTCTACCGGCCCACTGAGGGCGAGATCCGGTTCAAGGGGCAGCGGACCAACGGCAGGCGGCGGTCCTGGATCACCAAGGCCGGCATCGCCCGGACGTTCCAGAACATCCGGCTCTTCCCCGAGATGACCGCGCTGGAGAACGTGATGGTGGGCGCGGACGCCCACCACCAGACCAGCGTCATCGCCGCGATGTTCCGGCTTCCCCGGCACTGGCGGGAGGAGCGGCAGGGCCGCGACCGGGCGCACGAGCTGCTGCGCTTCGTCGGCATCGACCGCCGCGCCGGGGACCTGGCCCGCAACCTCTCGTACGGCGAGCAGCGCCGGCTGGAGATCGCCCGGGCCCTGGCCACCAACCCCACCCTGCTCTGCCTGGACGAGCCGGCCGCCGGCTTCACCCCGGCGGAGAAGGAGGAGTTGCTCGGCCTGATTCGTAAGATCCGGGACAACGGCACGACGGTGCTGCTCATCGAGCACGACATGCGGCTCGTGATGGGCGTGACCGACCGGATCGTCGTGCTGGAGTTCGGCAAGAAGATCGCCGAGGGCCTCCCGGCCGAGGTCCGCGAGGACCCGAAGGTGATCGCGGCCTACCTGGGGGTGCCGACCGATGCTGCTTGAGATCAAGGACCTGACCCTGCTGTACGGCCGGATCCAGGCGCTGCACGGCATCAGCCTGGTGGTCAACGAGGGCGAGGTGGTCGCGCTGATCGGTGCCAACGGCGCCGGCAAGACCACCACCATGCGGGCCATCTCCGGACTGCGACCGGTGGCGACGGGCTCGATCGTCTTCGACGGCACGGACGTCACCCGGATGCGCGCCGACCTGCGGGTGGTGCGGGGTATCTCACAGTCGCCGGAGGGTCGCGGCGTGTTCCCGGGCATGACCGTGCTCGAGAACCTGGAGATGGGGGCGTATACCCGACGGGACCGGGCGGGGGTCGCCGCGGACCTCGACCGGGTGTTCGAGCTGTTCCCGCGGCTGCAGGAGCGCCGCAAGCAGGCCGGCGGTACTCTCTCCGGCGGTGAGCAGCAGATGCTCGCGGTGGGCCGGGCCCTGATGAGCCGGCCGAAGCTGCTGCTGCTCGACGAGCCCTCGATGGGGCTGGCGCCGATGCTGATCCAGCAGATCTTCGACATCATCACCGAAATCAACCAGCAGGGCACGACCGTCCTGCTGGTCGAGCAGAACGCACAACAGGCGCTCTCCCGGGCCCATCGGGGGTACGTGCTGGAGACCGGCCGGATCGTCAAGGAGGGCACCGGCCAGGAACTGCTGCACGACCCGGCGGTCAAAGAGGCGTACCTCGGTGTCGCCTGAGGCGTCGTTGAATGCCGCCTCAGGCTCACGTTGCCAAGAAGGAGTAGCAAACAATGTTCACCTCTCATAACCGCCGTCGGGCGGCGCTCGGCGTCGCCGGCGCGGTCGCGCTCACCCTGTCCATGGCGGCCTGCGGCGAGAAGGAGGAGTCCGCGCAGCCGGGCGCCGGCCCCTCGGTGACGGCCGCGGCCGACTCGGCCCTGGCCGCGAAGGTGCCCGACTCGATCAAGGCCGACGGCGTGATCAAGGTCGGCACCGACTCGACGTACGCCCCGGCCGAGTTCCTCGACCAGGACGGCAAGACCGTCGTCGGCTTCGACGTGGAGCTGTTCAACGCGGTGGCGCAGAAGCTCGGCCTCAAGGCGCAGTACGAGTCGGCGCCGTTCGACTCGATCCTGCCCGGCGTCGACTCCGGCAAGTACGAGATCGGCGTCTCGTCCTTCACCATCAACGCCGAGCGGCTCAAGAGCGTCAACATGGTCAGCTACTACGCCGCCGGCACCCAGTGGGCGACCAAGCAGGGCAACCCCGCCGGGGTCGACGTGGAGAACGCCTGCGGCAAGAAGGTCGCCGTCCAGACCGGCACGGTCCAGGTCGACGACATCACCGCCCGGTCGAAGAAGTGCACCGACGCCGGCAAGCCGGCCATCAAGATCGACCAGTACCAGGCGCAGAGCGACGCGACCGCCGCCGTGGTCAGCGGCAAGGACGACGCCATGCTGGCCGACTCGCCGGTCGGCGCGTACGCGGTGAAGCAGAGCAACGGTCAGCTGGCGCTGCTCGGCGACATCTACGAATCGGCCCCGTACGGCTACGCGGTGAAGAAGGACCAGCAGGCGTTTGCCGAGGTGCTGAAGGAGGCCGTGCAGGCGGTCATCGCCGACGGTACCTACAAGGCGGCCCTGCAGAAGTGGGGTGTCGAGGGCGGCGCCGTCACCACCGCTGAGCTCAACCCCTCGGCCTGACCATGTCGGTCGACACGGAAACACCCGAACGGGCACGGCCTGAACCCATTCAGGCCGTGCCCGTGCGGCACCCCGGGCGCTGGGTCGCGGTGGCCGTGATCGCCGTGCTGACGGCCATGTTCGTGCACCTGTTGGTCACGAACAAGGCGTTCAACTGGGCGTTCATGGTCGACGAGATGTTCCGGCCGCCGATCATCGCGGGCCTGCGCGGCACGATCGCGCTGCTCGTGACCTCGATGCTGATCGGTATCGTGCTCGGCATCGCCCTCGCGATCATGCGGCTGTCGGAGAATCCGATCCTGCGGGGCGTCTCCTGGGTCTACACCTGGTTCTTCCGGGCGGTGCCCCGGCTGGTGCTGGCGATCCTCTTCGGCAACTTGGGCATCCTCTGGGCCCGCGTCGAGTTCGGTCTGCCCTTCGACCGACAGATCGGCGCCCTGTTCGGGATCGACAACTTCGAGGCCCGGCTGTTCGGCTTCTCGGCGGTGGACATCCTCACCGGCTTCGTCGCCGGCATGCTGGCGCTCGGCCTCTCCGAGGCCGCGTACATGGCGGAGATCGTCCGGGCCGGCATCCAGTCGGTGGACGAGGGCCAGACCGAGGCTGCCCAGGCGCTGGGCCTGAGCCGCGCGCATATCCTGCGCCGCATCGTGCTGCCACAGGCGATGCGGGTGATCGTCCCGCCGACCGGCAACGAGACCATCGCGATGCTCAAGGACACCTCGTTGGTCGCCTTCGTGCCGGTCTCGATGGAGCTGTTCTTCCAGCTCAAGGCCGTGGGTAACCGGACCTTCCAGGTCTTCCCGATGCTCGTGGCGGCCACCCTGTGGTACCTGGTGCTGACCAGCGTGCTGCTCGTCGGGCAGTACTACCTGGAGCGGCACTTCTCGAAGGGCTTCGGGCGCAGCGAGCGGGCCCGGCAGCGGCTGCGTGACATCGCCGCCGAGAGCGGTGGCAACGCGAGCGGGACGGCGGAGCGATGACGGGAGCCACGGTGTCGACGCAGTCGGGCGTGCCAACGGCCGGGTCCGGCCTGATGGTCCGGGCCGAGCAGGTGCACAAGTCCTTCGGGTCGCTGGAGGTGCTCAAGGGCATCGACCTGGAGGTCCGCTCCGGTGAGGTCTGCTGCCTGCTCGGGCCGTCGGGCTCGGGCAAGTCGACCTTCCTGCGCTGCATCAACCACCTGGAGAAGATCAACGCCGGCCGGATCTGGGTGGACGGCGACCTGATCGGCTACCGGGAGCACGGCGGCAAGCTGCACGAGCTGCGAGAGAAGGAGGTGGCCGCGCAGCGCCGCTCGATCGGCATGGTCTTCCAGCGGTTCAACCTGTTCCCGCACATGACCGTGCTGCAGAACATCGTCGAGGCGCCGGTGCTGCTCGGGCGGGAGAAGAAGTCCGCGGCGCGGGACCGCGCCGCGGCCCTGCTGGAGCGGGTCGGGCTGGGCGACAAGCTCAGGTCGTACCCGGGTCAGCTCTCCGGCGGCCAGCAGCAGCGGGTGGCGATCGCCCGGGCGCTGGCCATGCAGCCGAAGCTGATGCTCTTCGACGAGCCGACCAGCGCGCTCGACCCGGAGCTGGTCGGCGAGGTGCTCGACGTGATGAAGGACCTCGCCCGGGACGGCATGACGATGATCGTGGTCACCCACGAGATCGGCTTCGCCCGCGAGGTCGGCGACTCGCTGGTCTTCATGGACGACGGCGTCGTGGTCGAGTCGGGCAACCCGCGCGAGGTGATCGCGAACCCGCGCCACGAGCGGACGAAGGCGTTCCTGGCCAAGGTGCTCTGACCGGGGCCCCGGTGCGGTCGGCCTCCGGCCGCACCGGGGCTTCCGGCGGCGGATGCCCGGCCGGTCTCGTCCCGTTGCGGGCCGTCCGGGCCGCGCCGGGCGGTTCGGTACGTCGGCCCGGTCATGTCAGGGCGGGCGATGTCAGTCGTACGGACTAGAGTCGCTGCCGTGACAGCTACGACGCCGCGCCTACTCCTCGTCGACGGACACTCCCTGGCTTACCGGGCCTTCTTCGCCCTGCCGGTGGAAAACTTCTCCACCACGACGGGTCAGCCGACCAACGCGGTCTACGGCTTCACCTCGATGCTGATCAACGTGCTCCGCGACGAGCAGCCGACCCACATCGTCGTCGCCTTCGACGTCTCCCGCCGCTCCTTCCGCACCGAGAAGTACGCGGAGTACAAGGCCGGCCGCAGCGAGACCCCGACCGACTTCAAGGGCCAGGTCAGCCTGGTCAAGGAGGTGCTCGCGGCGCTGCGCATCCCGGTCGTGGAGATGGAGGGCTACGAGGCGGACGACGTCATCGCCACCCTCGCCTGCCAGGCCCGCGACCAGGGCATGAAGGTGCTGATCACCAGCGGTGACCGGGACGCGTTCCAGCTCGTCGGTGACGACGTCACCGTGCTCTACCCCCGCAAGGGCGTCTCCGACCTGGCCCGGATGGACCCGGCGGCGGTCGAGGCGAAGTACGGCGTCGGCCCCCAGCGCTACCGCGACCTGGCCGCCCTGGTCGGCGAGACCAGCGACAACCTGCCCGGCATCCCGGGCGTCGGTCCGAAGACCGCCGCCAAGTGGATCAACCTGTACGGCGGGGTGGAGGGCGTGGTCGCGCACGCCGACGAGATCAAGGGCAAGGCCGGCGACAGCCTCCGCGAGCGGCTGGCCGACGTCATCCGCAACTACGAGATCAACTGCCTGGTCTCCGACCTGGAGCTGCCGCTCACCCCGGACGACGCCCGCTGGGCCGGCTGGGACCGGGAGGCGGTGCACCAGGTCTTCGACACGCTCGAGTTCCGGATCCTGCGGGACCGGCTGTACCAGTACCTGGAGGCGGTCGAGCCGGAGGCGGAGGCCGGCTTCGAGCTGGCCGGCCAGGTGCTCACCGAGCCGGGCGCGGTGGCCGGCTGGCTGGAGACCCACGCCCCGGCCGGCACCCCGGTCGGCGTGGCCGTCAAGCTCGACACCGGCCCCAACCGGCGGCACACCGCCTCGGTGACCGGCATGGCGCTGGCCACCGGCGCCGGCGCGGCGGCCTGGTTCGACCCGGCGACCCTCGAGCCGGCCGACGAGGCCGCCCTGGCCGGCTGGCTGGCCGACGGGACGCGCCCGAAGGTGCTGCACGACAGCAAGCCCGCGGTGCTCGCCTTCGGCGCGCACGGCTGGGATCTGGCGGGCATCTCCCGGGACACCCAGATCGCCGCCTACCTGGCCCGTCCCGACCAGCGCTCCTACGACCTCACTGACCTGGCGCTGCGCTACCTGCACCGGGAGCTGCGGGTGGACGCGCCGGAGACCGGCCAGCTCACCCTGGAGGGGCTGGGCGACGACGGCGAGGCCGAGCAGAATCTCATGCTCCAGGCCCGGGCCACCCTCGACCTGGCCGACGCCATCGACGCCGAGCTGTCCCGCGACGGCGAGCAGTCGGTCCGGCTGATGGCCGGGGTGGAGCTGCCGCTGATGCGGGTCCTCGCGAACATGGAACGCACCGGCGTCGCCGCCGACACCGAATACCTTTCGGAGTTGGAGGCGCACTTCGCCGCCGAGGTGAAGGCCGCCGCGCAGGCCGCGTACGGGGAGATCGGCCGGGAGTTCAACCTCGGCTCGCCCAAGCAGCTCCAGGAGATCCTCTTCGGCGAGCTGGGCCTGCCGAAGACCAAGAAGATCAAGACCGGCTACACCACGGACGCCGACGCCCTGCAGTGGCTCTACGCCCAGCAGCCGCACCCGATCCTGGCGCACCTGCTGCGCCACCGGGACGTGGCCCGGCTCAAGTCGACGGTTGACGGGCTGCTCAAGTCGGTCTCCGACGATGGGCGGATCCACACCACGTTCAACCAGACCGTGGCGGCGACGGGCCGGCTCTCCTCGACCGAGCCCAACCTGCAGAACATCCCGATCCGCACCGAGGAGGGCCGGCGGATCCGCCGCGCCTTCGTGGTGGGAGAGGGCTACGAGTGTCTGCTCACCGCCGACTACAGCCAGATCGAGATGCGGATCATGGCGCACCTGTCGTCGGACGACGCGCTGATCGAGGCGTTCAACTCCGGCGCCGACTTCCACGCGGCAACCGCCTCGTCGGTCTTCGAGGTGCCGGTCGACCAGGTGACGGCGGACCAGCGGCGCAAGATCAAGGCGATGAACTACGGCCTCGCCTACGGGCTGAGCGCGTTCGGCCTCTCGCAGCAGCTCGGGATCGGCACCGAGGAGGCCCGCGGGCTGATGGAGAACTACTTCGCCGGCTTCGGCGGCGTCCGCGACTACCTGCACGAGGTGGTCGCCCGGGCCCGCCAGGACGGCTACACCTCCACCATCCTCGGCCGTCGGCGCTACCTGCCCGACCTGGTCAGCGACAACCGGCAGCGCCGCGAGATGGCCGAGCGGATGGCGCTCAACGCCCCGATCCAGGGTTCGGCGGCCGACATCATCAAGCTCGCCATGCTGCACGTCGACAGCGCGCTGCGGGACGCCGGGCTGCGCTCCCGGATGCTGCTGCAGGTGCATGACGAGCTGGTCTTCGAGGTCGCCCCGGGCGAGCGGGCGACGCTGGAGGCGCTGGTCCGCAAGGAGATGGGCGAGGCGTACCCGCTGTCGGTGCCGCTGGAGGTCTCCGTCGGCGAGGGCCGGGACTGGAACAGCGCCGACCACTGACCCTTGGGGTTACCGTCCCGGTCCGCGGCGCTCCTTCGGTGGGGCGCCGTGCCGCTGGAGGGCTCGCCGGGACGGGCCGCCCGGCTGCGGGAGCGGGGCCTTGAGGGGGTCGTGACCCCAGTTCATCAGGGAGTACCGCCAGCGGGTCTCCCGGACGTCGCCGCTCGGTCGCTGCGCCATGTGCCGCCGTACATACCCGACGACCTTGCGCATGTGCTTGTGGTCGGTCTCGGAGAGCTCGCCCCGCTTGCGCCGCAGCAGGTCGATGATCTTCCGGCCGGACTCGTGGCCGACCGACTCGCCACCCTTGGTGCTCTTCCGCCAGCCGACGTGCTTGGACTCGTCGCTCTCCAGCCACTTCTGCAGCTCGCCGGGCTTCATGTTCACCGCCTCGGTGAACTCGCGGTAGGTGTCCCGACCCTCGTCACGTGGGCTCATGGCGCAGCGCCTCCGGTCGGTGGGCGACGTCCCGGCCCGAGTGGTCGTTGCGGATCCGGTACTGCGGCTCCTCCTCGGAGGCGGCGACGGTGTGCCCGCGAACGTGGGTCCGGTAGGTGAGCTTCTCCTTGACCACGCCGTACGCCCGGCCGCTGTGGCTGGCCCAGGAGACGTGGTCGCCCTCGTGGAACTCCTTCTCGGCCATGACCGTCGGGTACCCGGCGCCGGTGACCGGAAACGACGGCCGGCTATCGGCCGGGCTTCTCGGCGACGAAGATCGCGGTGCCGGGGAAGAGGCGGCCGCGCAGCGGGCTCCACTGCCCCCAGATCCCCTCGTGTCCCTCCGGCCACTCCGGCTCCACCAGGTCCAGGAAGCGGAACCCCGCGCCGACGATCTCCCGGATCCGGTCGCCGAGGGTGCGGTGCTGCTCGACGTACGTGGCCACGCCGTGCTCGTCCTGCTCCACGTACGGGGAGCGGTCGAAGTACGAGTGCACGGCCAGCAGCCCGCCCTCGCCGGGGTCGTCGAGGAATATCCAGCGCATCGGGTGGGTCACCGAGAAGACCCACCGGCCGCCGGGGCGCAGCACCCGGTACACCTCCCGCATCACCGCCGCCGAGTCGTCCACGAACGGGATGGCACCGAAGGCTGTGCAGGCGATGTCGAACGCGGCGTCGGCGAAGGGCAGGGCGAGGGCGTCGGCCTGCACCAGCGGGACGCGTACGCCGGTGGTGGCGCCGGCGAGCGCGGCGTGCCGCAACATGCCGGCGGAGAGGTCCAGGGCGACCGGCCGGGCGCCCTGGGTGGCCAGCCAGCGGGCGGCGGCCGCGGCGCCGCAGCCGAGTTCGAGGACCCGGCGGCCGTCGACGTCGCCGAGCAGCCGGACGTCGGCCTCGCGCAGCCCCTCGGGGCACCACACGAAGTCCACGTCGCCCAGGAAGGCGCCGTGCTCGGCCTGGTAGTCGTCCGCGTCGGTGTCCCACCAGCCCCGGTTGGCCCGGCGGACCTCGGCGGCACCGACCCGGCGTCGGGTCACCCTGTCGTCATCCACCCGCTCACGCTAGGCCCCGGCGGGACCGGTCCGGCGGCCGGGCGCGTCCAGCGGGCGGTGCGGGTGGTACGGATGTGACGGATGAGACAGGCGGGGCACCTTACCGTTCGAAATCTCCGCTTTCGCAGCTGACGAGGTCGCGGTGACCTGGGAGGGCTTGCACGCTGTGGTAATGCAGCGGGTAGGCTAGACGATGCGCTCGCGGATCGTGTGCCTCGGCAGGGAGCAGGTGCGCGGTCACCGGAGCCACTAATGATCTTCTGACGGCGATCGTTCGGTGTGCCCGGCGACGGATCCGCTGGCGCGACAAGGTCACCGCGACGCCACGCCTGCTGTGACAAACCATCCGACCGGAGCAACCGCCCACATGACGAGCAGCATCGAGGCCCCCTCGAGCGCCACCCGGGTCACCCACGACGATCTCGGTTCCGAGGAGGCTTTCCTCGCCGCGATCGACGAGACCATCAAGTACTTCAACGACGGCGACATTGTCGAAGGCACCGTCGTCAAGGTCGATCGGGACGAGGTCCTGCTCGACATCGGCTACAAGACCGAGGGTGTCATCCCCTCTCGTGAGTTGTCGATCAAGCACGACGTGGACCCCGCCGAGGTCGTTTCGGTCGGTGACCACATCGAGGCCCTGGTCCTCCAGAAGGAGGACAAGGAGGGGCGTCTGATCCTCTCCAAGAAGCGGGCGCAGTACGAGCGGGCCTGGGGCACGATCGAAAAGATCAAGGACGAGGACGGTGTCGTCCGCGGTTCCGTCATCGAGGTGGTCAAGGGCGGCCTCATCCTCGACATCGGGCTGCGCGGCTTCCTGCCCGCCTCCCTGGTCGAGATGCGGCGGGTGCGCGACCTGCAGCCGTACGTCGGCCGCGAGCTCGAGGCCAAGATCATTGAGCTGGACAAGAACCGCAACAACGTGGTCCTGTCCCGCCGGGCCTGGCTGGAGCAGACGCAGTCCGAGGTGCGCACCGAGTTCCTCAACAAGCTGCAGAAGGGCCAGGTCCGCAAGGGCGTCGTCTCCTCGATCGTCAACTTCGGCGCGTTCGTCGACCTTGGCGGCGTGGACGGCCTGGTGCACGTCTCCGAGCTCTCCTGGAAGCACATCGACCACCCGTCCGAGGTTGTCGAGGTCGGCCAGGAGGTCGAGGTCGAGGTCCTGGACGTCGACCTGGACCGCGAGCGGGTCTCGCTGTCGCTGAAGGCGACCCAGGAGGACCCGTGGCGGCAGTTCGCCCGCACCCACGCGATCCAGCAGATTGTGCCGGGTAAGGTCACCAAGCTGGTGCCGTTCGGCGCCTTCGTCCGGGTGGACGACGGCATCGAGGGCCTGGTCCACATCTCCGAGCTGGCCGAGCGCCACGTGGAGATTCCGGAGCAGGTCGTCCAGGTCGGTTCCGAGGTCATGGTCAAGGTCATCGACATCGACCTGGAGCGCCGCCGGATCTCGCTGTCGCTGAAGCAGGCCAACGAGGGCTTCGTTGAGGGCGAGGAGCACTTCGACCCGACCCTCTACGGCATGGCCGCGACCTACGACGCCGAGGGCAACTACATCTACCCGGAGGGCTTCGACCCGGAGACGGGCGAGTGGCTCGAGGGGTACGACAAGCAGCGCGAGACCTGGGAGAACCAGTACGCCGAGGCGCGCCAGCGCTGGGAGGCTCACACCAAGCAGGTACAGACCTCCCGCGCCGCCGAGGCCGAGGCCGCTGCCAACCCGGCTCCGGCCGTGACCGCTGGCCCCGCCGCCGCCCCGGCCCCGAGCCGGCAGGCAGAGGAGCCCGCGGGCACCCTGGCCACCGACGAGGCGCTCGCCGCTCTGCGGGAGAAGCTCGCCGGCGGCAAGTGACGACAACTCCAGCTCGGCGCGTCTGACGTCGCGCCGAGATCTGGAGCCGTCCGCTGACGACGATGGGCCCCGTCCCCGCGATCCGGTACACCGGGTCGCTGGGGGCGGGGCCTTCGCGCGTCTCCGCCTCGACACTGGTTTGGCAGCGGCGGGATGATCGGGTTGACTGGTCCGGTGCTGATGGTGGGGTTGACCGGCGGGATCGGGTCCGGCAAGAGCGCGGTGTCGGCCCGGCTGGCCGCACTCGGCGCGGTGGTGATCGACGCCGACCGGGTCGCCCGGGAGGTGGTCGACCCCGGCACGGACGGGCTGGCGGAGATCGTGGAGGCCTTCTCCGACCGGGTGCTCGACGCCGGTGGGGCGCTGGACCGGGCGGCGCTGGGCGCGGTCGTGTTCGGCGACGAGGCGGCCCGCCGTCGGCTGGAGGCGATCATCCATCCGCGGGTGCGGGCGCGTACCGCCGCGCTGGCCGCCGCGGCACCGCCGGACGCCATCGTGGTCAACGACGTACCGCTGCTGGTCGAGGTGGGGCTCGCGCCGACGTACCACCTGGTGGTGGTGGTGGAGACGGCGGTGGCCACCCGGTTGGAGCGGCTGGCCCGCGACCGGGGGATGGACCGCGCGGAGGCCGAGCGGCGGATCGCCGCCCAGGCCGACGACGCGCGCCGACGCGTGGCGGCGGACGTGGTGCTGCCCAACGACGCCGGCCTCACGGAGCTGCACGCGGCGGTGGACGCCCTCTGGCGTGACCGGCTGATCCCCTACGAGGCGAACCTGCGCGAGCGGCGCGCGGTCCGGCCGGCGCGCCTGGTGCTCACCGAGGCGGACCCGACCTGGCCGCAGCAGTACGCCCGGCTGGCTGCCCGGATCCGGCACGCGCTCGCCCCCGCCGGCCCCCGCATCGACCACATCGGCTCGACCGCCGTGCCGGGGCTCGCCGCGAAGGACGTCATCGACATCCAGCTGACCGTGGCGTCGCTGGCGGAGGCGGACGGGCCGCTGGCCGAGCGGCTCGCCGACGCCGGTTTTCCGCGGCTGCCGGGGGAGTGGTGGGACAACCCCCGCCCGGCGGCCAGCGGGCGCTGGGAGAAGCGGTTGCACGGCAGCGCCGACCCGGGTCGTCCGGTCCACCTGCACCTGCGGGTGGCCGGCTCGCCCGGCTGGCGGTACGCCCTGCTGATGCGCGACCACCTGCGCGCCGACCCGGAGCAGCGGGTGGCGTACCTGCAGCTCAAGCGGGAGCTGGTGGCGTCCGCCCCGGACAGCGCGACCTACGGCACGCTGAAGGACCCCTGGTTCGACGAGGAGCACCTGCGGGCCGAGGAGTGGGCCGCGCAGACCGGCTGGCGGCCCTGACCGCGCGACGGGGACGGTGCTGGGCTCAGCCCCTGCCGTCGACCGTGCGGTAAAGACCGGCGGAGCTCGCCGGCGGTCAGGGCATCCCGGGCAGCGCCGGCACGGGGCCCGGCGTCAGGTCGAGCTGGGCCCAGACGCCCCGGCCGGTCCGCAGCTCCAACCGACGCAGCAGTCCGCCCCGGTCGATCCAGTAGCGCAGCTCCACCCCGCGGCCCCGTAGTTCGATCACGTCCACGGTGCGGTCGGCCACCC
>NZ_QGGF01000153.1 GCF_003857015.1 Micromonospora globispora | reverse complement strand
TCACGAGGTCTCCGTGCTGATGGTCTTCTTCGTCGATGAACCATCTACCGGAGACCTCGCTACTTATCGATCACCGACGCGCCGGAATCTCATCGCCCACCACCGCCGACTTCGACACACGGCCTAGGGCGCCGAGCGCCACGAGCCCACCCGCCGCGCCGAGGCCGCCAAGCAGCCGAAGCGCGCCGCGCCTAGGAAGTTCTGCCCAGGGGGCGCTGGGTGTCACTTTCAACGTCGACAGCGCTCGTCGGAAGAAGCGCCGGGCGGCGGCGTCCCGGCGGGCCGAGACGAGCACGTCGACGACCTGCCCGTCCTGGTCGACCGCCCGGTACACGTACCGCCAGACACCGTTCACCTTGACGTAGGTCTCGTCCACGAACCACCTGTCGCCTGGCGAGTGGCGTGAGAATCGGGCGGCGTCGGCCAGCAGCGGCGTGAACCGCTGCACCCACCGGTAGACAGTGACGTGAACGGGCGAGAGCGGATCGATGGCTTCACTGCTCAAGCCTGCCTCGATCTTCCAACGCTCAATGCAACGGTGCCCTGTACCTCGGCAAGCAGGCCGATGCCACAGGTCCGGTGGCTTATGGTGAAAAACGGGGCGGCCGTTGCCGCCGCATGCTGGTGCGAGGAGGTCGCCCGATCAGGCCCCTTGGATCTTCACGTTGTCCAGCCGAAGGGTGGACCGATGGCCGCGAGAACGCCGCCGTACCGCGTGTTGACGCCGCGGAGCCGCTGTTCGGCGGTTCAGACCCGGCCATTTGCGCGGCTGACGGGTGCCGGCGCCGATACAACCGGCGGCGGAAGACCTGGCGTCGCCAGCTCTTGTGTTGCCTATGCCGGGACGCTCGCCGGGCCGGCTGCGAACACGCGCGACGTGGACCACTGTTGAGATGGACTGGGCCGGATGGGCGTTGTTCGGGTTGGTCGCCACCGTGGCGCTCACCGCGGCGCTGATCTCTGCTCAGCTGGCCGGCCTCACTCGCCTCGACCTTCCCCTGGTACTCGGGACCCTCGTCACCGAGGATCCCGACCGGGCCCGCGTCGTCGGGTTCTTCATCCACCTCTGTGCCGGTCAGGGCTTCGCCCTCGGTTACGCGGCCACGTTCGCCCTGCTGCACCGGGCCACCTGGTGGATCGGGGCGCTGCTCGGGACGCTCCACGTCGGGATCGCGCTGACGGTGATCCTGCCGCTGCTTCCGGGTGTCCACCCGCGCATGGCCTCGCAGCGGGCCGGCCCGGCCAGCACGGCCGTGCTGGAGCCGCCCGGCCTGTTCGCCCTCAACTACGGCGTCCAGACTCCCTCGGTCGCGGCTGTCGTCCACGTCATCTACGGGGTCGTCCTCGGACTGCTCCTCCAGGCCGACTGACCGTGCCGTACGACTCGTTGCCGCCGCAGGTAGCGCAGCATCGCCGCCTCCGAGTGTTGCTAAGCGATCGCCATGACCGGTGAGCCCGACACGAGGTGCCCTCGACCCCCGGCGCCGATCAGCGACTACGGGCTGCTGGGTGACACACGCACTGCTGCCCTGGTCGCGAGTGACGGCGGGATCGACTGGCTCTGCGTGCCCCGCTTCGACGGCGAGCCCCTGTTCGGTCGGCTGGTGG
Organism: Micromonospora globispora; assembly: GCF_003857015.1. Taxonomy (GTDB): domain Bacteria; phylum Actinomycetota; class Actinomycetes; order Mycobacteriales; family Micromonosporaceae; genus Micromonospora; species Micromonospora globispora. Next base: position 14,624 of record NZ_QGGF01000153.1, on the reverse strand, counting down.
GGGGACCGGATGCGGGAATGTTCCGGGTCGGCCCGGCCGGACCGACCACGGTCGTCGAACGGCGTTACCGGCGGCACACCGCCACGCTGGAGACAACGTGGGCGGTGGGCAGCGGCCGCCTCACCCTCACCGAGGGGATGGTGGCCGAGGTCAGTGGCCGTCTGCTGCCCACGACACTGGTCGTGCGGCGTCTGTCGGCCGAGGAGGCAGCGGTCGACGCCGTCGTGGAGTTCGACCCCCGTCTCGGCGTACGACACCGTCGGCCCCGAGTCCACCACCGACGTCGGACCCTGTGTGAGTGGGGGTCGCTCGCGGTCTCTCTGGACAGCGCACCCGAGCTCGCCATCGAACCGGGTCGGCCTACCTCGATCACGGTCAGGCCAGGCCATCCGATCACCCTCGTGCTGGCCGTGGCCCACCGCGAACCGCTGATCCACGTCGAGCCGGCAGCAGCCTGGGACCTGCTCATCGAGGACGAAAACCGATGGCGGGGCTGGACCGCCGAAATCGACGAATCGCTACCCTTCCGGGAGCACGTCGTACGAAGCCTGCTGACCCTGCGGCTGCTGACCTACTCGCCCTCGCAAGCGCCGGTGGCCGCACCCACAACGTCGCTGCCCGAGGATCCCGGCGGGGTACGCAACTGGGACTACCGCTATGTCTGGCCCCGTGACGCCAGCATCGCCGTCAGTGCCTTCCTCAGCGTCGGCAAACCCGACGAAGCCCATGGTTTCCTCGCGTGGCTGCTGCACGCCAGCCGGCTGCAGCGGCCACGCCTGCCGGCACTGTTCACCCTGCACGGCCGCCACGTACCAGCCGAACGGGACCTGGGCGGCTGGCCCGGCTATCTCGACAGCGTCCCGGTTCGGGTCGGCAACGGCGCTGCGAGGCAGCACCAACTCGACGGCTACGGCTGGGTGGTCGATGCCGCCTGGGCGTTCGCGCAGGCGGGGCAGCGCCTTTATACCGAGACGTGGCGGGCGGTGCGTGGCTTCGCCGACGTGGTCGCCCGCCGCTGGCAGGAGCCCGACGCCGGCATCTGGGAGATCCGTGCACCCGCCCAACACGTACATTCCAAGCTGATGGGCTGGCTCGCCCTGGACCGGGCCCTGCGCATCGCCGACACCCACCCACTGTCGGACCGCCAACGTCGGCGCTGGCAGAAGGCCCGAGATGCGATTGCCGCCGAGGTCCGGACACGCGGATTCGATCCAACGATGGCCAGCTACGTCCGCAGCTACGGCTCCCAGGACCTCGACGCGGCCCTGCTCGTCCTGCCGCTGCTCGACATGGAAAACGTCGAGTCGCCCCGTGTGCGTGGCACCATCGACGCCATTCGGGACAGGCTTTCCGCCGGCGGTCCGCTCCTCTACCGCTACCCGCCCGGACGTGACGGCTTCCCCGGCACCGAAGGCGCGTTCCTACCCTGCTCATTCTGGCTCGTCCAAGCCCTCGCCCGTGCCGGGCGGCGCCTCGAGGCCGTAGAGCTGTTCCAGACCATGCTCGACTATGCCAGCCCACTCGGGCTCTACGCGGAAGAGCTGGACCCCGCGACCGGCGCCCACCTCGGCAACTACCCCCAGACGCTGACCCACGCCGCGCTCATCCAAGCCGCACTCGCCATACGAGACGCCCCCGCCATTGATCCTGGATCCGCCTGACGGCTGGGAAGAACGCCTTCACCAAGGACCTACATGGAGATCCCGGGCCTGGGCGGCGATCTACCGGATAAGCGAGTTAGACCTTGCGGTGGAGCGTCAGGCAGACCCCGACCGACCCGAACGGGTTCGCTGGATCGTGCCCGCCAGCGCCGTACCGATGACCTGCCCCCTCGCCACGGCGCCGGACCCCCCGCGGCCCTGGTCGCCGCCAGAGTGCTCACCACCGTGGCTGCCGAGCCCGCCACGGTGGTCACCGACCTTGCCCGGCGCCGTTGCACACCGCACGGCCGAATTTGCCGGTGGCCCCGGTGACGACAACGCGCCGGGGGAAAGCGGACTCGAGAACAGGATTGGCCATGGTCACATCCTTTCCTGCAGTACACCGCACCGCACGCGGCGGGACCGTCGCCTCACCTCCCGGCGGGTCGTCTCGTCGTACTGCTGAGCCATCCCCCGCCCGTGCGGGCGCGTTGGCTGGCCGGCGCTGGCGTCACGACGCCTGGGCCGCTGCCTGTGCTGAGAGCTCGGCGAAGGTGTCAGCCACCCAGTCCGCGATGAAGGTGCTGACGTGCGGCAGGTGGTCCAAGCCGATGTGCTCGGTCGCGCCCTCCTCCGGCGTGAACACCCGGAGCTCGCGCTTCGGGCTGTTGACCGCCTGCTCGTAGGAACGGTGCGCGTACTCCAAGGGAATCTGCCGGTCGTTGGCGCCGAGCGGCACCCCGGATTTCGGGCCGAACGTGAAGATCTTCGACCAGAGCACCCCGGTAGACCAGATCAACGCCTATCTCGGGAGCATCGCCGGTGAGGAGCAGTTCAGCACCAACCGGCACGCGGTGCTGTGCAAACCTGGCACCTACGGCAGCGCCGCCGGCGCGGGCAATCCCGCGACCGCCACCGGTATCCCGTCATCCCCGGTCGGCTACTACACCTCGATCGCCGGCCTGGCGCCTCGCCGCAGGACGTCGTCATCAACGGCTCCCTGCCCGTCGAGTGGGGCAACTTTCACGGGATGCCCAGCGCGTTGGACAGCTTCTGGCGCTCCCTCGGCAACCTCGCCGTCAATCCCATCCAGAGCGGCGAGCCCGCCCACACCATGAGCTGGCCTGTCTCCCAGGCGGCCCCTACGGCGGCTGAACGTTCAGTGCCGCACCCGACCAGGTCCGTCTACTCGATTCGGCCGGGCGAGGAGTTGGCGCGCTGGCTCGAGACCCCAGCTCACCGCGTCGTCCGATCCGAGAACGCAACAGCGCCCAGCGTGGGTCACCACCCGATTGCCAGTTCACCCTCCGGTGGATCAATGTCGCGACGCGTTGGAGATGGTCGGCCGGGTTTCCGCATCCGATGGGCGCCCGATGGCGGCAGCGATTCCGGGGTTGGCCATCGCGCCGTACATCTGCGCCACGTGGGCTGGCCCGTGCGGGAAGCCTTGGTTGACCCACCAGGTGAGGATGCCCAACAGTCCGGAGGTGTAGAACTCGGCCATTGCCTCGGCCGGGATCGGTGAGCCGCTGGCGGCCAGGTGCGGGGCGAGGTGCATGCGCAGGGCGTGGGCGACAAGAGTGTGCAGGTGTCCGTAGACGATGTTGCCGCCGTGGCGCCCGCACAACGCCCGGTAGACCCGGCGGTGCCGGTAGGCGTGCGCGAACACCGCGATTGAGGGCTGGCCCGGATCGTGCGGCTCGACACCAGGCGTCATCGCGTCGAGGTCACGCCGCAAATCGTCGCGCAGGTCGTCGAAGCACGACAGCAGCAGCGCCTCCTTGTCTCTGAAGTGGGCGTAGAAGGTGGACCGGCCGATGTCGGCGCGGTCGAGGATGTCCTGCACGGTGATCGCCTCGTAGCCCCGTTCGAGGATCAGATCGGTCAGGGCCTCGGTGAGGTTCCTGCGGGTGCGCCGCACGCGGCGGTCTCCCCCCTCCGTCATGATTCCCCCATTACGTTCTCGGACACTGTCACGGCTTCTGTTCCGTACCGCGCACGGGCGCGGTTTTGCCTGTTGACGCCGGATGCGGTCGCCGCCACATAATCGAACACAGTGTACAGAAACGAACTCGTTGTTCGGGAGGCTGCCATGGCTGATCTACCGCTCTACATCTGGGCGCTGGTGCTCATCGGCGTCATCGGCATTCCGGCCACCACCGCCATCGGGCTGTTCGGTTCGACGGTCGCCGCAGACGGGAACCGCCGTGCCGCCGGCATCGCTGCTGCGTGCTTCGCCGCGATCTGGGCGGGATGGATCGTCGTCAGCGCGTTCCTCGCCGGCGACGGCGCATATCACCAGTCCACGTCCCACAACCGCCCATGGATCGGCGTCGCCGCGGGTGGTGCGTTGGCCGCCGCACTCATCGGCACCACGATCCCGCCCGTGGGACAGGCACTGCGCTCACCCGGCTCGCTCGCCCGGCTCACCCTCCCGCACACATTCCGCGTGGTCGGCGCCGCCTTCATCACCGTCATGGCGCTCGGCAAGCTGCCGGCCGCGTTCGCCTTGCCCGCCGGCCTCGGTGACATCGCCATCGGTATCGCCGCCCCATTCATCGCCCGACGACTCGCCAGCGGCGACCGCACCGGCGCGACCTGGTTCAACATCCTGGGCATCCTCGACCTAGTCGTCGCGGTAAGCATCGGGTTCCTCGCCGGCCTCGGCCCCAACCGGCTGCTGGACATCTCCCCGTCGACCGCCGCCGTGGCGATGCTGCCACTGGCGCTCATCCCCACCACAGCGGTACCACTCGCGGTGGCACTGCACATCACGTCACTGATCCGTTTGCGCACCGCACCCATGGGAGCCCCACACACTCCGGCCCCTGCCGGCCTGACCGCCAAGGAGACTCCCGATGCAGCACACCCGTGAACGCATGCTCGGCCTCACCGGCCGCCCATTCCGCGGCATCCACACCCGCCTCCTCGCCGACGTCGCCGCCGCGAACCTCCCCCCGGGCACCCGCATCCTCGACGTGGGCACCGGACCGGGCAACATACCGATCGAACCGGCCACAACCGCACGCAAGTCACTAGGGAACTGGCGATCCACCGCCTTCCCGACGGTGCGGTGACGGATGAGGTCGCCGCCTATCACCGGCTTCCGCCACATCCCCAGGCACCGTCGGACCCCGAGGACGAGCCCTTCTGGGACTACCAGTGCGGCTTCGTCGACGAGCGCACGGTGATCGCGAGCACCGGCGAGAGCGAACAGGAGTACGGGCACCCGCGGCACTGGCTGATCGACACGGCGCAGGGGGACGTGCTCGGTCAGGTCGAGTACCCGATGCCCGTGTCGGGGGCCCCGATGGCGCTCGGTAACGCGGCATCTGACTCGGGTCCCGCTACCCGCGTAGCGACGCGGCCGCGGCGCTCAGTGCCTCTTCGATCGGTGTCGGTTCGATGCCGAAGGTTCGGGTGGCGAGGGTCGAGTCGATGACAAACGGCCGGGCGAACTGGTAGCGAGTGGTCCTCAGCTCGCGCACGAGCGGGGAGAAAAGCCCGACCGTCCACAGTGCTACGTATGGTATGGATGTCAGCTTTGGCGCGGGCGCGCCCGCAACCTCGCTGAACCGCAGCGCGAGTTCCCGGATGGTCAGGGGTGGGTTCGTCGGCACGTGCCAGGCCCGGCCCCAGGCCCGTGGCTCGGTGGCGACGGTGACCAGCGTTCTGGCCACGTCGGTGATCGACGTCCAGCTGTGCGGCACGTCCAGCGGTGCCGGAACGTATGCCCTTCTGCCGGCCAGCAGCGGCTTGCCCAACGCGATGGTGATGATCGAGTTCGCCTCGATGTAGTCGCTGGTCCGGACCTCGGTGGCCCGGATCCGGCCGGCCTCGTATCGAGCGAGGGCGTCGCGCCACATGTCGGCCCGGAGCCGCAGCTTCGGGTGGGTTGCCGCCAATGGCGTCGACTCTGTCATCGGCGCGGTGACGGGGCCATACCCGTACAGGTTGTTGGCCGTGGAGAGCACGGCGCCGCTTCGCTCGGCGGCGGTGAGCAGCGCGGACGCCAGCGGGGGCCAATCAGTGAGCCAGCGATGGTAGGGCGGGTTGGCGCAGTTGTAGATGGCGCTCGCGCCATCGGCGAGCCGGCCCAGGCGGTCCGCGTCGGTGGCGTCCGCGGCAACCCGCTCCACCCTGGCATGCACGGGACCCCCACCGCGGCGGGTCACGACACGGACCTGTTCACCCCGCTCGGCGAGCAGCAGCGCCGTCGCGGTGCCGACTGGGCCGGCGCCCACGATCACATGTAGCGACATCTCGTCTCCTTCGTCGGTGAGACCCTCCAAGACCCAGGCTCCACCGTCGGCCGGTCCCGCCGCCGATCACCCAGCGCCTTCGTCATCATCCTCGACCATGACGACCTCGCCACGACGCTGTGTAACCGTTGCCTCAGCCGCGCGGCTGAAACGGACCTTCTGCCCGCCTTTACCACGGTCTTCGAGATCGACCGCGCGGGGCGGCACCCGCACGCACGCCACCAGACCGGCCTTGCCGATGTCGATCGCGCACATCCGCGCGACCACCTGTACCGGCTCCTCCGTAATCTCCTCCACGACACCAACTTTCAGGACACGAGACTGATCAGGTGGTCGCCAGCAGGTACGGCGCGGGGAAAGACAGAGGCGGATGTTCGAACGCTTCGTGGCCTGGGGCCGTTCCGAAGGTCAATCCTGGACGGCCGGTAACCATGCGCTGTCGCCTGCCGAGGGCGAGGGCGCCTCCACACCGAGCTTGCCGCGAGCCTCCCCCGCACCTTGATCGCTTACGCAAGACATGCACGGACGCAACTCAGCTTCGAAGGTGACGCACCTTCCTCGCTGACCCGCACAGGATGAAGGAGGAGCCTTGAGTATCACCGCAGACAGGCCGGTCACAAGATCGCCGCAGACCCTCGCACCCTCGTCTCAGCCGACGCCCGAGCGTGCGGTCGGGCAGTTCCTCGTCTTCCTTAAGGCGTACGCCGACCGCGTGGACCAGCCCGACCTCGGGATGCTCCTGCCGACCGGCGAGTCCTACCGGGTCGTCCCGACCCGGCCGGTCGACGCCGTATGGCACGCCGCCCTCCAAATCAGTGCCCGTCAGCGATGCCGTCCCCGCCTCGTTCGGCGACCAGGCGGACCAGCCGCCGGAACTGGGCCGGCTGCAGACCGGTGAACGCGAAGATCAGCTCTGGGCGGGCTGCGGAGATCACCTGCACCCAGGCATCCTTGATGATCGTCCCCATCGGACAACACCGGGGTTACGAGACATCCCTTAAGGCACATGTCAAGGCCTACCAACTGTTGGGTACCGCCGCTCGATCATCTCTAGAGAACCGATCACTGCGGGCAGATAGGTTTGATCAAGTCCTTCGATGACGAAACTGAGCCTGTTACGCCCGCCAGGCCGATTGGCTGCTTCCCCAGCTATGGCAAGACGCCCGCCAGACACGACGTCAACCGCCAATCGAAGTACCCCTTCCATCGATTCCAGTACAGCCCGGCCCTTCAAGTCGTGATAGACCTGGCGAAGCGCACCCAGGAAAGCACTCAGCTCTTCAGCGCGCAGAGATGGCGCGATAGTCCCTTCAAAGCCATCGACCTTGATCCGAACAGGAGTGATGAGCCAGTTTCCGTCCCAGTAATCACTGGCGCCAACGTGCAGCCGGCCAAGGGCCTGAATTCGAACGAAATCCGCCTCAAGATTTCCAAGAACTACCTCTGGGAATCCTTCAGGCCCAGTCGCTGCCGCGCTGGACGTCGGGCCGATGCGGCTGTACGGCTACATCGCCACCAAGGACGAGTTGCTCGACCTGATGGTCGATGCGGTCCACGCCGAGATCCGGCCGGCCGGAGACGGTTGGCGAGAGGTGCTGCGCTCCCTTGCCGAAACCACCCGGCAGGCCGTTCACCAGCACGAATGGCTCGCCGACCTGCTCGGTGGGCGGCCCCAGCTCGGGCCGCACGCGCTGGCCAGGGGAGAGACTGTGGTGGCCGCAATGGGCGGCGTCGACGTGGACACCGTCATGCCGGTGGTCGACGCGGTCAATGCGTACGTGATCGGCGCGGTGCGCCGGGAGATCACCGAGCGGCGCGCCGAGCGGGCCACCGGGATGGACAAGAGGCAGTGGCAGTCCGCCTTCGGGCCTTATCTAGTGCGGACCTTCGCCAGTGGTCGATTCCCCGCGCTGGCCGCGGTCGTACGCGATGGCGCCCACCTGGACGCCGACCAGACGTTCCGGATGGGCCTCGACTTCCTCCTCGACGGCATCGAAGCCCGCATCTCAAGCTGACACGGCCGAAGGACCGGCCGCGATCGACGGCCGCAGGGCCCACCAGCATCCGCAGCCAGAAGTCGATCGCGGCGCCCTGCGCGCCCAGGCGCAACCCCGGCAGCCATCATCACCTGCTGCGGGGCCGCCGCGACGCGGAACTCCGACTGCCCTCTTTGTGCTGCGGAAACGTGGCGTCACCTCATAGCTCAACGCAGACATGCCAGCACGCTACAGAGAACCACCGACAATAGAACGTTCGTGATCTTCATCCGGAGTGGGCTCAACCTCTGCGACCACCTCAGCAGAGAAACACGGCCCGGGATCAAGAAAGCGACACGATCTTGAGAAAAGAGCAACGACAACATCGCGAGAGAACGAACCAATCACGCTGGTCAACGTCGTCATCGGCGACAAGAAGATTGAGAACCTACAACCGGGGGTAGGTTCTCACGTCTGATGGCGGCTTCTCACGATCTTGGCGGCCGGGTTGGCGGTCCCGCCATGATCATGAGAAGCGATGGGTGCGACGCTGACGGACCTCGATGTCAACGTAGCACCATGTAGTGCATGCTTGGAGACGGTGTCTCTACGAGCCCGCCGGCAGTGCTTCGGCTTCGGGCGTTCACACTGGAGGTCGACGCTGACGCTCGGCCTGATCGCCAAGAACGGCGTCAGCCCGGACGAGGCGCTGATCGGGGACGATGCCTACGGCATGCCGGGAAGCCGGACCGTGACGAGAAGACCGCCAGCGGGGCCGGGGACGAGCTCGAGGGTTCCGTCGTGGGCGCGGACGATGCTGTGCACGATGGCCAGGCCGAGGCCGACGCCTGCGTGTTCGTCGGTGCGTACGCGTTCCGTTCCGCGCTGGAAGGGTTCGGTGAGGGCCGGTACCAGCTCCGGTGGGAGCCGGTGGCCCGTGTTCTCGACCCGCAGCACGGTCGTGTCGCCGTGTACCTCGGTGCAGATCGTCACGGTGCCGCCGGCGGGAAGGTTGTGGACGATGGCGTTCTGGACGAGGTTCGTCACCATCCGCAACAGGAGCTCCGCCGAGCCGCTGGTCAGGGTCACCCCGCCGGTGACGTCGAGCGTGATCCGGCGCTGTTCGGCGAGGGGAAGCAGTGTTTCGGCCGCTTCTTCGGCGATGAGGGAGAGGTCGACGCTCTCGCGGGTGACGGTTCCGCGGTCGCCGCGGCTGAGCAGCAGAAGGGCTTCGGTGAGGTCGATCGCCCGGGTATTGACAGCGTGCAGGCGTTCGATGAGTTCGTCCCGGTCCCGCGTGGGGTCCTTGCGGGCGAGATCGAGGAGCGCCCGCGAGATCGCCAGCGGGGTGCGCAGTTCGTGGGAGGCGTTCGCGGCGAACCTCTGCTGCTCGGCGACGTGGGACTCGAGTTGTTCGAGCATCGTGTCGAACGCGTCGGAGAGTTCACGGAATTCGTCCTGGCGGCCCTTCGTGCGGATCCGGTGGGACAGCGACCCGGTCCCGGCCATCCGTGCCGCATCCGTGATCTGTGTCAGGGGTGCGAGCATCCGGCCGGCGAGGATCCATCCTCCGACGAGGCCGAACGCAAGAAGGAATGCCAGCACGGCGGCGGCCCTCGGAGCGAATACGTGCAGGAGGTTGGATCGGACGGGAAAAACACCATCAGCGGGGATGTCACTGGAGCCGGGGAGCATGAGCGCACGGTCGGGGACGTAACGCAGGAGGAACACCCACACCGTCGCGAGCAGCAGAACGCCGGCAAGCATGAGGAATCCTGCGTAGCTGAGGGTGAGTTTGACGCGAACGCTCAACCCCGGTTCCCTATCCACGCTCGCCTCCGGCCGCCGGTTGCGTGTCGATGCGGTAGCCGACGCCGGGCACGGTGGCGATGATCCATGGTTCGCCGAGCCGTTTGCGCAGTGCGGAGACGGTGATGCGCACGGCGTTGGTGAAGGGGTTGGTGTTCTCGTCCCAGGCCTGTTCCAGCAGCTCTTCGGCGCTGACGATCCCGCCCTCGGCGGCGACGAGGACTTCCAGCACGGCGAACTGTTTGCGGGTGAGTGCGACGTAGCGTTCGTCGCGGAAGACCTCCCGGCGGAAGGGGTCGAGCCGCAGGCCTGCGATCTCGCGGACCGGGGGCCGGGCGTACGCGCGTCTGCGGTCGAGCGCCCTCAGCCGCAGGACGAGCTCCCGCAGCTCGAACGGTTTGGTGAGGTAGTCGTCGGCGCCGAGCTCGAAGCCGGAAGCCTTGTCGTCGATCCGGTCGGCGGCGGTGAGCATGAGGATCGGGATGCCGCTGCCGGAGGCGACGATGCGCCGGGCGACCTCGTCTCCGGAGGGGCCGGGAATGTCGCGGTCGAGGACCGCGAGGTCGTAGGAGTTGACGCTGAGCAGTTCCAAGGCAGAGTCGCCGTCGCCGGCGATGTCGGCGGCAATCGCCTCCAGCCGCAGACCGTCACGGACGGCCTCGGCCAGGTAGGGCTCGTCCTCCACGATCAGTACGCGCATGCCTGAAGCCTATGATCAGCGCAAAATACCGTTGATACGTGCATACTGGACACGCGACTCAGTCCGCCGATGCCAGCGCGGGACGAGGCTGGTCCGACGGCACCTCCGCCGCAGTGCTCCACCAGCGGCGCGACGCCAGCCCGGCCAGCACAGCGCCGGCGGCGTTGACCAGTACGTCATCGACGGAGGACACCCGGTCCAGCCGCAGGACGTACTGTGCGATTTCGACCAGGACCGAGCAGCCTGCCCCGAGCGCCAGGATCCGCGGCACGGACGCCAGCGCCGCGAACCGGATCGGGGCGAAGAACCCCAGCGCCGCGAAGATCAGCAGGTTGCCGCCGATCCCGACCGGCCCCATCGTGACCAGATCTTGCAGCGGGACCAGACTCACCCGACCGGGGACGATGCCGGCCCCCGGCCCCGGCATCATGGTGATCCATACGAGCGGCACCGTCCCGTAGACCATGCCCACCTCGGCCAGCGACATCCGCCACGCCGAGGTGACGCCGGCGGCACGCCGACGGCGCGCCAGAGCCCACACCACCAGAGCGGCCAACGGCAGCCCGACCAGCATCATGAGCAGCACACCGTTCTCCGTATCGAAGCAGCCGTGCCACCGCCCGGCCATGCACCTCGGAGCGGACATCATGAGCGGCCGCCGCACGGCGAACGCCACGCCCGCCAGGCCGAGGATCGCCAGGCTGACGAGCACGATCCGGCGCGTGCGGCGGGGCGGCGCTGCCAGGGATGCACTCTGCTTCATGCCTTTATTACAGACGGAGGGCCGTTGCAGTGGCGTATGCAGTTTTGGATACGTCCGCGATACACGGAATCCCCGGCGTCGTAGCCCGGCACCTCGGCCTCGACCAGGGCCTGCAGCCGGCTGTCGACATCGACGGGCAACCGGTCCACGACCCGGACGGTCAGCGCTTGCTCGGCCTGGTGCAGCGCGAAGCGCACGCCACGCGGCGTCACGACCACCCTCGAGTAGTGGACGCCTGCCGGGCTCAGGTGATTCCTTCTCTTCGCGTCGGCCGCTGGACCACCTCAGCCACCCGAACCCTCACCGGGCGAGGCTCCGGTGATGGCCTGCATTTCCTGCCCGATCATGTCCTGCAGCCCCACGCCGTCGGAGTCGCGGTTGCTGAGGATGACGCCGACCCAGCCGGTGTCCGGGTAGATGCTCCAGTTGGCGCCGACACCGGGGTTGCCACCGGCGCTGGAACATCCACTGGCCGTTGATGATGTCGATCGCGATCCCGTACGCCCCGAACGACGCCGGCCCGTGGGGGATCTTGGCTGCGGTGAGCACGTCGGCCCAGGGCCGGTCCAGCACCGTGCCGTCGCTCAGCGCGTGCGCGAACCGGACCAGATCCCGCGCGGTGGCGAAGCCACCGTCCCCGGGGGCATCGATGAAGGCGCGGCCCGGGTTCTTGCCGAGTACGTACGGGTACGGGCTGCCCTTGTCCAGGTTGCGGAGGGCGTCCACCACGCTGCCGTCGGCCAGCTTCATGTACGGGTGCGCGATGTGCTTGTCGGTGAGCCACTGCGGCCTGGTGTAGAACGCCGAGCCGGTCATGCCGCAACGCTTGAAGATGTTCTCCTGGACGTAGTCCCAGTACGTCGTGCCGGCCACGGCCTCCATGATCAGCGCGGAAATGGTGACCTCCGCCTCCGCGTGGGCGGTGTCGGGAGTGCCCGGGACGCCCACCAGTTTCGCCTGCCGGGCCCGCTGCTCGTAGTACTCGTGCACCTCGTCCCGGCTCTGGAAGATGCGTTGCACGTCCTCATCCGGGATGTCTAGCCCGGAGGTGCCGGACAGCAGGTGGTGGATGTTCACCTGGTCGGCGATGTCCTTGCCGAAGCCGAGGCGGATCTCCCGAATGTCGGCACATGCCTGACTCGACGCTGGACCTCGTACGCCGAGGTGCGCCTCAAGAAACCGGTCGGTGGCGTGCACGAGGCCGCCGGGCAGCGGGACGCGGTCAGCCGCGCAGTCGCACGCGATAAACCCGGTGACGTCGGTGGTCATCCCCGCGAAAATGGCCGGCGTGGAAGAGGTCGAGGTCGTCGTCGCCCATCACGAACGCGCGACCCTGCGCGTCGGCGACGTGTTCCTGAAGATCGACGCTGATCAGACGCGCACCGACGTCGAGGTCGAGGCGATGGCCATGGCGCCGATCCCGACTCCGGAGGTGCTGTGGCGGAAGCCGCCCGTGCTCGCGCTCGCCGCCCTCCCAGGGACGGCACTCGGCCGCCTCGGCGAGCCGTCGACCGCGTCGCCGGCGGCGTGGGCCGCGGCGGGTGCCGCCGCACGGATGCTGCACGACGCGCCGCTGCCGCCATGGCCCGGTCGGAGCCTCGACGAGTTGGCATCGCACCTCGACGGGGAATGCGAGTGGCTCGTCACGAACGGCGTCCTTCCCACCGACTTGGTCACGCGCAACCGCCGGGTTGCCGAGGCTGCGCTCCGGCCCTGGGCACCGGTGTTCACGCACGGCGACCTGCAGGTCACCCACGTGTTCGTCGACACTGACGAAATCACCGGCGTGATCGACTGGTCCGAGGCGAGCCAGGGCGATGCCCTGTTCGACCTCGCCACCTTGACGCTCGGACACGAGGAGCACCTCAGCGACGTCGTCGCCGGCTACGGCACCGACGTCGACCTCGACGTGATCCGCGCGTGGTGGTCGTTGCGAAGCCTGCTGGCGGTCCGCTGGCTGGTCGAGCACGGCTTCGACCCGTCCTCGCCAGGCTGCGAGGTCGACGTGCTGAGATCTCGGCTGTGAGGCTGCACGAGCCCGACGGCCACGAGTGCCGTTCTGCCGCATCGAGCGGGCCATCTCCTGAAGCGCGTCGTCTGCCGGACCGACGAGGTCATGGTCCTCGAAGATCGCGGGCGGCCGGTCGGCGACATCGGAAGCCGGCGCACGACTTGACCGGACCTATGCCGACGTCCGGTTCGGCGGGGACTTCGGGCCGGTCACCGCATCAACGCCGACGCAACGAGAGGCTCAGTGGCCACCCGATCATCCGGCCGGCATGACGGCGGCCGATTTCGCCTGACCGGTCTGGCCGAACACGAATCGTGGCCGGCTTCATCCCGCTCGACCTCCTGCCGTTGCACCTCGCGCCACCTCCGCGACAAGACCGGCCGGTCTCGATGAGCACCGCCTCAGCCGCACACAAGCGACGCGCCCGACATTGGAGGTGAGCGGCTACCGCCGGGCAGCCGGGAGCGCGGTCCGCGCCAGAAGAGGGCGCCGACCCTGACGGCTGCGACCTCGGTGGCGTGAACACTGGGCCAGGCGTGAGGATGCGTCCATGGCCCATGATCCGTTGCTCGCTCGGGCTCGGGAGCTCTGGCTCGAGATGGCTGGCGTTCCGATGGCCTTCCCCGCTGACGGCGGCGTTGAAGTAGCCGTCTCGGCCAGATCGCTGCTCTGTCCACCGGGCTGGGTCGGGATCGTCGCGTTGGGCGACGCCGCCATCGTCACCGTGCCGGCAGGCAGTTGGGCCGGGATCGTGCGCAAGGTGCTGCACGGGTTGCCCCTCGAGGTTCTGACCGATTCTGACCGGCTGCGCGCCGTCCTGCCGGTCGCCGAGGTGCTGGGTCCGGCGAGCCTGGCCTATCTCGATGAGTGCGACTTCCAGCCGGCCGGACTCGATACTGTGGATGTGGTCCCTGGAGAACATGCCGATCTCGCCACGCTTCTGGCCTCTGTCACGGCGGACGACGCCGACGAATGCGGGTTGGCCGACATCACCTCCCACGCGTTCGTGGTGCGCCGCGGGAATCACGTTGTCGCGGCGGCTGGCTACCGACGCTGGCCGGGACTGGTGGCCCACATGTGCGTACTTACTAAGCCGAATCAACGTGGGCGCGGGCTGGCGCGTGCCGTTGCCTCCGTAGCAGTCGCGGAGGGTTTGGCGAACCATCTGCTGCCGCAGTGGCGGGCTCGACCCGACCCGTCGCGCCGAGTGGCGCGGGCGCTGGGATTCCGTCAGCTTGGCGCTCAGCTGAGCATCCGGATCGGAGCCTGAGCCCCAAACGCCAGTTCGCCGGCGGCGCGGACGGCCGTGCCGAACGCAGCGCGAGTCGCGCGATCAGCGGCAGACATCCTATGTTTTTCGTTGTCAAGAACTGGGGTGGAGATGGGCCCAGGCAGTTGTCTCGTCGTAGGCGGCGCCGGTCTTGAGGCAGCCGTGCAGGATGCCGACGAGGCGATTGCCGAGT
>NZ_QGGF01000362.1 GCF_003857015.1 Micromonospora globispora | reverse complement strand
GGGTGGCGAGCGCGGCCAGCCCGAGCGCCCCGCCGACCTGCTGGGTGGTGTTGGCCAGGCCGGAGGCGAGCCCCGCGTCGGCGGGCTGCGCGCCGGCCATGGCGAGGGTGGTGACCGTCGGCAGGGTCAGCCCACCGGCGACGCCGAAGACCAGCATCGCAAGCAGCACATCGGCGAGGTAACCGGCGTCCACCGGCATCCGGGCCAGCAGCAGGAAGCCCGCGATCGCGAGCAGCAACCCGCCGAGCAGCACCGTCCGGGCGCCGAACCGGGCGACCAGCCGGCCGGCGAGCCCGAGCGACACCGCCGCGATCACCAGCGGGGTGGGCAGGAACGCGAAGCCGGTGGTCGCCGGGTCCATGCCGAGGACGAGTTGCAGGTGCAGCGCGAGCAGGAACTGGAAGCCGAAGTAGGCGGCGATCATCAGGAACTGCGCAGCGTTGGCGGCGACCAGGCCGGGCGTCCGGAGCACTCGGGGCGGCAGCAGCGGGGTGGCGGCGGTGCGCTGCCGCGCCGCGAAGCCGGCGAGCAGCAGCGCCGCGAGCCCGGCCGCGCCGAGGGTCCGGGCGGAGGTCCAGCCGTGCTGCCCCGCGCCGACGATGGCCACCACGGTGGCCATCAGGCCGGCGGTGACCAGCACCGCGCCGAGCACGTCCAGACCGGCCCGCAGGCCGAGGCCGGGGTCGGGCGCGATCCGGCGTACGGCGGCGGCCAGGATCACCGCTCCGATCGGCAGGTTGATCAGGAAGATC
Organism: Micromonospora globispora; assembly: GCF_003857015.1. Lineage (GTDB taxonomy): Bacteria > Actinomycetota > Actinomycetes > Mycobacteriales > Micromonosporaceae > Micromonospora > Micromonospora globispora. The sequence goes on along the minus strand of NZ_QGGF01000362.1, from coordinate 15,488 downwards.
GCCCGCCAGCCGGCGAGGTCGGTGAGGACTCCCCCGGCCAGCAGGCCGATCGAGGCACCGGCCGCCCCGGTGAAGCTGAACACGGCGATCGCCCGGGCCCGTTCGGCCGGCTCGGGAAAGAGCCGGACGATCATGCCCAGGCTGACCGCGGTGGTGAGCGCCCCGCCGACGCCTTGGGCGAAGCGGGCGACGACCAGGGTGGCCGACCCGGCGGCGACCGCGCAGAGCAGCGAGGCCAGGGTGAACAGGGTGATCCCGACGAGGAAGACCTGCCGCCGGCCGAGCAGGTCGCCGAGCCGTCCGGCCAGCAGCAGCAGTCCGCCGAAGGCGACCAGGTAGGCGTTCACCACCCAGGCCAGGCCGGCGGCGGTGAAGCCGAGGTCGCGCTGGATCGCCGGCAGCGCCACCGCGACGATGCTCCCGTCCAAAATGATCATCAAACTGCCGGCGCAGAGCACCAGCAGCGCCGGCCGGCGGTTGGTCCCCGTCATCGAAGTGCCTCCTTGGTGCACGGTTTGTTACCGAGGCCATCGTCTGTGACCATGAGGCCGAGCGGAAGGAGGCACTTTCATGTCCCAGGGGAACAGCTGTGTGTCCGTGGTGGGCCAGCAGGCCCGGGCGTGCACCGTCCGCGAGGCCCTCGACCGGGTCGGTGGAAAGTGGAGCGTCGGCATCCTGGTGGCCGCCTCCCAGGGCCCGGTCCGCTTCACCGAGCTGGAACGGCAGGTCGAGGGGATCAGCCGGCGGATGCTCACCCTCACCCTGCGCAACCTGGAACGCGACGGGCTGCTGCACCGCCGGGTCTACCCGACCGTGCCGCCCAAGGTCGAGTACACCGCCACGCCGATGGCGCTGGAGCTCTACGAGTCGTTGGTGACGCTGACCGCGTGGGCGGAACGGCACCGGGCCGCGATCACCGAGGCCCGGGCCGCGTACGACCGGGAGCACGCCGACTGGACCGGCAGCCGAGCCGACTGAGCCGGACTGTGACGATGGCCACGTCCTGACCGATCGGTCAGACCCTGACCGATCGGTCAGGCATGCTGGTGGTCATGGCACGACCGGCACCGGAGACCCACGGCGAGATCCTCGCCGCGGCTGCGCGGCGATTCGGCGTCACCGGCTACAAGGGCACCTCCCTCCAGGACATCGCCCGCGAAGTGGGCTGCTCCAAGGCGACGGTGCTCTACCACTTCGCCAACAAGGAGGCCCTGCTCGGCGAGCTGATGGCCCCGGCGATCGCGGTGCTGGAGGCGCTCGACGAGCGGATCGCCGGACACACCGGCGCGGACCTCCAGCGCGTCGCCGCCGATGGCTTCGTCGACCTCGCGGTGCGCTTCCGCCGGGAGATCGCGCTGCTCGGCGGCGAATTCCCCGATCTGCTCCAGCAACCGGCCTTCGCGCACATCCAGCAGATCTCCGAGCGGCTGATCGACGCTTTCGCCGGGCACTCCGACCGCCCGGCCGCCCGGATCGCCGCGTTCGTCGTGCTCGCCGGGATCGCCGAGGCGTGCGCGGAATTCGTCGACTTCCCGGACGAGGAGCTGCGCCCCGCGTTGCTGGCCGTCGCCCACCGGGCACTGGAACCCACCACCTGATCCCGTACCGAACACGACCGAGGACAAGGAAGCTTCATGGCCACCCTGCTGTACCGGCTCGGCCGGGCCTCGTTGCGCCGGCGGCGCCTCGTCGCTCTCGTCTGGCTCGTCGTCCTCGTCGGCCTCGGCGTCGCCGCGGCGACGCTGAAGGGCCCGACGGCGAGCAACTTCACCATGCCCGGCACCGAGTCGCAGCGCGCGATCGACCTGCTGGCCGACCGGTTCCCGCAGGCCAGCGGCGCCACCGGCACCATCGCGGTCAAGGCACCGCAGCCGGGCCAGCTCCTCACCCCCGAGGGGCAGGCCGTGGTCACGCAGGTCACCCACGAGGCGGCCACCCTGCCCGGAGTGGTCGGCGCGGTGGACCCGTACCAGGTCAAGGCCCTCACCCCGGACGGCCGGTACGCGCTGATCCAGGTGCAGTTCAAGGGTCGGGCGGACGAGGTGACCGACGACCAGCGCATCGCGTACGAGCAGGTCGGCGCGCAGGCCGAGGCGCAGGGGTGGCAGATCGCCCCCGGTGGCGAGGTGCTGAACGCGGAGCCGGAGGTCGGCTCCACCGAGGCGCTCGGCGTGGTGGTCGCCGCGATCGTCCTGATCATCACCTTCGGCTCGCTGGTGGCGGCCGGGATGACCATGCTCAACGCGCTGATCGGCGTGGGCGTCGGCATGGCCGGCCTGTTCGCGCTCAGCGGCGCCGTGGAGCTGACCAGCACCGCGCCCATCCTGGCCCTGATGCTCGGCCTCGCGGTCGGCATCGACTACTCGCTCTTCATCACCTCCCGGCACCGGCAGAACCTGCTCGACGGGCTCTCGCCCGAGGAGGCGGTGGGCCGCGCGGTCGGCACCGCCGGCTCCGCCGTGGTCTTCGCGGGCGGCACCGTGGTCATCGCGCTCGCCGGCCTGGCGGTGGTGGACATCCCGTTCCTCACCGTGATGGGTCTGGCCGCCGCCGGCACGGTGACCGTCGCCGTGCTGGTCGCGATCACCCTCGCGCCGGCCCTGCTCGGCTTCGCCGGCCGCAAGGTGCTCCCCCGCAAGCTGCGCGGCCGGCACGCCATCGAATCGGACGCGACCGGCTCGGAGGACCGCTCCGGGTTCGGCTTCCGCTGGGCGCACTGGGTCACCCGGCTCCGGCTGCCGGTCATCCTGATCGGCCTGCTCGGCCTCGGGCTGCTCGCGCTGCCCGCCCAGGACATGCGGCTGGCGCTGCCGGACGCCGCCACCGCGGCGGAGGGCACCCCGGCCCGGGTCAGCAACGACCTGATCCGGGAGGGTTTCGGCCGGGGCTTCACCGGCCGGCTCGCGGTGGTCGTCACCGCCGACTCGCCGCAGGCCACCCAGGCCGCCGTGCCGCAGGTCGCCGCGCTGATCCAGCGGACCGACGGGGTGCTCGCGGTGGCCCCGCCGCAGACCGACCCGTCCGGGCGGACCGCGCTGCTCGGCGTCATCCCGAAGACCGGCCCGACCGACGCGGCCACCGAGACGCTGGTGCACGACATCCGCCGCCAGGTCGCCGAGATCAAGACCGCGGACGTGCTCCTGACCGGCGTGACCGCGATCGGCATCGACGTGTCCGAGAAGCTCTCCGACGCGCTCCCGGTCTACCTGCTGCTGGTGGTCGGGCTGTCGATCCTGCTGCTGATGCTGGTGTTCCGTTCCATCCTGGTGCCGGTCAAGGCGGCGCTGGGCTTCCTGCTCACCGTGGCGGCCACCTTCGGCATCACGGTCGCGGTGTTCCAGCAGGGGCACTTCTCGGACCTGGTCGGGCTGGACACGCCGGGCCCGCTGATCAGCTTCCTGCCGATCCTGCTCATCGGCATCCTGTTCGGGCTGGCCATGGACTACGAGGTGTTCCTGGTCTCCCGGATGCGGGAGGACTTCGTGCACGGGGACACCGCCCGGCAGGCCACCATCAACGGGATGGGGCACGGTGCCCGGGTGGTCACCGCGGCGGCGCTGATCATGATCTCGGTCTTCAGCGGCTTCATCTTCCTCGACGACCCGGTCATCAAGTCGATGGGCTTCGCGCTCGCCATCGGCGTCGCCATCGACGCCTTCGTGGTTCGGATGACCATCGTCCCGGCGGTGATGTCGCTGCTCAACACCGCCGCCTGGTGGATCCCGCGGTGGCTCGACCGGATCCTGCCGAACGTCGACGTGGAGGGCGAGGGCCTGCGCGCCCACCTCGCCGAGAAGGAACCCGCCGCCGTCTGACGCACGCGGCGACGGCGATCCCACCGGTGGGTGGGGCCGCCGTCGGCCTTCCCGGGCCGGCCGCCGGTCAGACGCCGGCCGGGTAGGTCTCCATCTCGCCGGGAGTGGTGAGGGCGGGCAGCGGATGCAGGGCGGTGGCCTCGTCGCACCAGATGAAGGCGTCGTACCGCTCCCCGAGGCGGGTCGGCACGTAGTTGCCCCAGGACTCGAAGCTCGGGTCGTACACCACCCCGATCGCCCGGTGGTCGACCGTCTCGGTCACCCAGCCCGGCTGCTCCGGGCCGCCGAAGACCAGCACGGCCCGCTCCGGCATCAGCTCGTGCAGCCGCCGCTCCACCGAGCCCGGCCGGGCCGGCGGCACCACCATCGCCTCGGCCGGCGAGCCCCAGCGCGGCGCGGCGATCGCCGTGCCGCGGTAGCTGCCGAAGCCGACCAGCGCCACTGCGTCCCGGCCGTGCCGCTCCCGGCCCAACTGGCCAATGTTGATCATCCCGTCGGCGGCCATGTCGGTCGCCTGGGCGTCGCCGACGTGCGTGTTGTGCGCCCAGACGATGCCGCGCGCGTCCCGGCCGTACCGGTCCAGCAGCCGGTCCAGCGTGTCGGCCATGTGGGTGTCCCGCACGTTCCACGACTCCGGGCCGCCGCGCACCATCGCCCGGTAGTACCGCTCCGCGCCGGCCACCACCTCCGCGTTCTGCCAGGCCGAGAAGCGGTCCGGGCCGTCCGCGGTGGCCTGTTCCCGGGTACGCGCCAGCAGCCGAACGACCTCCTCCTCGCAGCGCGCCGAGACGAACCGGCTCGCCATGCCGTACTCCTCGACCTGCTTGCCGTACGGCTCGAAGCAGCGGTACGCCTCCTGGGCCGCCTCCAGCGAGCCCGGGTCCTCCTCCCCCAGGTAGTCGAAGATGGCCTGCATCGACTCCCAGAGGCTGTAGACGTCCAGCCCGTGGAAGCCGGCCCGCTGCTCCTCGGGGCGCTCCAGATTCCACGCCCGCAGCCAGCGGCAGAAGCGCGCCACCTCGGCGTTGGCCCACATCCAGGTGGGCCAGCGTTCGAAGCGTTCGAGCGCGATCTGCGGGTCGGCGAGGCCGCCCGGAGCGGCGACCACGGAGCGGTGCACCCGGTCGCAGTCCGGCCAGTCCCCCTCCACCGCGACGAAGGAGAAACCCAGCTCGGCGATGAGCCGCCGGGTGAGCTGTTCGCGCAGCCGGTAGTAGTCGTAGCTGCCGTGCGTCGCCTCGCCGATCATGACGATCCGGGCGTCCCGGACACGGTCCAGCAACGGGTCGAAATCGCTCGGATCACCGAGCCGCTGTACCAGCATGCCGGGCGGCTACCCGGGACCCGTGCGGGCAAACCGCCCGGCCGGGACCGTCCGAGTCGGCATGCCGCCCGGCGGAGCGGGTAGCCGCGCGACATGACGGTCACCGGGGTGCAGTTGCAGGAGTACCTGGCCGGGCTCGACTACCCGGTCTCGAAGGAGGACCTGGTCCGCTGGGGCCAGGAGAACGGGGCCAGCACCGAGCTGCTGCAGATGTTGAAGGCGCTGCCGGTGGAGCAGTTCGACTCGCCGGCCGAGCTGAGCCAGGCGCTGAACACCCTCGCCTGACGATCAGGCCCAGACGTCGACGGTGCGGCCCTCGGCGCGCGCCCGCTCGGCGGCGTCCAGGACCGCGACCACCTGGCGCCCGAAGCGGACGTCGCACTGGTGGTCCCGGGTACCCGCCTCGATCTCCTCCAGCAACTGGTCGATCGCGGTGCCGTACGCGGTCAGCGCGTTGCCGTCGCCAGGCGGCACGGTGTCGATCCCGTTTTCGCCGAAGAACACCACGTCGCGGGTGATCGCCTCCGACGGGGCTTCGAGGGTGAGCGAGATGCTGCTGGTGGCGCCGCCGTCGTGGGTGAGCAGCAGGTGCACGAGGCCGCTCGGGCCGTCCATCGCGGCGACCCGGGTCACCCGGCCGAGCACCGGCAGGACGAGCGACAGCGCGTGCGGTCCGATGTCCCAGAGCGCGCCCCGCTCCCGCCGCCAGTGCGAGTCCCCGTACGGGTTCCCCGCCTGGTAGATGTTGGCGAACATGGTCGCCCGACCGTGCTGCCAGCCGCCGGCCGCCGCGGTGGCGGCGAGGAAGCCGGTGACGTTCGGGTGGAACCGCTGGGTGAAGAAGACCACCGAGGCGACCCCGGACCGCTCCGCCGCGGTGACCACCCGGTCCGCGTCGGCGAGGCTCAGCGCCACCGGCTTGTCCAGCAGCAGGTGCCGGCCGGCGGACGCGGCCCGGACGGCGATGTCGGCCTGGATGTCGGGCGGCAGCGCCACGGCGATCGCGTCGCAGGCCGCGATCAGGGCGTCCACCTCGTCGAAGACCGGCACACCGTGCCGCCCGGCCAGCGCGGCGGCCTTCTCCGGATCCCGACCCCAGACCCCGGCCAACTCGGCCCGGGGGTGTGCGTCGATGGCCGCGGCGTGCGTCTCCGCCGCCCAGTGGCCGGTGCCGAACAAGCCGAACCGCAGCACGAGGTACTCCCGCTGTCGTCGTCCACCACGGCGCTTCCGTGGCCGTGATCCACGCTAGTCGTCGAATCTGCCCTGTGCAGGCGACGCGACGGAGAGCCGGCCGGCGGTGAGTACTACGCGGGTTAGTAGGCTGTGCCGGTGAATCGGACAGGGACGGGATGCCGTCGATGACCAGCGCAGCCTCGGCCGGCTCGCCGGTGGACGGGATCCTTGCGACGGCATCGATCGTGCTGTCGCTCGTACTCGCGGTGTGGGCGCTGGTGGCGGCGGTACGGCACCGCGCCCCGGACCGCGTGCAGTTCGTCGGCCTGGTCGTGCTGGAGGCCGCGCTGGTCGCGCTGGCCGTGGTGGCGATGATCGCGATCGGCGGCGGCGAACGGCCCGGCGAACCGGGGGCCTTCTTCGGCTACCTGGTGACGCTGGTCTGCCTGCCGGCGCTGGCCTGGGTGCTGGCCCGGATGGAGCCGACCCGGTGGGGTTCGGCGATCGTCTGCGCGGTCTGCCTGGTCACGCCGGTCGTCGTGGTCCGGCTCCAGCAGACCTGGGAGGCCCTCGGTGGCTGAGACGCGGGCGCCGGAGCGCGCCACCAACCGGGGCCCCGGCCGGCTGCTGATCGCGATCTACATCCTCTTCGCCATCGCCGCGACCTCCCGGGCGGGCCTGCAGATCGCCACCAAGTTCGACGAGGCCCCGGTCGCGTATCTGCTGTCGGCCGTGGCGGCGCTGATCTACATCGTGGCGGCGGTAGGGCTGGCCCGCGCCGGTCACGCCGGCCGCCGGCTCGCCCTGGCCTGCTGCTCGGTCGAGCTGGTCGGGGTGATCGCGGTGGGCATCCTCAGCCTGGCCGACAAGGCGCTCTTCCCGGACGAGACGGTCTGGTCGCAGTTCGGTAGCGGGTACGGCTACATCCCACTGGTGCTGCCGATGCTCGGCCTGTTCTGGCTCTGGCGTACCCGCCACGACCCCGCCTGAGGGGTCCCGCCCGGCACGGTCACCGGGCGGGACCCTGCCCGCGGTCAGTCCTTGGGGCCGCCGGCGACGTAGATGACCTGGCCGGAGACGAAGGACGCGCCCTCGCTGGCCAGGAACGAGATGGTGTGCGCGATGTCCTCCGGCCGGCCGGTGCGGCGGACCGGGATCTCGGCGGCGGCGTGCTGCTGCAGCGCCTCGAAGTCCACCTTCATCCGGGCGGCGGTGGCGGCGGTCATGTCGGTGACGATGAAGCCCGGCGCGACCGCGTTGACCGTGATGCCGAACGGGCCCAGCTCGATGGCGAGGGTCTTGGTGAAGCCCTGGAGGCCGGCCTTGGCGGCCGAGTAGTTCGCCTGGCCTCGATTGCCCAGCGCCGAGGTGCTGGAGAGGTTGACGATCCGGCCCCACTTGCGCTCGACCATGTGCTTCTGGGCCGCCTGGCTGAACAGGAACGCGCCGCGCAGGTGCACGCCCATGACCGTGTCCCAGTCGGCGTCGGTCATCTTGAACAGCAGGTTGTCGCGGAGCACGCCCGCGTTGTTGACCAGTACGGTGGGCGCGCCCAGCTCGGCGGCGACCCGCTCGACGGCCGCCTCCACCTGCGCCCGGTCGGAGACGTCGCCGCCCACGCCGAGCGCCCGCCCGCCGGCCGCGACGATCGCGTCCACGGTCTCCTTGGTCGCCGACTCGTCGATGTCGACCACGGCGACGGCCATGCCGTCGCCGGCCAGCCGCCGGGCGGTGGCCGCGCCGATGCCGCGCGCGGCTCCGGTGACGATGGCGACGCGGGGCTCCTCCGACATGATTACCTCCCGGTAACTTGGCTCGATCGAAGGGAGCTTAACCCAGGAGTACGCGGGCCCGAACGGCCGTCAGTTGTCCTTGCCGCGGCAGAGCCGGATCCACCGGTAGCCGTAGCCGGCCAGCTTGAGGCTGTCGAGCTTGCCCACGTCGTCGTAGCGGCGGTCGGTGAGGACGTCGATCGGCAGATCGGCCTCCGGGGCGAGCATGCTCAGGTCGACCTCGACGTCCTCGGTGCCGAGGTTGTGCAGGAAGACCATCGTCCCGGTCGGGCCGTCGGCGCGGTGCGCCAGCACGCCGGGCGGCATCGGCACGTCGATGTGGGTGGTCGCGCCGGACCCGATCTCCGGGGCCTCCCGGAGCGTACGGATCATCCGCTCGAACCAGGCCAGCAGCGACCCCGGATCGCGGCGCTGGGCGGTCACGTTGACCTTCTCGTAGCCGTACTCGCCCTTGTCGACCACCGGCCGGACCAGCTTCTCCGGCGGTGCCGTGGAGAAGCCGGCGTTCTCCTTGTACGACCACTGCATCGGGGTACGGATCGCCTCCCGGCCGGGCAGCGAGAGGTCCTCGCCCATGCCGATCTCCTCGCCGTAGCGCAGCACCGGCGTGCCGCGCAGCGAGAACTGGAGGGCGTACGCCAGCTCGATGCGCCGCCGGTCGTTGCCGAGCATCGGTGCGAGCCGGCGTCGAATGCCCCGGCCGTAGAGGCGCATGTCCTCGTCCGGCCCGAACTGTTCGTACACCTGGTTGCGCTGCTCGGCGGTCAACCGGGACAGGTCGATCTCGTCGTGGTTGCGCAGGAAGGTGGCCCACTGCCCGCCCTCGGGCAGTGCCGGGGTGTCCCGCAGCGCCTCGATCACCGGCTCCGGGTCCTGCCGGGCCAGGGCCAGCATCAGCCGCCCGTTCATCATGAAGTCGAAGAGCATGTGGATCCGGTTGGCCGAGCCGCCGCTGTCCCCGAAGTAGACGGGGAGCTGGTCGGGTTCGACGTTCGCCTCGGCCAGCAGGATGGCGTCGCCGCGCCGCCACTGCATGTGCTGGCGCAGCTCGGTGAGGAAGTCCATGTCCTTCGGCGAGTCCGGGTTGCCCGGCTCGGTCTGCTCGATGATGAACGGCACCGCGTCCATCCGGAACCCGGCGACGCCGAGCTGGAGCCAGAACGACATGATCTTCTTGATCTCGGCGCGGACCTCGGGGTTCGACGCGTTCAGGTCCGGCTGGAACTTGTAGAAGCGGTGGTAGTACCAGGCCCTGGCGGTCCGGTCGTAGCTCCACGTCTCGTTCTGTTCACCGGGGAAGACCATGCCCTGGTGGCGGTCCGGCGGCTCCTCGTCGCTCCAGACGTACCAGTTCCGGTACGGCGAGTCGGGCGACGACCGCGCGGACTGGAACCAGGGGTGCTCGTCCGAGGTGTGGTTGACCACCAGGTCGATGATCACCTGGATGCCCTTGTTCTTCGCCTGGTGCAGCAGCTCGGCGAAGTCGCCGAGGGTGCCCAGCCGCGGGTCCACGTTGTAGAAGTCGGTGACGTCGTAGCCGCCGTCGCGCTGCGGCGACGGGTGGATCGGGTGCAGCCAGAGGCAGGTCACGCCGAGCCGGGCGAGGTAATCCAACCGGCCGATCAGGCCGCGGATGTCGCCCACGCCGTCGCCGTTGGAGTCCGCGTACGTGTCGATGTCGAGGCAGTAGATGACCGCCTCCTGATACCACCTGTCACCCATGCCCGATTTACTTCACCAGTCCGCCGCTGCAGCAAACCACGCCGTTTTTCAGCTGAGGCAACGGCTGGTCGGGCGGGTACGGTGCCGGCATGAGCGCCGACACCCGAGCGGTCGACTGGTCCACCGGCACCTGGCTGCACCCTCCGGTACGCGTCGAGGAGTCCGGCGGCGACCTGGTGGTCGAGCCGGGCGAGGGCAGCGACTTCTGGCGGCACACCAGCTACGGCTTCGTGCACGACGACGGGCCGGCGCTGCTCGCCCCGTTCCCGGTCGGCAGTGCCGTGGAGGTCAGCTTCCGGCTGGACTTCACCGCCCAGTTCGACCAGGCGGGTGTGCTGGTCCGGGTCGACGACCGGCACTGGACCAAGGCCGGGGTGGAGGTCAGCGACGGGCAGCCGCAGCTCGGCGCCGTGGTCACCCGGGAGGTCTCGGACTGGTCGGTGGCCCCGGTGCCGGAGTGGTCCGGACGGGAGGTGACGGTTCGGGTGAGCCGGGCCGGGGACGCGCTGACCGTACGGGCCCGGGCGGGCGGGGAGCCGTGGCGGCTGGTCCGGCTCGCTCCGCTCGACCCGGCGGCCGAGGCGCTGGCCGGGCCGTTCTGCTGCTCGCCGACCCGGGGCGGGCTGGTGGTCCGGTTCACCGGCTGGCGGCACGGGCCCGCCGACCGTGAGCTGCACCCGGAGGGCTGACCGGTGATCAGTGGGGCGGCTCACCGGCAGGTGTGACCAGCGACGGCCCGGGTACCACTGTTCGATCCCCGGAAGCTCGCGGAAGGACGCCCATGGCTCTCGCCCAGAACGTCGACCCGAACCAGTTCAGCGGGCTGACCGGGTGGGTGGCTGGCGTCATCGACTCGATGGGCGCGCTCGGTGTGGCGCTGCTGGTCGCCCTGGAGAGCATCGTCCCGCCGATTCCCAGCGAGATCGTGCTGGCGATGGCGGGCTACCTCTCCGCCGAGGGCCGGTTCAACGTCGTGCTGATCGTCCTCGCCGCCACCGCCGGCTCGCTGATCGGTGCGCTGGTGCTCTACTGGCTCGGCCGGGCGCTCGGCGAGGAACGGTTGAAGCGCTGGCTTGACCACATTCCGCTGGTGGACCGGGACGACCTGGAGCAGGCCGACCGCTGGTTCGAGCGGCACGGCAGGTGGGCGGTGCTCTTCGGCCGGGTGGTGCCGGTGGTCCGCAGCCTGGTCTCCATCCCGGCCGGGGCGAACCGGATGCCGATCGGCGAGTTCATCCTGCTCACCACGGTGGGCAGCGGGGTGTGGAACGCCCTGATCGTCGGGCTCGGTTACGCCCTCGGCTCGCAGTGGCAGCAGGTCGACAAGTACAGCCACTGGTTCAACTACGCGATCTTCCTGGTCTTCGGGATCATGACCGCCAGCTGGGTGACCAAGAAGGTCCGCAAGCGCCGCGCGCGGCGCGACCGGCAGTCGGTGACTGCCGGTCGCTGACCGCGACGACGCCCGCTCAGTACTGTGCGGTGATCGAGGTGAACTCCCAGGTGTTCTGGGCGATGCCGGAACAGTTGGAGACCACTCCCCCGCCCGGGCAGGGCCGGTCCCGGTTGACCGACCAGAAGGTGAAGCGGGACAGACCATGCGCCTTCGCCCAGTCCCGGATCTGCGTCCAGGTGGCCGGGGAGGTCAGCTCCTGCTGGTCGGAGAGGCCGTTCATCCCGGAGATGCCCATGTGCGCGTACGCCGTGCCGTCGGACCAGCCGAACGCGGTCTTCAGCGCGTTCTTCAGGCCCTCGGCCGCGGTCACCGTGCTCTGGTACATGGTGGTCCCGCCGCCGAAGTCGAACGGCATGATGGTGAAGGTGTCGATGTTGGCACCGAGCGCGGCCGCCTGGTTGATCAGCCGGGTGCCCCACCAGGCCGGCCCGGTGGTCGACGTGCCGAACGTGACGATCGTCTTCAGCCCCGGGTTGTTCTGCTTGACGATCTTCAGCGCGCCGAGGATCCGGTCCTGCACCACCTCGTTCTCGAACTCGTCGCTGTTCTCGATGTCGATGTCGATGGCCTTGAGCCCGTACGCGTCGATCACCTGCTGGTACGCCCCGGCGAGGGCGCTGGACGACGAGCAGTTCGGACCGAGCTTGTTGCCGCTCCACCCGCCGAAGGACGGGATGACGTCGCCCCCGGCGGCCCGGATCGCGGCAATGGTGCTGGCGTGGGTGCCGCCGATGAGCGGGCCGCTGCCGTCCCAGGCCGGGGTGCAGCCGCCGCCGGAGAGGACGAACGCGATGGTGAACCATTTGATGCCGGTCGCGCCCATCACGGTGGAGGGCGCGGGCGGGTCACCCCAGCCCGGGTAGAGGTAGGGCGCGGCGGCCATCGCACCACCGCCGCCGGTGCAGCCGGTGGTGCTGGCCGACACCGCCGCCGACTTCGCCGACTCACCGACCGAGTTGTAGGCGGCCACGGTGTAGCTGTGCGCGGAGCAGGCGGCCAGGCCGGAGAGGGTGGCGGAGGTGCCGGTGACGGTGGCCCGGACGGAGCTGCCCTCGTACACCCGGTAGCCGGTGACCGTGCCGGAGACGGCGTTCCAGGCGAGCGAGACCGAGGAGCCGGTGGTACCGGTGACCCGGAGGCCGCCGGGGGTGGCCGGCGCGGACGGGCCGCCTCCCCCGCCGGCGCAGGGCCCGCCGTTGACCGTGCAGTTGGTCGGGTCCCCGGTGCCGCTGACGATGAAGCCGAAGGTGGTGCTGGCGCCCGGGGCGAGGGTGCCGTTCCAGGACTGGTTGACCGCGGTGACGTGCTGCCCGGAGGTGGTCAGCAGGGCGTCCCAGAACGAGCCGGGGCTGCTCCCCGCGGGCAGGTCGAACTGGACGTTCCACGAGGAGATGCTCGACGAGCTGTCGTTGGTGACGGTGAACTTCGCCTCGTACCCGCTGCTCCAGCTGGAGGTGCGGACGAAGGCGGCGGTGGCGGCGGAGGCGGGCGGCGCGGCCACGACGGTGGCCGCGACCACGGCGGCGGCCAGCGCGGCGGCGAACGTCGCCAGCCGCGGAGAGCGGAGTTTCACGGCGTCCTCCAGGGACCGGTTGCGGTGGGGGTGCCGGCCCCGGGGGCCGGTGGCGCGTGGTGGGGTGAGGTGTCAGGGATTTATGGACGTCAACGTCAGCGCTTATTATTAAGACAGTTAACTGTTTCTGTCCAGGGGTCCCGTCGACGGACATGGAACGGGGCTCCCCCCGGTGTCCGTACCGACAGGGGGGAGCCCCGGCTCGCCGCCTCAGTGGCGGAAGGTGAACCAGTTGACGTTGACGAAGTCGGCGCCCTGGCCGCTGGTGAAGGTGAGGTAGACGGTGTGCCGGCCGGTCACCGTGGTGACGTTGCCCGGCACCGAGCGCCAGCTCTGCCAGCCGCCGGTGTTGGCGATCGCGAAGCTGCCGATCGGCGCGCTGGTCGGGCTGTCCACCCGGACCTCGACCAGACCACTCACCCCGCTGGGCGCGCCGGAGGCCACCCGGGCAAGGAAGTCACGCGGCGGCGTCGAGCCGAAGTCCACGTTGTCGTACCGGGCCCAGTCGCCGTTGCGCAGGTAACCGATGTCCTGCCCGCCCTCGCTGCACGCCTCGACCACCACGCCGTTCTGGGCGGTGAACGCCTCGGCCTGAATGGTCGAGTAGGCATCCACCGTGCCGGCCGGGGGCGTGGTCGGGCTCGGCGAGGGGCTGCTGGTACCGCCCCTGGTGTAGACCGCCACGTAGTCGGCCAGCATCGGCCTGCCCGAGACGGTCGCCCCGGTCGGCGTGCTGTAGCCCGCCACGCCGCTCGGGAACGAGCCGCCCATGGCGACGTTGAGCAGCAGGAAGTAGCCGGGGTGGTCGGTCATCTGCCCCCAGTACGGGTCACCGACCTGGCTCTGGCTGACGGTGTGGAAGAGCTGGCCGTCGACGTACCAGCGCAGCACCTGGGGGCTCACCGAGGCGTCCCACTCGAAGCGGTACGTGTGGAACGCGGACTGGCAGGTGCTGCCGGGGCAGGGCACGGTGTTGCCCAGCCCGTTGTACTCGTTGCACGGGCCACCCGGGGCGTACCCGCAGTGCAGGGTGCCCCAGACCTGGTTCAGCCCGTTGACGTTCTCCATCACGTCGAACTCGCCGATGCTCGGCCAGTTCTGGTAGTTGCCGCGGTAGGGCGAGCCGAGCGCCCAGAACGCCGGCCAGTAGCCGGCGGCCTGAGCGCCGGTGACGTTCGGCATCTGGATCCGCCCCTCCAGGGCGAGCACTCCCCCGGCCGGCGGCTTGAAGTCGGTACGGACCGTCTCGATCCGCGCCGACGTCCACCGGCCGGCGGCGTCCTTCAGCGGGGTGATCCGCAGGTTGCCGGCGCCGTCCTGGCTGAGGTTCGCGGTGTTGGAGGTGTACGTCTGGATCTCGCCGGTACCCCAGTTGGCGGGTCCGCCCGGGTAGCTGGTGCCGGTGTCGATGATCCAGTTCGCCGAGGACGGCAGGGTGCCGGCCGCGCCGGCGAAGTCGTCGCTCCACACCAGACTCCAGCCGGAGGCGGGTGGCGGGACGGCGGCGTGGGCGGTCATGGTCACGCCGGCCAGCGCGGTGGTGGCGGCGAGGACCGCCGCCGCCAGGGCGAGCCGGCGCCGGGATCCGGGCGTGGTGGACGGGGCGGCGGACGCCGCCGGGTCAGAGCTCATCGGGGTGCCTCTCTGCGGGGACGGGGGCAAGAGAGCGCTCTCTGAGGGCGATTTCTACGCCTCCGTCCGGCACTTGTCAACGGGCGTCGATGTCTGCCGGCTGCGGTCGGCGCAGTACCACCTGTTCCAGCGCCGTCCACGCGGTCGTGGTGACCAGGTAGAGCACGGCCGCCAACGGCACCACCAGGGCGACCAGCACCGTGCTGTACGGCAGCAGTGGCACCAGCCGGCCCAGGGTCGCCGCCCCCGGCCCCTCGGTGGGCGTACCCGCCATGGTGCCGGTGGCCGCCGCCGCCCGCCGGGCCCGACGGGACGCGTACCAGGCCAGCACGAGCAGCGCCGCGAGCAGGACCCCGAAGACCGCCACGACGGGGCCGGTGAGCCCGTCGCCGAGGTGCCAGCCCAGCGGCACCCCGGCCAGCCGCTCGTCGAGCAGTCCGGGACCACCGTCGCCGGTGGCGAACAGCCGGTACATGACCAGGAAGAACGGCGCCTGGAGCAGCGCCGGCAGGCAGCCGGCGACCGGGCTGGCACCGGCCCGCCGGTACAGCCCGAACAGCTCGCTCTGCAGGCGGGCCGGATCGTCGGCGTGCCGGCGCTGGAGCTCGCGGACCTCGGGGGCGAGCGCGGCACGACGCCGCTCCCCGCGGACCTGCGCCAGGGTGAGCGGTGAGATCAGCAGGCGGACTCCGATGGTGAACAGGACGATGGCGGCCCCCGTGGCGGCCCCGCCGGTCAGCGGTTCGAGCGTGCCGGCGAGCCAGGTGACGACGGTGGCGGCGGCGGACGCCGCGGCGTGCAGTGGTGCGAAGGCGAGCATGGGTGAACCCCTCGGTCCGATTCCGGAGGTCCCGACGGGACGGCGTGTCCCCGACGGGACGGATGACGACGGAACCGGCCGCGTGGCGGCGGACCGCTACGCGGCCGAGGGGTGCACGCCCGGCGCGCGGGGTCGCGGCCGGCCGGCGGCGTCCGGGTCAACCTGGCGGGGCACCAG
>NZ_QGGF01000209.1 GCF_003857015.1 Micromonospora globispora | reverse complement strand
GCCCGACCGGCTGCCGGCCCACCACCTCACCGGTCGACAGCCTGTCGTTCTGCGGCGGCCCACCGGGCTCCCCGCTCTCCGCGCCAGCTGCCGGGCATCAGGCGTGACGGCCGCAGAGCGACAGCGGCAGCGGCCGGCGCGCGCCCAGGCGGCGGCGCGTGCGGCCCGTCAAGGGCCGCCTTGAAGACGTACAGAAACTTTGAACAAGTCGCCGGCAGCCGGCTTGTCCGGTCTCGGGACCTGCGTGACACATCGGTATCAGGACCTGAATAACACTCCGTCGCCTCTAGCGCCGGCCCGACGGCTGGGCCAGGTCGACGAGCTGATCCGAACCGACGGCGACGGATAGAAGGAACCGACCCGGCCCTTACCGTCGCCCGCCCGTGTAGCGCGGCCACGGCCGCAGATCCGTGTTCACCAACGCTGGCGCGTGGTACGAATGCCTCAACGCGGGCACAAAGCCACAGGACGGGCGGGTCGATGACTAGCAGGGCGGGCGAGCTGCTGCGGAAGCCGGGGGAGCCACAGCGGGCAACGTTCCTGGAACTGTTCTTCGACCTGGTGCTCGTCCTAGCGATCACCCAGCTCTCACACGAGCTGATCCAGCACCTGACGTGGAGCGGCGCCTTCCAGGCGCTGGTGCTGCTGCTCGCCGTGTGGTGGGTCTGGGCCTACACGGCGTGGTTAACCGACTTGTACGACCCGCAACGGCCGGCGATACAGCTGCTGGTCATCGCAACCATGCTCGGTGTCTTCGTGATGGCGGTCGCGCTGCCCGACGCGTTCGGCAAGCGAGGCCTGGTCTTCGCGGGGGTGTACGTCGCTATCCACATCGGCCGTCACCTCTTCCTCGTGCGCGCCCTGCGTGGCCACGAGGCGCAGCGCAGAACCGCGCGGGTCCTGTTCTGGTTCGGCGTGTCCGCCGTGCCATGGATCGCGGGGGCGCTCGCGGACGAGACGGCGCGGGGGGCGCTGTGGACACTCGCGTTGGCCGTGGACTACACGGCCCTCGTACTCCGCTACCCAACGCCAGGGCTGGGCCGCCTACCCATGTCGGAGTGGCCGATCGTGGCCGAGCACCTGGCCGAGCGATACCGGCAGCTTTTCATCATCGCGCTCGGCGAGTTGATCCTGGTCTCCGGTCTGACCCTTTATGGCAGCGGCTTCACGCCCGACCGGACCGCAGCGGCCGTGGTGTCCTTCTCCACCACGGTGCTGCTGTGGCGGATCTACATCTACCGCGCCGGCGAGCTGCTGCCCGCTGCCATCGCAGCAGCGCCCGACCCGGTCCGCCTTGCCGGATCGATGACGGTCGCTCATCTGATCATGGGGGCCGGCATCGTCGCCACCTCCGTCGGCGTCGAACTCGTCATCGCCCACCCGTTCGGGCACACCAAACCGGCCTGGATCGCCGTTATCCTCGGCGGGCCTGCGCTGTTCGTGGCCGTGCGCGCCTTCTTCGAATACGAGGTCTTCAAGCGCGTCTCCCGGGATCGGCTGATCGGACTGCTCGTGCTGGCCGCCCTGACACCGGCGGCGCTCCTCATGCCGCCACTGCTGGCAGCCCTCGCCGCCACCGCAGTCCTAGCCGGGATCGCCATCGCCGACGCCGCCCGCGCGAGAAAACACCCACCCGAGCCGCAGTCACCACCCGGCTAGCCGGGAGTGTCACCCACGTCCTGAGACCGATCTGTCACGCAGGTCCCGAGACACGACACGCCGGCAGCCGGCTGTGTCGTGTCACGGCTGATGCTTGACATTCGCGTCCCACCAGACGCTTGACATGATCCTCAGGACGATTCCGGAGGCCCTTACGGTCCGCGACAGGGCCGGCTCATCCCAGCACGAGCGCGGCGCTGATCAGGCGGTGCTGACGACCAAGACGGCACTGCGCTGGCTCAGAGCCGAACCCACTCTCCGAGTCGTTCGGCTGGGGCACCTTCGATGAAGGCCGTGATCGCCGCCGTTGCCTTCGCCACGCTGGAGACGAAATCACCCGAGAAGGTGCAGTCGCCGCCGAGCACTGGCACGTCAATGGTTCTCGTCGCGGGCAGCCCTCCATCCCCACGGAGTAGGCGGCAGTCGTCTGGCGACTCAAACAGGTGCATGACCCCGTAGTCCCCTCTGAACGAGAACGTCAAGAGGGGGTAGTCCACCTCGACGCGGCGCACCTCCGTGTATCCCTCCCCGGCGCGCAGAAGATGCTGGAGCCGGGACATGAACCCGTCGGCGTCAGACCGGGTCTCCGTGGCGGCCAGGTCGCCACTCTCGGGATCGATCGCGGTCCAGGCCACGTCCATGTGTGTCTCCAGGCGGGTCAGCAGTCGCACGTGGTGTCGCACACGAGCGGATGGGCGCGTAAGCCCACCGCCACCACCGCTCGATGGTCACTGAAGGTACTCAGGATGATCGAGTAATCAAGGCGGACTGTCGTGCGTGTACTGGGACGGATTCGTCAAGCATGTGGTGGGACTAGACAGCCGGCAGCCGGCTGGCCGACAGCCGGCCCGAGGTGACGACCGTGCCGAACCCCGCGCTGCCTCATCGGCCCTCTTCCTGACCTGCTGCGCCAGAATCGGTCGCTCGCCGTCAGGGATGGCCGCGCGGATGCTCCGGGGGCGTTGGCTCGTCCGGTGGTGGCGATGGTGGTTGCTTCCAGCCGGACCCGTAAACCACAACCCAGTACACGATGAACGCCCCGAGGATGACGGCCAGGAAGGCGCATGCGATTCCCCCGGTGATGCCCATATCGCCAAATTATCGTGTTGGCACAGCGGGCGACTCGGTTTCGAGACCTGCTCGATCAGGCGGGCGACTACCCGTCTCCGAGTCACCGAACGGATGATCACAGGTCACCGACCTCCCGGGCGAGCCAGACTTCACGCCGGGTCAGCCGCCCCAAGTGCGAGCTCCAGCGACGCGTCCGGTCCGACCCGTGGCATCACGACCAAGGCGCCTACTACCTAGCGTGGAAGCCATCGTACGTTTGTTCGACTAGATTGTTGACGGTGGAGGTACGGGGACGCTGGTGGAACGGGTCGTGGGGCCGCATGGCCCGGCGGGACATCTGGCTGCTCTCTGACGGCCGGCTTTGGCGAGTGCGAGGCCGTCTCGGCGGTGACGACGGGCAGGAAGTCTTGTACGACTTCCTGGACGAACCCGCTGCCCGCTCGATGGTCGACCGGATGATGAAGACCTCGGCCGGCACCTGGCGGGATCTCACGGAGGCGATCCGGCAAGAGTCCAACCGCCGGCGGACTCACTAGCTGGACCGGTCGCGCCCGCTAGCGCTCAACGGCAGGCGTCTGCCCGGACATGCACACCGCACCACGGCGGCAGCTCGGCGGCCCACACCCGCCAGCCGCCGGCGTCTCGCCGAGTCTCGAACCGCCACGGGTGAGCTGTGCCGCTGAGGTTGACCTGTTCGTTCCACCAGACCGCATGAACCTGGGCGGTCACCCTGGCACGGTCGTCGGCCTGGTCCTCAACGTCGATCGCTCCGACCACCTCAAGCTTCGACGGAACATTGCCCCGCTCCATCTCGCCGCGGTACTCACGCCACTGCGCCAGCAGCTCGTCATGACGCCTGCCGGCCAGCACTCGCGACAGACCGATCTCCTCTCCGCTGCTCATCTGGAGCACGTAAACGTTCACGGCCGCCTCCGGCGTCGCCTCGCCTCGATCTGCCTCTGCCTGCCGCAGCACGGCCCACGACACGGGCGCTGCTACGACCCCGGTACACAGCACCGCTACAAGGGAAAGCACTACCCATGGCCAGTGACGGGGAGAGCTAACCGCAGCGGGCTTTCTGGCAGCTCGGCGACCCGGCAGAGGCGGCCCGCCCTGAGGGTACGGGGACGCCGAAGGCATACCAGGATTCAGAGCGAACCGTCCCTCACGACGCAGCATCTCCAGCCGGGGAGCTTCCCTCTTCCAGATAGACCGGACGCTGGTGCGCGAGGGCTGCCAGCGCCGCGTGCAGACGCCTCGCCAGCCGGGGGATCGTCAGGCGTTCGATGTCGTCCGATGAGGCGAAGGTGAACTCAGTGATCTCGTTGTCCTGGAACTGAATGGCGGCGAGCTGCTCGTCGGCAAGCGTCCCGCCATCGAAGATGAACAGCATCTTGTCACCCTCGGCGGGGTGCGGCGCCCAATCGACAGCCAACATGCCACCGACCGGAACCGTGATCCCGAGCTCCTCAAGGATTTCGCGTTGGCACGCTGCCCTGGGGCTTTCGCCTGGCTCTACGTAGCCTCCCGGGATGTCCCAGTAGGGCTTATAGCTGGGCTTGACGAGCATGACACGGTCGTGCTCGTCGACGAACAAGACGCCGGCGGCGACGCGCGGGGTTGCCACTGCTGGAAAGTCCGCCGCTCCGCTCACCGGACGGACTCTACGAGATCAGTCGGCAACATGCACTCGACGAGCAAGGCTGGCGAGGGTGGCGCTTGGCTTGCGGCGGCCTCTGCGCATCCATGCCTGCACGAGTTGCCGGCTGATCGCGTGGTGACGCACCTGCTCGGGCGCGATCTGTTCTGCGTCGAGCAGCGCCGTCATGGCCTCATCGGTGCGGTTCCACGCGCTCAGGGCTCGGGCCGTCTCAATCGCGTGCCGTACCTGGCGCTCTTTGGGCATCGCTGATGCGTCCACGCGGGCACCGAGGTCGATGGCGACTTGGACGTCTCCGAGGTCCAGGGCGGCCGTCGCTCGGTGGATCGCGACGTTGGTTGGCCCGAACGCAGTCCAGAGGTGGTTTTCGTCCCGGCCGAGCCGCAGCGCTGCCGTCTCGGCTTCCGCCAGGAACGCGTTTGCGGTTGCCCGGTCATCATCGCGTGCTGCCGCGATCGAACCGGCAAGAAACAGCGTCCCATATATGGACAGGTACGCAGGGCTAGCGTTGCCTAGGCCCGACTGCAGAAATGCCGCCGCATCCTGCGTGAGCTGCTTTGCTTCCTTGTATCGCCCGGTGCACAAAAGCGTGTGCGTAAGCGACCGGAAGAGGGACCCGATGAGCACAGTATCGCCACTGCGCTGTGCCGCATTAAACCCGCGCTCGGCTGCAATCCAGGCAAGGTCAGATTCCCCTAGCTTCGGCAAGAGAACCGCCGCCGCCTGATAGCTCAGAGCAAGTAGGCGAAACGCGTCGACCTGCGCTCCACCATCGTGGAGTGCGGTGGCCGCTTGCGCGGACTTCACAAGCATCGGGAGCCGAGAAGCGACGAAGCCATAGCGGGACTCCTGGTAGGCGTCCCACACCTGCCCGACGTGGCCTCGGAGCTGGGCAAGATCCGGCGCTTCTTCGTTTGCCTCCGTCGCAAGGAACGGGGACAGCTGCCGGTAGTTCAGCAGAGTCTCACGGAGCGCCGGCACGGTTCGGGTGCCGCCTTCTCGCGACCAATCGAGCACAGAGGGCTCTCCCAGCAGGTCGCCAAGAGCCACGTCTAGCTGGTCCGCAACAGCGCGGATTACCGAGAGTCGATCGAGGTCGATCCGGCCGTTCTCTACCTTGCTTAGCCAGTCGACCGTGCGGCCGACTAGTCCTGCAAGCACTTCCTGGGACATTCCCCGCCGTCGCCTGTACCAGGCAATTCGTTCTCCGATGGTCAACGACTGGCCGATTCCGCGCATACGTCTAGCTTGCCATGGACCGCCGACGATGACCCCGGAAAGTTATTCCGGGTTCGGTACCCGAAGCCGTCGTAGCGTCGGTTGCAGAGCAGTCGTCCACTGGGGACGCGCTCAAGACCCTCGGAGGTATCTCGTGAAGCTGTACGTGGACACCAAAGCGAAGCAGGTGACGGTGTCGAAGGACCCGGAGCCGAAGAACGACCAGAACGGCAATCAGCGGTCGGAGAAGAACACTGGCCGGCCCATGTGGTCGACCCAGGTCTTCGTTCTCGACGAGACGGGCGGTGAGGTCATCACCATCACCACGGCGGGTGAGAAGCCGGGCGTGATGGTGGGGCAGCTCATCGAGGTCGAGCAGTTGGAGGCCATTCCGTGGGCGACCAACGGGCGCAACGGCGTCGCGTTCCGTGCGATCTCGCTGAAGCCGAAGGCTGGTTCGGCGGCCAAGTAGTCCTTCGCGCAGGGTGCTGTGTGAAGCCTCGTGGTGTCTCGCCTGAAGCGGCTTAAGGTCCGCTGAACAACTGACGAACGGTCCGGGAGTGGCTCCGACTCCTACGCTCCCGGCCCGGTCACCGCCTGCGGCGGTGGCATCCCCGCAAGAGCTGGCGCGGGGTCGGTCCGACTCCTACATCTGCCGACCCCGTGCCCTCCAACTCATCCGCCCCAACTTGCGATTTGGGAGGACTCGTCGTGTCCAAGTCTAGCCCTCGCCGACCCTTCGGCGGGAAGTCCAGCGGAACGGTGACGGTCATTGAGGCCAAGGTTCACCGTTCCTCCGCGCGCAACGCCCGGCTGGCGTTCATCCTCACGGCGGTCATCGTCGGCCTTCTGTCGGCGGTGGTGGCCGCTTCCTACATCCACCCGATCCTCGCCCTGTTCCTGGGCGCTGCGATCGGCGTCCCGACCGGCGGCATCGTGTGGGTGGTGGTCCGCATCTGGCCGGTGCTGCGGCTGATCTGGTGGTGGGCCCCAGAAATCGGGATCACCACCAGCCTCGGCTACGGCTGGACTCAGCTCGCCAACCACACCACCACTCCGGTCACCGCCGGGGTCGTCGCCCTGGTCGTGGGCGTCCCGGCTGCCGTGCCGGTCATCCGACGAGCGGTGCTCGCCTGGGCCATGTGCCTGTTCGTGCGGCACCGGCTGCGCGTGTGCTTCGCGCAGTTCATCATCGCCAACCAGTCCGGCAGCCTGCCGCTGATCCTGTGGGCCCGACCCACCCCCGTGGGTGAGCGGGTCTGGATCTACCTACGCCCCGGCCTCGCCCTAGGCGACCTGGAAGGCCGCCTCGATCGCATCGCGGTCGCCTGCCACGCCTCCACCGCCCTGGTCGAACGCGCCTCGGACGGCAACGCCGCCTACCTGCGGTTCGACATCAAACGCCGCGAGGTCCTCAACGCTCAGGTCGCCTCACCGCTGGTCGACGTCATCAACCCGGACACCCCGGCCGGCGACCGGCCCATCCCGGCCGTCCCGACCGCGCTGGACCTGCCGGACGTCGACGTCCCCACCGTCACCCTGCCAGCGCAGAAGAAGCCAGCCACCACCGCCAACGGCAGCAAGCCCGCGGCTTCTTCGTCGGCCGATGCCGACGACGTCTCCGACTGGATCTGACCTCCGTAAGGGGAGAACTGTCATGACGGACATCCGCGCCACCTTCACCGACGTAAAGCCCTTCCACCGCAAGCCGGTCGGCCTGCGCTTCAGCGTGGAACCCAACATCGGCACCCCGTTCCAAGCCCCGTACAGCGTGTTGCGGGTGCATGGCGACCTGGAGGAGACCTCCGCCCTCGTGGCCGCGCTTGTCGTCGTCGGCTTCGCCATGGACGGGGTCGACATCGCCGAATGCAGCCCCCGCAACGGCTGCCTCCACTCCCTCTGGCACGGCCCCGCCTCGCTCACGGACGAGCACCTCAAGGCGGCCCTGCAATTCATCAGCGACAACGCCTGACACCCAGCGGCCGGCGCGGGACCACCACACCCCGCGCCGGCACCAACCGGAACGGAGAACACCCATGACCACCACAACCGCCCCGGACACCGGCATACCGGTGGGGCCTGGCCTGTCGATGTTCGACCCCATCTTCGTCGGCATCGACGAGTTCGGTCAGCACGTCAACATCACCCTTGCCTACCGCAACCTCCTCGCCGGCGGCGAACCCGGCGGAGGCAAATCGGGCCTGCTCAACACGATCGCCGCCCACGCCGCCCTCTCCGTCGACAGCCGCCTGGTGCTGCTAGACGGCAAGCTCGTCGAACTCGGGCAGTGGGAAGACTGCGCCGACGCGTTCATCGGCCCCGACATCACCGCCGCCCTCGACGTCCTCAAGCGGCTCCAGCTGGTGATGAACAACCGCTACGCCTGGCTGCGCGCCCACGGGCGCCGCAAAGTCACCGCCGCCGACGGCCTGTCCGTCATCACCGTCCTCGTCGACGAGATCGCCTTCTACTCCGCGACCGTTGGCAGCAAGCAGGAGCAGGAAGAGTTCGTCGCCCTGCTCCGCGACCTGGTCGCCCGTGGGCGTGCCGCCGGTATCCCAGTCGTGGCCGCCACCCAGCGGCCCAGCTTCGACATCATCCCTACCTCGCTGCGGGACCTGTTCGGCTACCGGGCCGCGTTCCGCTGCACCACACCCAACAGCTCGAACATCGTCCTCGGCCACGGCTGGGCCGAGCAGGGCTACACCGCCACCGACATCGCCCCCAGCAACCAGGGCGCGGCCTACCTTATTGCCGAAGGCGGCATCCCCCGCCGTATCAAGGTCGCCTACCTAACCGACGCACAGATCGCCGGCATCGCCGACTACGCCGCCTGGATCCGCCGACCCCGACGGTTACCGGCCCTCGTCCCCGACCTCACCCGCCTCGACCTGGCAGCGGCGGCATGACCACCCGGGAACGCACCTACGTCCGCGGCAACAACCAGCGCGCCGCCCAATACACCGAACTGTGGATCATCGGCCAACCGGCGGAGATCGCCGCGATGGTCCAGGTCGCCAGCGCCAGCGGCCGACTCGTCTTCATCTCCGCGCCGACCCCGATGGGCGGCGACGACAACCGCCACCGCCGCTACCTGCGGCTACGTACCACCTGAATCGGCCGACAGGACCGGATCTGCCTCGCAAGCTCGCCGGTCCTGCCGACCTCCCACCAAGCCCTTCTGAAAGGACGTGGCTGCCATGAAGGCTACCCAGACACCACCCGCCACCGCACTGGTCACCCCTGCTGACCTGCTGCGGATGGCTGCCCTCTACCTGCGCCGGCACGGCTGGCACCAGGGCACCTACTACGCCACCACCGACACCCCGACCCCGCCGGCCTGCGCCGTCGGGGCCATCGGAATGGCCTGCGCCGGACACCCGGTCCACCACTTCTCCGACCTCAACACCGACGACCGGGCCACCTACCTCGACGCGATCGCGGCCCTGACCGACTACCTCGACCAGCACTACCCCATCCACCTCGTCGACGACGACGGCTTCTGGCTCGACGAACACACCTCCCCCTACTCGTGGAACGACGACCCGCTCTGCACCGCGGAGCACGTCATCGCCGCCCTAGAAGGCGCGGCAAGGGAGTGGGACCGCCTCCACACCACCGGAGGCGAGAACCGATGAGCACCGTCAAGCACACCTTGACGCACATCCCGCGATCCCGCCGCCGCCGTGAGGTCGTCGAGAACGACCAGTTCGCGGCCTTCGCTCGGCGCATCATCCGCGCCCACGGCCGCCGCGTCGCCACGGGCGACGTCGAAGCCCTCCGCGACCTCGTCGCCCTGTCCGCCAACCTCGACGAGGCGATCGGCGAAGCCGTCGTCGGCCTTCGGGCCTTCGGCTACTCCTGGGCCGAGATCGGCCAACGGCTGGGCATCTCCCGGCAGGCCGCCCAGCAGCGCTGGGGAGGCCAGGCATGACCACCACCGCCTACCCGGCCGGCACCGCCGAGGAGTTCCCGACCTACCCGTACCGGCTCGCCCCGAACGGGCTGGCCACTCGCCGGCAACTGCGTGCCGCCGGCCTCCGACCGGGAGGGCATGACCCGGTCGGCCAGATCCTCTGGCGTCGCGGCAAGCGCGTCGCCTACCTCTACCGCCTCGACCTCGCCGCACCCAAACGCACCGCCACGCCCGCCCAGCGGGAGGCCATCGCCAAAGCGTTACGCGCCCGGCGCACCTGCCACCACTGCGGCGTCGTGCAGCCCTACTACTTCCCCAGCCGTACCGGCTCCTGCCTCGACTGCACCCCGGGAGGTGCCCGATGACTACCGCCATCACAAACCTCGCCGCCCAGGAGCGGATGACCCCGGACGACTACGTCGTCACCGCCCTCGCCCAGGATTTCGCCGCCCGCAGTGAGCTGTCCTTCGAACGGTTCCTGTCCGGCTACTACGCCGAAGCCCTGCGCATCGTGCAGGAAGCCCACCTCGCCGACTGCACCGTCCCGGACGGCCAGGGCTGCAACACCTGCGCCGGCATCCGGGTCGGCCTCGCCGGCCTCGCCGCCGAAGAGCGCGCCGTCACCTCCGGGGAGGTGACCGGCAATGGCCACCACTGACCGCAGCAGCGGCACCCGCGCCGAGGGTGTCGTCCTGGTCCTCATCCTGCTCACCGTCGCGAGCTTCGCCGGGGCCGCCTCGTTCACCCACGTCAAGGACTGGACCCTCGCCAACTCCCCTACCGGCACCGGGGCATGGTTCGGCTGGGCCAACGCCGTCATCTCCGAACTCGTCCCCATCGCCTCCCTCCTCACGATTCGCCGTCGCCGCCGGGCCGGCGCTGCGATCGGCTACCCGCTGTTCCTGCTCATCGCCGCCGCCGGCCTCTCCCTGGCCGCACAGTTGGCGGTCGCCAAGGCCGGCCCGTCCGGGTGGCTGCTGTCCGCCGTGCCGGCGTTGGCGTTCATGGCCCTGGTCAAGCTCGTCCTCGCCCCCGCCCCCGTGCGGGAGGACACCACCGCACCGGCCTCCGACCCGGAACCTATCCGGGTCCAGGTGGCCGAGCAGGTCACCACCGCGCCGGCACCGCCGGCTGCCATCACGCCAGCCCCCGAACCGGCCCCGGCCACCACGCCGGCTGTCGAGCCGGAGCCTGTCACCGCGCCGGCCCCGGAGCCGGTCGACGTCCCTACTCACCTGCTGCCCATGGCCCGCTTCGCGGCCGTGCAGCACGAACAGTCCACCGGCCAACCGATCACGCCCGCCGAGCTGGCCGACCGCCTGGATGTTGCCCCGGCTGTTGCCGGGCAGCTCCTGAGCACCATCGCCGGTGGTGCCGGATGACCATCTACCTCGTCGACATCGAGCAGGTCACCCACACCTGCCCCGCCCACACCGACCCGCACCCCTACGACACCCGCCGGGTGCTCGTCGACGTCATCCCCGGCGGCCCCTGCCGGGCACCGGTCACCATCCGCTGCGGCCAGGTGACCACCACCATCCCCTGCCATCGGCACGAGCCGGCCAAGCGCCAATGCGGCGCCTGCCGGGTCATCGTCACCGAACGCACCATCACCAACCACCACCCCACCGGGGCGGCGGCCTGATGGCCTCGACGCTGGACCTCACCCCCCGCGCTTCGGCCCGGGGGGTGGGCTCGAACGCCGATGTCCCGCCCGTCTACGGCTACACCGCCGCCGGCTCCGCCTTCGAACGCGCCACCCGACCCGACTACTTCGGCTGGCTCGAACACGTCCGATCCGCCGCCGGCTGCACCCGCCCCATCCGACTCGCCGGCCAACTCCTCACCGTCGACCCCGCGACCGGCCGGGTCCTCGACCAGCGGCACACCGACGGGATGCCCGACGCCGCGATCTACACCGCCTGCGGCAATCGCCGCGCCACCGTCTGCCCCTCCTGCGCCCAGACCTACCAGCGAGACGCCTTCCAACTCCTGCGCGCCGGCCTGGTCGGCGGCAAGGGCGTCCCCGAGTCGGTCGCGCAGCATCCGGCGGTGTTTCCCACGTTCACCGCCCCGTCGTTCGGGCCGGTCCACGCCCGGGTGGTCAAGCGGCACACCTGCACCAACCGGAAGCGCTGCGACTGCCGCGCGGAACCCTGCCACCCCCGCCGCGCCACCGACCCGACCGCCGGCCTCTGCCCGCATGGCCGGCCCGCCGCCTGCTGGGCACGCCACGAAGCCGGAGACGCCGTCCTCGGGCGCCCGTTGTGCCTGGACTGCTACGACCACGACCACCAAGTCGTCTGGAACCTGTTCTCCGGCGAGCTGTGGCACCGCACCAAACAAGCCGCGGAACGCTACCTGGCCAAGCTCGCCCACCGACGCGGCGTCCCCCGCGTCGAGATCGTCACCGCCTCCGGCAAGACACGGAAGGTCGCCCCGGTCCGGCTGTCGCCCGGGAAGGTCGCCGAGCTCCAAGCCCGGGGAGCGGTGCATTTCCACGCCATCGCCCGCCTCGACGGCGTCGACCCGGACGACCCCGACAAGGTGGTTCCCCCGCCGGCCGGGTTCACCGTTGACGACCTCGTCGACGCGTTCCGGCACGCCGCCGCACAGATCGCCTTCCACACCCCGCCGCACCCCGACCAGCCCAACGGGTGGCTCATCACCTGGGGCGAGCAGCTCGACATCCGCCCCATCACCACCGGCCTCGACGGAGACATCACCGACGGCATGGTCGCCGGATACCTTGCCAAGTACGCCACCAAGAGCACCGAGGCCACCGGGCACACCTCCACCCGACTCACCGCCGACAGCATCGGCGACTACGCCGACCCCGACGGCGACCACACCGCCCGCCTCATCGACGCCTGCTGGCGCATCGGCCGACCCACCGGCACCCCGATCTCGCTGTCCGAGCGGCCCCGCGAACCCCGGCCACGGGCCGGCTTCGTCCAGCGCTGGGAGTGCCCCGACTGCGGCACCCACACCCGCTACGCCGCCTGCCCCGTCTGCGTCGCCCAACGTCAAGCCGCCCTTGACACCCAACCGGCCAGCAGACCGACGGCCAACCCGTACGCCCGGCTGCGCCGCTGGGCACACATGCTCGGCTACGGCGGCCACTTCCTCACCAAAGGCCGCCGCTATTCGGTGACCTTCCGACTCCTGCGGGATACCCGCGTCGCCTTCCGGCGGCACGAGGGTCAGGCCCACGAGCACGCGACCACCGGCGGCCCGCCGGTCGACCAGCTCGGCAAGGACACCACGTTCATCGTCGGCACCCTCACCTTCGCCGGAGTCGGCTGGCACACCAGCGGAGACGCACTGCTCGCCAACACCGCCGCCGCCCTCGCTCGCGAGCGACGAACTACCGGCCGCGAAGAACTCGCCCACGAAATCGCCGCCAGCCCGGCCAGCACCGCGCTGACTGCCGCCTAACCCGATCGCATGAAAGGACCAGGATGGACAAGCTCTGCTACACCCCGAGCGAGGCAGCCGCCTTGCTCGGCCTCGGACGCACTAAGGTCTACGAACTGATGGCCAGCGGCCAAATCGCCTCGATTCGGATCGGCCGGTCTCGTCGTATCCCCGCCAACGCGCTACGAGCCTTCGTCGAGGCATGCCAGCAGGAGGCGGCATGACCGGCAAGCGGCGTGGCCACGGTGAAGGCTCGATCTACCAGCTACCGGACGGGCGCTTCCGCGCAGCCATTGACCTCGGATGGAGTAACGGAAAGCGTCGCCGCAAGTACGTCACCCGCCGGACCCGTGCTGAGGTGGTCAAGGCGCTCAAGGAAATGACAGTTCTCGCCGAGACTGGTCGGCTCGCTGCGCAGCGGGTACCCACCCTGGCGCAATGGATGGAGACCTACCTGTCAGAAGTTGCCTCGGCCAAAGTCCGGCCGTCGACCCTGCACCGGTACCGCGAGGAGGTTGAGCACCACATCGGGCCGATGCTCGGCCGGCACCGACTCGACAAGCTGACACCCGCACACCTGACGTCCTTCTACCGCGACCGGGTGACCGTCCTGTCAGTCGGCAGCGTCCGACGGATGCACGCCAACCTCCGTCGGGCGCTCAACGTGGCAGTGCGATGGCAACTCATCCACATCAATCCGGCGGCTCTCGTTGAGCCGCCTTCCCTGCCCCACGTTGAGGTGCGGCCCTACTCGCTCGCCGAAGCGCGACGCTTCCTCAAGGCCGTCGAAGGCCTACGGCTGGAAGCTCGATGGCTCATCGGGATCGCACTCGGGCTCCGTCAAGGCGAGGTACTTGGACTGCGGTGGGACGACGTCGACTTGGCCGCTGGGACGCTGCGCGTGCGGGGGCAGTTGCAGCGGGATCCGGAGACAGGTGGCCTGGTATTCGTCGAGACGAAGACGGCCCGGTCTCGTCGGACTCTCCCGCTGCCGCCCACCGTGCTAACGGCGCTCCTCCGCCACCGAGAGCGCCAGGCAGCGGAACGTTTCGACGCGGACAACTGGGCCGACCCAGGTCTGGTCTTCGCCACCAGCGTCGGCACGCCGATTCACCCACGCAACGACTACCGGTCTTTCCGC
This sequence comes from Micromonospora globispora, assembly GCF_003857015.1. GTDB lineage: Bacteria > Actinomycetota > Actinomycetes > Mycobacteriales > Micromonosporaceae > Micromonospora > Micromonospora globispora. The sequence continues at coordinate 2,218 of NZ_QGGF01000209.1, read as the reverse complement.
GAGCTCATCCGGCGGGCTGGCCTCCGGCAGGTTCGTCTCCACGACCTCCGGCACACGGCGGCCAGCGTCCTTCTTTCCCAGGGTGTGCCCGCCCGCGTGGTCATGGAGATCCTCGGCCACTCGCAGATCAGCGTGACCCTCAACATCTACGCGCATGTGGCTCCGGAGATCGCACGGGAAGCGGCTTCGCGACTGGAGGGGGCGCTGTGGTCGGGTGAGTAGGTTGGCTGCTCGCTTGGCTGCTCGGCCTCGCGATGACAAGCAAAAGGCCCAGGTCATGGTCGGCGATAAAGCCGGTGACCTGGGCCTTTCTATGGAGCCGCCTGACGGAATCGAACCGTCGACCTACGCATTACGAGTGCGTCGCTCTAGCCGACTGAGCTAAGGCGGCAACGATCGTCAAGTGTACGCCACACCCGCCAGCGAGCCGAATGGGATCCCCCCGCCAGCGAACCGGACATCGAGGATCGTTCGGTACGTTCGCCGGACAGCGCTCGCCGCCGGACGGGACTAACCTGCGGCTCGTGAGCGACGATCACGTACCCGATGCGCCCGCCCCGATCCCCGAGGCGCACCCCGGCGAGCGGGCGGTACGCCGGCCCCGCAGCACCGATCCGCTGGAGCTCGGTTTCGCCCCTCGCAAGCCGGTGCCCTGGCTCGCGCCGTTTCTGCTGATCAGCACGGGCATCCGTACGCTGCTGGCGATGCTCTTCGGGGCGTACCTGGACAAGCGGGAGCTGCAGAACGCGTTCGGGGACGGGATCTTCCGGCAGGTCGGGCCGGACGGTGGGCTGTGGCTGGACTACGTCGCCGACCTGGGTGACGGCTTCGACGCGACGTACTCGATCGCGTACCTGCTGGCGCGGTCGGAGCTGGAGGTCGACGGGCACCGGCTGCCTCGGGCGCAGACCCTGGTGATGGGCGGCGACCAGGTCTACCCGTCGGCCGACTACGCCGCGTACGAGGACCGGTGCAAGGGCCCGTACCAGGCGGCGCTGCCGGTGGCGCCACCCGAGCGGCCGACGCTGTTCGCGGTCCCCGGCAACCACGACTGGTACGACGGGCTGACCGCGTTCCTGCGGCTCTTCGTCCGCTCCCGGGACCGGCACTTCGCCGGCTGGAACACCGGCCAGTCCCGCTCCTACTTCGCGGTGGAACTGCCGGTCGACTGGTGGCTGCTCGGCCTCGACGACCAGTCCGGCTCGTACCTGGACGACCCGCAGCTCACCTACTTCGACCAGGTCGCCCGCCGGCTCACCCCGCAGTCCCGGCTGATCATCGCGGTGCCGGCGCCGACCTGGGTCAAGGCCGTCGATCACCCCACGGCGTACGACTCGGTCGACTACTTCATCCGTACGATCATCGCCCCCACCGGCGCGCAGGTCCGGCTCGTGGTCTCGGGCGACCTGCACCACTACGCCCGCTACACCGGCCCGGACCGGCAGCTGATCACCTGCGGTGGCGGCGGCGCCTACCTCTACCCCACCCACAAGCTCCCGGAGCGGATCGAGGTGCCACCGCGGGACACCCTGGCCCGCCGGGCCAGCCCCACCCGCCCGTACGACCTGGCGGCCCGCTTCCCGGACAAGGCCCGCTCCCGGCGCTACGCCTGGGGCATCTTCGCCCGGCTGCCGTTCCGCAACCCCGGCTTCACGACTCTGCTCGGCACCCTGCACACGCTGCTGATGCTGGCGATGGCCGGGGTAACGGCCAACCGGGTGGGGGTCACGGAGCAGCGGCTGTTCAGCGTGCCGTTGGTGTTCATGCTGGTGGTGACGCTGCTCGGTGCGGCGTTCTTCGCGAAACCGCCCAGCGCCGGCGGGAAACGGCACACCCGGCACTGGATCCTCGGCGTCGGCCACGGGCTCGCGCACCTGCTGCTGGCCGCGGCCGGCACCTGGGTGTGGCTGGCGCTGCCGTTCTACGACTGGCCGTGGCCGCTGCCCGCGGTCGCCGCGGCCGTCGTCTACGGGCCGGTGATCGGTCTGGTGTCGAGCCAGCTCGTCGCGCTGTACCTGCTGGTCGCGGGAGCGTTCGGGGTGAACGTCAACGAGCTCTTCGCCGGGCAGGGCATCGAGGACTCGAAGTCGTTCCTCCGGCTGCGCATCGACCCCGACGGCATCCTCACCATCTACCCGATCGCGGTGGACAAGGTCTCCCACGGCTGGCAGCTCAACCCCGACCAGTCCCCCACCGCCTCCTGGCTGACCCCCAAGCG
>NZ_QGGF01000609.1 GCF_003857015.1 Micromonospora globispora | reverse complement strand
GGGTGCCGGTGCCCGCGGCGGGATGGCCGGCATGGGCCACGGCGGCGGCGCCGGGTACGGCGACGAGGACGCGCCGCGCAACAGCTGGCTGGAGGAGGACGAGGACATCTGGGGCGCGGACGGCGGCGGCACGCCCGGCATCCTGCGCTGACCACCGCCGGAGCGCCGTCCACACGTGGCGTGGGCGGCGCTCCGGCGGCGGGTCAGAGGTCGAGTGGGTCGGAGCGGCGCCCCGGCCGCCAGCCGCGCCGGCGACCGAGGGCCAGGACGGGTCGGACCGCCAGCAGAATCCCGGCCAGCAGCGCGCCGACCGCGGCCACCCAGATCGCCACGGTCCGCTGCCAGCCCAGTGGGTCGGCCGGCCTGACCGGCACCGCCATCGCAGCGAGCGGCGCGTCGGTCCGCGTCCCCAGCAGGCTCGTCACCGCCCGGTACGGGTTGACCACCCCGTATCCGACCTCGGCGTTGTGCCCGTCGGGCGGGTTGTCCGCCGTCCGGGTCAGCCGGTAGGCGACGTCCTTCGGGGTGAGGTCGGGGTGGGCGGCGCGGACCAGCGCGGCCACCCCGGAGACGTACGCGGCGGCGAAACTGGTGCCGCCCTGCGGCTCGGCGAGGTACCCGGAGCCCTGCGGCGCCGGACCGAGGATGTTCAGCCCGGGAGCGGCGACGTCGACGTAGTCACCGGCGACCGAACTGCCGACGTGGCCGCCCTTCTCGTCGACCCCGGCGACGGCGATCACCCCGGGATAGGCGGCCGGGTACGCCGGCTGGTCCTGCTGGTTCTCCTGGCGATTGCCGGCGGCGGCGACCACGATCACCCGCTTGTCGAGGGCGTAGTCGATGGCGTCCTTGAGCTCCGGCCGGTCCAGGGTCACCAGGGAGAGGTTGATGACGTCCGCACCGTGGTCGGCGGCCCACCGGATGGCCTGGCCGATCTGGCCGGGGAGCGCGTCGTCGGTGGTGCGCTCGGTGCTGGCGAGCACGCGCAGCGGCAGGATCCGGGACTCGGGAGCGATGCCGGTGTACGGGGCCCCGGTGCCCTCCTGCCCGGCGATGATGCCCGCCACGATCGTGCCGTGACCGGCCTGGTCGCACTGGCCCTGCCGGCCGGGCAGGCCGTTGAAGTCGGCACCGGGCAGGACGCGCCCCTTGAGCAGTGGGTGGGTGGCGGAGACGCCGGAGTCGATGACGGCCACCGTGACGCCCCGGCCCTTGGTGATCCGCCAGGCGGACGCCGGGTCGAGCCGGTCCAGCGCCCAAGGAACCTCGGTCGGGGCGGGACCGCCCGGCCGGCCGCACTTCGGTGCCGCCGAGGCGGGTGCCGGTACCACCAGGACGGTGCCGAGCAGCGCGGCGGCGACTCCACAGAGGACGGACCGGAACCGGTTGGCGGAACGGGAGTTCACCGTCGTCCCGTCCGGTCGCAAGCTGGCGCGCACGCGGTGAGATTACCGTCGGCGCGCCCACCGTGCGGTGAGGGGAGCGCCCGTGACCGCCGGGTGGCTCAGACCTCGGCGGCGGAGTTGCTCGCCGGCTGGTCGACGGAGTTGGTGTCCGCCTCGGCGGTGAACAGGGCGAGCAGCGCACCGACCTGCTGGTCGGCCTCCGCCGGGTGGCGGAAGTGGCCGCTCGGGTTGATCGTGTACTCGTTGCGCCGGCCCACCCGGGTGCGGCGCAGGTAGCCGCCGGCCTCCAGGTCGGCGACGATCGCCTGAGCGGCCCGTTCGGTCACCCCGACCTCGTCCGCGACGTCGCGCAGCCGGGCGGTCGGGTTACGGGCGATGGCGAGCAGCACGTGTCCGTGGTTGGTGAGGAACGTCCAGTTCCGGCCGCTCCCGTTCTCGCCTGCTGTCGTCGCCATGCCCGCCATCGTATGACCCGCCGTTCGGGTTTTCGGCCCTGCCCTCGCCCGCCTGAGAATCGGATCGGGCCGCCGGTCAAGAGGCGGCGAACGTATGAAATGCGTATCACGTATACCTTGACGTGCCTTTGGCTGCGTGTGACGGTGGGTGCCGAGGCCGTCTCCGTCGCCGGCCGGTCGACCAGGCTCTTCGCGCGAGGGACGAGGTGAGGGGATGACCCCGACCACTCCAGAGCAGGCGCTTGCCGAGCTGCACGCCGGAAACCGGCGGTTCGTCACCGGCGTGCCCCGCCATCCCAATCAGGACGCCGGGCACCGGGCGGCGGTCGCCGACGGGCAGCATCCGTTCGCGGTGATCGTCGGCTGTTCCGATTCCCGCCTCGCCGCGGAGATCATCTTCGACCGCGGTCTCGGTGACCTCTTCGTGGTCCGGACCGCCGGGCACACCGTCGGCCCGGAGGTGCTCGGCAGCGTCGAGTACGCCGTGACGGTGCTCGGCACGCCGCTGGTGGTGGTCCTCGGGCACGACTCCTGCGGGGCGGTGCAGGCCGCCCGCGACGCCGTCACCACCGGCACCCCGCCCCCCGGTCATCTCGGTGCCGTGGTGGACGCCGTGGTGCCCAGCCTGCGGCTGGCCGCCGACCGGGGCGTCACGGAGATCAACGACATCGTCGACATCCACATCGCGCAGACCGTGGCGGCCCTGCTGGCGAACTCCACCGTGCTCGCCGAGCAGGTGGCCGCCGGGCGGTGCGCGGTGGTCGGCGTGTCGTACCGGCTGAGCGCCGGTGAGGTGCGGACGGTGGCCGCCGTGCCGGCCGGCGGGTCGACGGCGACCGTGCCCGGCCCGGTGGCGCCGGCCGGATCCGCCGCCACCGCCGTCACCGCCTGACCGCCCGCTTCCCCGACGAAAGGGGCCGTCCCGCGTGGTCGCGGGACGGCCCCTTCTTCGCCGGTACGTCGTCGGTCAGAGCAGCGACATGTGCACGTGGTCCGTATGGTTCGACGGCCCGCTGTAGGACTTCCAGCCGGTCGCCGGGAACCAGATCTGCCGATTCCAGATCACGTAGTAGATGCCGAGCCGGTCGGCGTTGCGGATCAGGAAGGCCGCGACGTTGTTGCCGTACATCCGAGTGTCGTTGTTGTGCCAGGGGGCGAACCCGCTCTTCTGCAGCGACCAGTCGCAGGCCCGGCCCTTGGGGTGCTCCCACGGCCCGCCTGGGCGGTAGCAGCCGGCGAAGCGGTTGAAGCCGGCCCGCCGGACCTCCTTGTACGCGTGCAGGGTCCGCGGGGTGATGCAGCCGGAGGTGGTGGGGTCGTTCTCGCTGCACGACTCGGGCTTCCAGTCCCCGTCCGCGGTCCGGCCGGGGCCGATCCGGGCGACCGGCGAGGTGGCCGAGACCAGACCGGCGGTGAAGCCCAAGCCCCCGACCAGGGCGAGATCCTTCTCCGCGTCGCGCTTCTTGCGGGCCATCTCGTTGGTGAGCTTCTGCTGCTCGCGCAGCTCGGCCTCGACCGCCAGCTTGGCCTGCTCGGCGCGGGTCTTGGCCTGGTGCACCTCGGCGAGCTTCTGCGCGTTGACCATGTTCAGCTCGTCGAGCGCGAAGGCGCGCCGGACGAACGAATCCGGAGTGGCACTGCCCAGCAGCATGGTCGCCGGGCCCACCCGGCCGGTGCGGTACGACTGCGTGGCGATCTGGGCCACCTGCGGTTGCAGCGCCGCCAGGTCGCCCTCCGCCCGGCGTACCTCCATGGCGAGTTGAAGCTGGCGCTTCTTCGACTTCTCCAGCTTCGCCTTCGCCTGGAGGTAGCCGCGGTTCGCGGCCTCGATGACGTCGGTGATGAGCGGCGGGTCGCCGTCCTCCTCATGCCCGGAGGGGGTGGGCGTCGAGGGTGCCGCGGCCGCCGGAGTGGGGCCGGTGACGATGGCGAGGGCGGCCAGCACGGCCACCACGGGTGTCAACCAGCGGCGCAAGGGTGCCGTCAACAAACTTCCCTTCCGTCGACCGCCGACCGGGTTAGCTGACGGGTTCGGGACGGAAGTGGCCCCTACCGCTGTCGCGGATTCACCCCATGGACCTGGGTCCCCGGCTCGCCGTACGGCGATTGGGCGGCGGCACCGCAGGCGCCGGTGCGCGCCTTCAGCGGTGACCGGCAGCGAGGTTACCGGAGAGTCCTCCCGGTGAGCTACGTCCGGAAGCCGACCAATGGCGTTATTTCGCCAGGACCCTGCGTGACCAGCATCGCGTTTGCCGCGAGCCGTCACGCTCCGGAGTGTCACCATGCCTCGTCCGTACTCCTTTCCTGACCCGCCCACCCGGACGCGGTGTGCGGGGACGGGCTGCCGGTGCGCGGGGCGCTCAACGCTGCCAACGCCGCGTCCCGGTCCGAGGGGGGTCGGGTGGCCGGGGCGGTCGGCCGGCCGGCCCCGGGCCGCCCGCGTCCGGCGCTGGTCACCACGGCGGCCAAGCCGGTGGTGAGCGGTACGGCAGCGATCAGGCCGAGCGTCGCCACCGCGCTGGGGACGATCTCCTGGGCCATGAACTCGCTGGTGAGGGTCTCGCTCACCGCCCGTGAGTCGGCGACGAGCAGGAGCAGCAGGGGCAGCGAGGCGCCCGCGTACGCCAGCACGATGGTGTTGACCGTGGAGGCGATGTGCGCCCGGCCGACCCGGGTCGCCGCCCGGTAGAGCTGCATCCGGGACAGCCCCGGGTTGGCGTGCGCCAGTTCGGTGACGGTGGCCGCCTGGGTGACGGTCACGTCGTCCAGCACGCCCAGCGAGCCGATGATGATCCCGGCCAGCAGCAGCCCGTGCAGGTCGACGTCGCGCTGGAACATCGACAGGGTGGTGGCATCCTCGCTGCCGAACGCACGCTAGCGTGGTGGTCGTGCGTGCGCAGGCGGCGGTGGCGACCGGGCGGTGGCTCCGGCTGCTGCTGCTCTGCTGCACCCTGGTCGGCCTGGCCGCCATGCACACCCTCGGCCACGGCGCGCACGCCGCCCGCTCCCACCCGGCCGCTCATTCCACCTCGGCGCACGGCGCCGTGGCGCCGGTCGCGGCGCTGGTCGGCATGGTCGACGACTGTCCGGCCGGCGACTGCGGGCACGTCGTGGCGCTGCCCCTGGGCGAGCTGGGCGGTCACCTGCCCGGCTGGGCCGTCTGCCTGGCCGTGCTCGGCGCGTTCGCGGTGGCGCTGCTCGTCGCCGTACTGCTCGGGGCCGGGTCGCGGGTCGCCGGGCCGGCCGCCCGAGGTGCGCCCGGGCTCACGTCGGGGCCGCGCTCCCCGCCGCCCCGGCCGTTCGGACTGCGCCTCGCGGCGGCGTCGGTGCTGCGCAGATAGGACGTCCCACGCGGGTGGACCGGTCCGCCGGTGACCCGCGTCCGGTTTCCGCTGCGTACGTTCCGACACCCGAAAGGTCTTTTACGTGTTCATTCGTACCATCGCGCGTCGCGCCGCCCTGGCCGGCGTGACGACCGTCGCCGCGCTCACCCTCGCCGCCTGTGGCGGCGCCGACCACTCGACGTCCGGCTCGGGTCACGGCATGCCGGGCATGGGCGGCACCGGCGCGCCGTCCGCGGGCGCCTCCGCCTCCTTCGGCCAGGCCGACGTCATGTTCGCCCAGATGATGATCCCGCACCACCAGCAGGCCGTGCAGATGGCCGAGCTGGCCGAGACCCGGGCCGCCGACCCGGAGGTGAAGAAGCTGGCCGGACAGATCAAGGCCGCCCAGGCGCCGGAGATCGCCACCATGACCGGCTGGCTCACCGGCTGGGGCATGCCCGCCCCGTCGGCGAGCGCCGGTCACGGCACGAGCATGCCGGGGATGGACCACGGCATGCCGGGGATGATGTCCGACGCGGACCTGGCCAAGCTGGCGGCGACGTCCGGCACCGACTTCGACCGGCAGTTCCTGACCATGATGATCGCCCACCACGAGGGCGCGATCACCATGGCGAAGGACGAGGTGGCCAAGGGCGTCAACGCGGACGCGAATGCGCTCGCTCAGCAGATCATCACGGCTCAGCAGGGCGAGATCGACACCATGAAGAAGATCCTGGACCGGCTCTGACGGCCGCGACGCCCGGGTCCGCGAGGCGGGCCCGGGCGTCCGGTGTCACTGCAGCCCGGTGCGGCGACGGCGGTACTCCTCCTCGTCGACCTCGCCACGGGCGTACCGCTCGTCGAGGATCTTCCGCGCGGAGGAGGCCGAGGGTCCGGCCAGGTGGCCACCGGCCAGTCGGACCGTCAGCCAGACCAGGGCCACCAGCACGGCCAGCACCAGCAGGGACCAGATCCACATCCAGCCCATCATCGGGCCGTTCCACATCATGTGGCCGCCCTCCCGTCCGTACCGAGGGTCGGCCGGTCCGGTGCTCCTGAAGCGCCGGTCCCGGTCGCCAGCTCCGACGCTACGGTCGTGCCGGACGGCGGCGCCGGGTCGCGCGGCCTGACGTACGGGGCCGAAGGTCCCGGTCAGCCGCGCTTCATCAGCCGACCGACGGCGGCCATCATCTCGGTCGCCATCTCGTCGGCGCGCCCCTCGGCGGCGCCCTCGTGCATGCAGTGCCGGGCGTGGCCGTCGAGCAGGCCGAGGCCGACCTTGTCGAGGGCGGCCTGGATGGCGGAGATCTGAGTCAGCACGTCGATGCAGTAGCGGTCGTCCTCGACCATCTTCTCGATGCCACGGACCTGGCCCTCGATACGGCGGAGCCGCGCGAGCAGCTGGTCCTTGCTGGCGGTGTAGCCCCGGGTCGGGGTCGTCGGTGTGGTCATGACGTCCAGGATAGCGTACCCCTCGGGGGTATGGTACGGTCCTGGTAGCGGGCTGATACCCCCACGGGGTAACAGTACCGCGACAGTGGCAGAGGTCTCTCGTCCTGCTACCCCCTGGGGGTATAAGGTCGGGATGACGAGAGGGGAGTTGCGATGGTCACCACCACGTACCAGGTGCAGGGCATGACCTGCGGGCACTGCGTCAACTCGGTGAGCGCCGAGGTCGGCGCGCTCCCGGGCGTCAAGGACGTCCAGGTCGACCTGACCTCCGGCCAGGTCACCGTCACCAGCGAGAGCCCGTTGGACACGGACACCGTGCGCGCCGCCGTTGACGAGGCCGGGTACGACCTCGTCGGGGCGTGACGGGTCCCCCGACCCGAAGAACCGAGGTACCACGATGAACACGGCGACGAAGCTGAGCGGCTTCGCCCTCGGCCTCGCGGCGGTGTTCGGCGCGGCGTACGGGGTCGGCCAGGTGGCCGGCCCCGTCACCCCCGCCGCCGAGGCCCGCCACGACGCCACCGACGCCCGCCACGCCGGCGCTGACCACTCCGCCGGCCCCGCCACCCACCTGCCCGGCGGACTCCTCGTCTCCGACCGCGGCTACACGATGCAACCGGTGACCGCCCCGGCCGGCGAATTCGCCTTCCGGATCACCGGCCCCGACGGCCGGCCGGTCACCCGCTACGACGTGGCGCACGACAAGCAGATGCACCTGATCGTCGCCCGCCGCGACCTCTCCGGCTTCCGGCACGTGCACCCGGAGCTGGCCGCCGACGGCACCTGGCGGGTGGCCTCGCCGCTCGCCGGCCCCGGCGTCTGGCGCGCGTTCGCCGACTTCACGCCGTCCGGCGGGGAGGCGCTGACCCTCGGGGTCGACGTCACCGTCCCCGGTGCGCTGGAGGCCCGGCCGCTGCCGGCCCCCGCCACCAGCACCACCGTCGACGGCTACACGGTCACCCTCGCCGGCACCCCGCAGCCCGGCCGCACCGCCGAGCTGACCCTGACCGTCAGCCGGGACGGGAAGCCGGTCACCGACCTGCAGCCCTACCTCGGGGCGTACGGGCACCTGGTGGCGCTGCGGCAGGGTGACCTGGCGTACCTGCACGTCCACCCGGATGGCGCGCCCGGTGACGGGCGCACCCCCGCCGGGCCGGAGATCCGATTCGCGACCGAAATCCCCTCGGCCGGCAGCTACCGCCTCTACCTGGACTTCCGGCACGGCGACGCGGTGCACACCGCCGAGTTCACCGTCGTGACCGGCGAACCCGGCGCACCGGCGACCAGCCCGCCGGCCCCCACCACCGCACCGACCGTGGACGCCGGGCACGGCGAACCCGGTCACGGGCACAATTGACAGGAGGTGCAGCGATGACATCGACCGCCAAGTCCCTGCCGGTCGCGCCGAACCAGATCGAACTCGCGATCGGCGGCATGACCTGCGCCTCCTGCGCCGCCCGGATCGAGAAGAAGCTCAACCGGATGGAGGGCGTCCAGGCCACGGTCAACTACGCCACCGAGAAGGCCACCGTCCGGTACGCCGACGAGGTCACCCCGGACGACCTGATCGCCACGGTCGAGAAGACCGGCTACACGGCCGTCCTGCCGCCTCCGCCCACGCCGGCCGGCACGGAACCCGCCGCCGAGCCGGTGGACGAGCTGCGCGGCCTGCGGACCCGGCTGTGGGTGTCGGTGGCGCTGGCCGTACCGGTGATCCTGCTGGCGATGGTGCCGGCCTGGCAGTTCGACTACTGGCAGTGGCTGTCGCTGACCCTGGCCGCCCCGGTCGTGGTCTACGGCGGGCTGCCGTTCCACCGGGCCGCCTGGATCAACCTGCGGCACGGCGCCGCCACGATGGACACCCTGGTGTCGCTCGGCACGCTGGCCGCGTTCGGCTGGTCGCTCTGGGCGCTCTTCCTCGGCGACGCCGGGATGCCGGGGATGACCCACCCGTTCCGGTTCGACATCACCCGTACCGACGGGGCCGGCAACATCTACCTGGAGGCGGCGGCCGGGGTGACCGTGTTCATCCTCGCCGGCCGCTACTTCGAGGCCCGCTCCAAGCGGACCGCCGGCGCCGCCCTGCGCGCCCTGCTGGAACTGGGCGCCAAGGACGTCGCGGTGCTCCGCGGCGGGCAGGAGACCCGCATCCCGGTGGACCAGCTCGTGGTGGGAGACCGGTTCGTGGTCCGCCCCGGCGAGAAGGTCGCCACCGACGGCGTGGTCGCCGACGGCACCTCGGCGGTCGACGCCAGCATGCTCACCGGAGAGTCGGTACCGGTCGAGGTCGGGCCGGGCGACACCGTCGTCGGCGCGACCGTCAACGCGGGCGGCCGGCTGGTCGTCCGGGCCACCCGGATCGGCGGGGACACCCAGCTCGCCCAGATGGGGAAGCTGGTCGAGGCGGCGCAGACCGGCAAGGCGGCCGTCCAGCGGCTCGCCGACCGGATCTCCGGGGTCTTCGTACCGATCGTGATCGCCCTCGCCGCCGGCACGCTCGGCTGGTGGCTCGGCGCCGGTGCGGGGCCGACCGCCGCGTTCACCGCCGCGGTGGCCGTACTGATCATCGCCTGCCCCTGCGCCCTCGGCCTGGCCACCCCGACCGCGCTGCTGGTCGGCACCGGCCGGGGCGCCCAGCTCGGCATCCTGATCAAGGGGCCGGAGGTGCTGGAGTCCACCCGCCAGGTGGACACCGTGGTGCTGGACAAGACCGGCACCGTGACCACCGGGAAGATGACGCTGGTCGACGTGCTTCCCGCCGCCGACCAGGACGCCGACGAGTTGTTCCGGCTGGCCGGCGCGCTGGAGGCTGCCAGCGAGCACCCGATCGCCCAGGCGATCGCGGCCGGCGCGGCGGAGGCGGGCACCCTGCCGACGGTCACCGGCTTCGCCAACGTCGAAGGGCTCGGCGTCACCGGGTCGGTGGACGGCCGGGACCTGGTGGTCGGCCGGCTGCGGCTGCTGCGGGAACGCGGGTTGGACGTACCGGAGGAGGTCGCGCGGGCGGTGACCGACGCGGAGGGCGCCGGACGGACGGCGGTGCTGGCCGGCTGGGACGGCCGGGCCCGGGGCGTCCTCGCGGTGGCCGACGTGGTCAAGCCGACCAGCCGGGCCGCGGTGACCCGGCTGCGCGAGCTGGGGCTCACCCCGGTGCTGCTCACCGGCGACAACGCCACGGTCGCCCGGGCGGTGGCCGCCGAGGTCGGCATCGCCGAGGTGATCGCCGAGGTGCTGCCGGCCGACAAGGTGGACGTCGTGAAGCGCCTCCAGGGCGAGGGGCGGACGGTGGCGATGGTCGGCGACGGCATCAACGACGCCGCCGCGCTGGCCCAGGCCGACCTCGGCCTGGCCATGGGCACCGGCACCGACGTGGCGATCGAGGCGTCCGACCTGACCCTGGTCCGGGGCGACCTGATGGCCGCCGTGGACGCCATCCGGCTCTCCCGGCGGACCCTGGGGATCATCAAGGGCAACCTGTTCTGGGCCTTCGCCTACAACGTGGCCGCCCTGCCGCTGGCCGCCGCCGGGCTGCTCAACCCGATGATCGCGGGCGCCGCGATGGCGTTCTCGTCGGTCTTCGTGGTGGCCAACAGCCTGCGGCTGCGCCGCTTCCGGCCGGTCGCCTGAGCAGCGACGACGCCGCCGGTCCGCGATCCGCCACCGGCGGCGTCGTCGGGGGTCGCCGGTGGTGACGGACGGTTGAGCAATCGGGCGGAGGGGTACATCCATCTCGTACCGATACGCTGAGTGGAGGTTCCGATGGGTATCGACGACAAAATTGACAACGCGACCGAGAACACGGCCGGCAAGGTCAAGGAAGGCGTCGGCCGGGCCACCGACGACGAGCGGCTCGAGGCCGAGGGTCGCAACGACCAGGCCAGCGCCAACCTCAAGCAGGCCGGCGAGAAGGTCAAGGACGCCTTCAAGAGCTGACGTACGACCTGCGCCCCGCCGGGCCGGCATTGCCGGCCCGGCGGGCTGTGCGCCGATCAGGGCCGTCCGTCGACGGCCGACGACCGTACGGGAGAACGATGACGACCACCACCGCGATCCGGGCCGCCGCCCTGGTGACCCTGACCGCGCTCGGCGCGGGCTGCCAGGCCACGGGTGAGGAGAGCGCCGCGCCGACCGGCACGACCGCTGCCGCCCCGAGCGCCTCCGCCGAGGCCGGCCCGACCGCCTCGCCGTCCCCGGTGACCGCGGCCAACACCGCCGCCGTCTGCGCCGCCGTCGACAAGCTGATCATCGCCGGCAGCCGGGAGATCGCCGCCGACTCCACCGAGGCCACCCGGCGGAAGCTGACCCCGGAGCAGATCAACGGCCAACTCAAGGGCAACCTGGCCGACCTCGCCGACGACGTACGGGCCCAGGCCGCCCGGGCGCAGGACCCGGAGATCAAGGCGCTGATCGCCGACACGGCGACCCGCATCGACGCCGGCGCCAGGTCGGACAACCCGGTGAAGTGGCTCAGCTCGACCTTCGTCGACATCCCCCCGCGGCTGACCCGGGAGTGCCGGGTCTGAGCATGGCCGGCGCGCGAACTCATCGGTCGGTCGCCAGCCGGCCGGCGCGTACCTCCAGATAACGCCGCTCCGGCAGGCTCGTGGTGCCCCGGGCGGCGGCCAGGTACGCGGCCCGCGCCGCCTCCCGCTCGCCGGCCAGCTCCAGCAGGTGGGCGCGGACGGCGGCGAGGCGGTGGTGCGCCGCCGTCCGCTCGTCGGAGTCCAGCGGCGCCAACATGGCGAGCCCGGCGCGCGGGCCGTCCACCATGGCCACCGCCGCCGCCTGGTTCAGGGTGACCATCGGGTTCGGTGCGATCCGGGCCAGCAGCCGGTACAGCGCCACGATCTGCCGCCAGTCGGTCTCCGCCGCCGACGGCGCCTCGGCGTGCACCGCGGCGATCGCCGCCTGAAGCTGGTACGGCCCCGGCGGCGACCAGGTCAGCGCGTCGGTGACCAGCGCGATCCCCTCCTCGATGGCGGCCCGGTCCCACCGGCTGCGGTCCTGCTCGGCCAGCGGCACCAGCTCGCCGGTCGGCCCGGTCCGGGCGGCCCGGTGCGCGTCGGTGAGCAGCATCAGCGCCAGCAGGCCGCTGACCTCGCCGTCGTCGGGGAGCAGCCGGTGCAGCTCTCGGGCCAGCCGGATCGCCTCCCCGATCAGCTCCGCGCGGTGCAGGTCCGGTCCGCTGGAGGCGGTGTAGCCCTCGTTGAAGACCAGGTAGAGCACGTGCAGCACGGCACCGAGCCGCTCGTCGCGGTCGGCGGGCGAGGGCAGGACGAAACGGGCGCCAGCCGCCTCGACCCGCTGCTTTGCCCGACGGATCCGCTGGCTCATCGTCGCCTCCGGCACCAGGTACGCCCGGGCGATCTGCGCGGTGCTCAGCCCGCCGACCGCGCGCAGGGTCAGCGCCACCTGTGCGGAGACGGTCAGCGCCGGATGGCAGCAGAGGAAGAGCAGCTTCAACGTGTCGTCCTCGGCCGGCGGCTCCTCGTCGGCCGGCGGAGCCACCGCCGCGTACGCGGGCTCCCGGACCGCCACCGCCACCTCGCGGTCCCGGCGGGCCCGCTCGCTGCGCCACTCGTCGGTCAGCCGGCGGGTCGCCACGGTGACCAGCCACGACCGGGGATGCTCCGGTACGCCCTGCTCCGGCCACTGCACGGCGGCCGCGAGCAGCGCCTCCTGCACCGCGTCCTCGCAGGCGTAGAACTGGCCGTGCCGGCGCACGAGGACGCCGAGGACCTGCGGCGCCAGGGTGCGCAGCAGGTCCTCGGCGTCCCGGTGGAGGGTCGTCACATCTCCGTCCCGGCCTCGTCCATGACCGGCCGCACCTCCAGCACCCCGAAGCCCCGCCGCACGTCCGGCCAGTTCGCGGCGATCTCCGCGGCCCGCTCCGGGCTCTCGCAGTCGACCATCAGATAGCCGGCGAACTGCTCCTTGCTCTCCATGAACGGCCCGTCGGTGATCTCCGCGCGACCGCCGACCGACCGGACCGTCCGGGTCTGCGACGGGTCGGCCAGCGCCTGCCCGCCGACCAGCTCGCCGGACTTGGTCAGCTCCTTCATGATCTCGTCGACCTCGCCGAAGATGGCGTTCCGCTCCTGCTCGGAGAGCTCCTCGACGAAGCCGGGCCGGTTCCAGATCAGCAGCATGTACTTCACGGTGCGCTCCTCGCGTACGGGCCACGGCTGTGGCGCCTCTCGGCAAGGGGTCGGAGCCGAGGCGCCGTTCCCGACATCCTCCCGCGAAGAATCTCGAAAAAGGGTCAGCGGCCCCGGCGTACCGGCTTGCGAGCCGGAGCGCCGACGTCGAGGGAGGCCCGGTCGGCGGCCGAGGTGCCGGAGGTCCACCCCTCCTCGTCCCGAACGGTCAGCCGGGCCCGGGTGACCCCGGGGAAGAGGGTGTCCAGCCGTTCCCGGACCGCGCCGGACCGGGCGGCGAGCACCGGCAGCAGCCGCTCGCCGCCCCGCTCCTCGGCGGCCACCCGGCTCGCCGCCTCGCTGGCCGCCCGGAGGCGCTCGCCGATCCGCAGCGCGAACGCGTTCAGGAACGACTCGTCGTAGCCGCGGGTGCGCCGGCTGCTCGCCCTCGCCCGCCGCTCGCCCCGCCCGCGCAGCATCGCGGCGGTGGCCTGCACCAGCAGCGACGTGTGCAGCAGCTCGACCGCCGCCAGGTCGGCCGGGAAGCCGAGCACGGTGGCGAAGCCGAGGTCGTCGGACCAGACCGACTCGCACCGGTTGGCCGCAGCCACCTCCTGCACCAGCAGCGCCTTCGCCGCCGCGTACGGGGCGTCGGTGCTCAACCGAATCCCGCCCGGCTGGTCCGGTCGCTCGGCGGACGCGTCGAGCAGCGCCGCGTCGATGCTGTGCCGGGCCATCAGCTCCTGCGCCTTGCCGGTCAGCGCCTCCGCCTCGGCGGGGAAGGTCGTCGACTCCGCCTTGGCCAGCAGCGCCCGGACCCGGTCCAGCATTCGCGAGCCGGAGGCGGGCGGGGTGACCCGCGGTGCGGCGGCGGAAGCGCCGGGCGGCGGGCGGAGCACCGCGATCGGCGGCAGCCCTTCGACCAGGGCGAGGGCGTCCACCGCGTCCCGCAGGGCGGTGATCCGGTCCACCCCTTCGCCGGCCGCCCACCGGCTGAGCCAGTCGGCGTCGTCGTCCCACCGCGCGCCCAACTCCCGGAGCTGGTCGTCGAACCACTGCGGTACCGGGTCGGGCTGGTGGCGTCGCTGGCCCCCGGCCGCGTGGCGGACCAGCCGGGCGGCGCGCGGGTCGAGCCGCCGGGTGGCGATTCGGTCCAGGTCGACCGGCTGCCAGCCGCGCGGCCAGAGACGGCCCACGGCGCGTACCAGGTGGGCGAGGAGGGCCGCGTCCACCGCCGGTCCGGCACCGACCACCAGCCGGTCCAGCGCCCGCTCCGCCTCGCGTACGTCGGTGCCGCGCGCCGCCGCGAGAGCGTCGGTGACCAGGTCCTCGGCGTTCGGCACGGGTCGGTCCCCTCCTCGATGGTCGTTCCGCCGCGGCGACCGTCCGGGCGCCGACCCGTCCGGAACGGTACCGGCGTACCCGTCCCCGCGACTGGTGACCGCCCTCACCCCGGCCGCCGAGGATTCCCCGCTGCCGGTCAACCATCCGCGTCCGTCGTCCGTACTCCTCGCTGGATCGGGGGCGGCGCGACGGACGGAGATCGATGTGGGCGGGCGTACCGGGCGGGACAGCGGGCTGCACCGGCGACGCCGGGCGTCCCGCCCCGGCCCGCTGACCCTGCTGGCGCTGGTGGTCGTGGTCGGGCTGGCCGCCGGCGGGTACGCCGCCCGGCGCGGCGGTCCGGAGCTGCTGATCGCGGCGGTTGCCCGGTCGGCCGGCCCGGCCTCCGCCCGCCCGTCGGGTACGCCGCCCCGTGCCCCGATACCCGTCCCGAGCCGCACCACGCCGGCCCTCACCTACCCGCCCCGGGGTACGGGCAGCTTCCGCACCGCCACGGCCCGGGGCACGGTGGCCGGCCGGAGGGGCCAACTGCTCCGCTACCGGGTCGCGGTCGAGGAGGGCATCGAGGGCGTCGACGTGGAACGCTTCGGCCGGGAGGTGGCGGTGACCCTGGCCGACCCGCGCGGCTGGACCGGCGGCGGCGAGTGGCGACTGCAACGGGTGGGCCCGGACGGCCCCGCCGATTTCACCGTGCTGCTGACCACCCCGGTCACCCGGGGCGAGCTCTGCGCTGACACCACCGACCACTACACCTCCTGCCGTAACGGCGACGACGTGGTGATCAACGTGGCCCGGTGGGTGCACGGCGTGCCGCAGTTCCCCGATCTCGACCACTACCGTCAGTACCTGCTCAACCACGAGGTCGGCCACCGGCTGGGCCGGAACCACGAACTGTGCCCGCAGGCCGGCGGGCCCGCCCCGGTGATGCAGCAGCAGACGCTCGGCCTGCACGGGTGCGCGCCGAACGCCTGGCCGGAGGTGGACGGCGTGCTGCACAGCGGCCCGCCCGGCCAGTACGACGACCCCATCCCCGCCGAGGACTGAGCCGCGACTCGGCCCGTGGGCCCGGTGGCTCCTGCCGGGTCCCCTTCGGCCGACCCCGGCCGACCGGCCCGTCCGGTGACCGGGTGAATACTGGGCGGGTGGAGAGCACCCGGCCCCGCCTGCTGCTGGTCGAGGACGACCGTGCGCTCACCGGCCTGCTCGCCGACCTCCTCGACGAGGAGGGGTATCGGGTCGACGTAACCAACGACGGGCACAGTGGCCTGCACCACGCGCTGACCCGCGACTACGAGCTCATGGTGGTCGACCGCGGCCTGCCCGTGCTGGACGGGCTGGAGCTGGTCACCCGGCTGCGCGCACGTGGCGTGACCTGCCCCGTCCTGCTGCTCACCGCGCGGGGCGCGGTCCAGGACCGGGTGGCAGGACTGGACGCCGGCGCCGAGGACTACCTGGTCAAGCCCTTCGAGGTGGCCGAGCTGCTGGCCCGGCTCCGCGCGCTGCGCCGGCGGCACCCGGACGCGGCGGGCTGGCTGCCGCTGGGCCGGCGCCGGCTGGACGTGGACAACCGCCGGGTGCTCGATGGTGCCGAGGAGATCCCGCTGTCGGCCCGCGAGTTCGCCGTGCTGCACGCCCTGGCCGGCCGACCGACGAAGGTCTTCACCCGCGGCGAGCTGCTCAGCGCTGCGTTCGAGCACGCGGACGCGCCGGGCACGGTCGACGCCTGCGTCCACCACCTCCGCCGCAAGCTGGGCCGGGACGCCGTCCGTACCGTGCACGGGCTGGGCTACCGGCTCGGCGCGGGCTGAGGCGGCCGTGGACGAGGCCCGGCTGACCCGTGCCCGCCGGCGCAGCGTCGCCCAGACGGCCGGGGCGATCGGGATCGTCCTGCTGCTGGTCGGCGCGTTGATGTTTGTGCTGACCAGCCGTCAGGAGTCGCGGGCGGTCGACGCCGAGCTCACCCAGGTGTTGACCATGGCGGAGGACGTGGACGACCCGCCGCCCGGCCAGTTCCTCGCCCGGCAGCGTCCGGGCCGGGACGCCGCCGCTCCCGAGGTGACCCCGAGCGCGTCACCGGCGCTGGTACGGGTCCTCGACGAGGCGGTGCGGCGGCGGCCGGGCCGCTTCGACACCACGGCGGGCGACGACCGGCCGTTGCGGGTACTGGTCGCCCAACGGACGGACGGCAGCCGGTGGGTGGTCGCCGCCGACCTGCGCCCGCTGCGTCGCCAGCAGGGGCAGCTCGCCGTCGCCCTGCTCGTGGCCGAGTTGGCCGGCCTGGCCGGGGCCC
>NZ_QGGF01000251.1 GCF_003857015.1 Micromonospora globispora | reverse complement strand
TCCCCGCCCTCGTCGCCCCCCGGTCGGCGGCGCAGGACCAGACCCCCGAGGTGACCGCATGAGTGTCATTCGTCTCGCGCTCTTCGAGCTGCGCCGGATGACCCGGGGCCGGCTGCCGCGCGCCGCGCTCGCCGTCCTCACCGTCATCCCGCTCCTCTACGGAGCCCTCTACCTCTACGCCTTCTGGGACCCGTACGGGAACCTAAACCGCATCCCGGTGGCCCTGGTCAACGCCGACCGGCCGGCCAAGGCCGGCGACGGCACCGAGGTGCACGCCGGTCAGGACCTCACCGACGAACTGCTCGACCGCAAGGTCTTCGGCTGGACGGTCACCGACCCGGCCGACGCCACCGCCGGTCTGCGCAGCGGCCGCTACCACCTGGTCTTCTCCATCCCGGCGGACTTCTCCGCCAGCCTCGCCGCCAGCCCCGACCCGGACCAGCCGGCCCGCCGCGGCGAGCTGAAGGTGGTCAACGACGACGCCACCAACTACCTCTCCGGCCTGCTCGCCCGCTCCGCGTTCAGCGAGATCCGGGCCGCCGCCGCGGAGAGCGCCGCCGGGTCGTACTTCGACAAGATGCTGATCGGCTTCACCGACGCCAAGGCCGAGACCGGCCGGGCCGCCGACGGGGCCGGGAAGATCGCCGACGGGCTCGGCACCTCCCAGGACGGCGCCGGAAAGATCGCCAACGGGTTGGACGACGCCGAGAACGGCGCCGGGCAGCTCGCCAACGGGCTCGACCGATCCGCCCAGGGCGCGGACAAGCTCGCCAATGGGCTCGACCAGCTCCAGACCGGCGCGGCGCAGATCGCCGACGGCACCGCACAGGCGGCCACCGCCACCCGGGCCGTCGCCAACCGGGTCGACGGCGCCGCCGACAGCATCGAGCCGCTGCTGCGGGACAACGCGCAGACGATCCAGCGCTCCGCCACCGCTATCGCCGACGGCGCGCAGTCGCTCGCCGACGGCATCGACGCCCTGCCGGCCAGGGCGGACGAGGCGGTGACCCAGGCGGAGAAGGTCCGCGACCGGCTCGACGCGCTCGTCGCGGCCCACCCCGAACTGGCCGACGACCCGAGCGTGATCGCCGCACAGCAGGCCGCCGACCAGGCGGTCACCGCCGCCAAGGCCGTCCGGTCCACCCTCGACGACACCGACCTGGCCGCGCTGAAGAAGCAGATGACCGAGGTGGCCGCCACCGCCCGGAAGATCGCCGCCGACGCGCCGCACCTGGCCGACGACGTGGCCGCCGCCCGGGCCAAGGTGGACCAGCTCGCCAACGGACTGACCACCCTCGCCGACGGCAGCGCCCGGCTCCGCGACGGGCTCGGCGACGCCGCCGACGGCGCCGACCAGCTCCGTGGCGGGCTCTACCGGCTCGCCACCGGCGCGCGCCAGCTCGACGGCGGCCTGGCCCAGCTCAGCAGCGGCAGCCACCGGCTCGCCGCCGGACTGACCACGCTCGAGGGTGGTGCCGGCGACCTCGCCGACGGGCTCGCCGCCGGGGCGGAGAAGCTGCCCGGCTACCACGACGCGGACAGCCGCTCCAAGATTCTCGGCGACCCGGTCGGCCTGATCCGCCACGCGCAGCACCCCGCGGGCTCGTACGGCGTCGGCTTCGCCCCGTACTTCCTGGCCCTGGCGCTCTGGGTCGGCGCGATGATCACGTACATGCTGCTCCGCCCGGTCAACCGGCGGCACGTCATGTCCGACGCGCCCGGCTGGCGGGTGGCACTCGCCGGCTGGCTGCCCGCCGCGGCCATCGGGCTGGCCCAATCCGGGGTGCTCTTCACCGTGGTCACCCTGGTGCTCGGCCTGGATTCGGTGCACCCGGTGGCCACCCTCGGGCTGCTGGTGCTGACCTCGCTCTCGTTCACCGCGATCATGCAGCTGCTCGGCGTGGCGCTCGGCCCCGCCGGCCGGCTGGCCGCGCTGGCCCTGCTGATGCTCCAGCTCACCTCCTCCGGCGGCACCTACCCGGTGCAGACCTCACCGGGCTTCTTCCAGGCGATCCACCCGTGGCTGCCGATGACGTACGTGGTGGCCGGGCTCCGGCACACCATCAACGGCGGGCCGGCCGGGCCGGTGGTCACCGGTGCGGTCGTCCTCGCCGCGTTCGGCGTGGGCGCGATGGTGCTGACCATCGGCGCGGCGCGCCGGTCCCGCCGGCTCACCCCGGCCAAGCTCCACCCCGAACTGACCATGTGAGGATGCTGATGGGCCGCACAGTGCTGACACCGGACGCCGGCACGGGCCGGCCCACCGGCGCGTGCCGGACGGGTCGACGGGGAGGACCAGTGACGGACGGACGGTCGCGGCGGCGGGAGGACACCCGCCAGCGCCTCTTCGTGGCGGCGGTGGAACTCATCGCCGAGCAGGGCTTCTCCGCCACCAGTGTGGACGACATCGCGGCCCGGGCCGGGGTGGCCAAGGGCACCGTCTACTACAACTTCGAGTCCAAGACGGTGCTCTTCGAGGAGCTGCTGCGGCACGGCATCGGCCTGCTCACCGCCGACTTCCGGGCCGCGGTGGCCGGGCTGCCGCCGCGGGAGGCGCTGGCCGCCCTGGTCCGGACCGAGCTGGAGTACATCCGCCGCTACCGGGCCTTCGCCCAGCTGCTGCTGTCGGAGATGTGGCGGACGAACCGGGAGTGGCAGCAGACCCTGCGGCTGCTCCGCGGCGAGGCGATCGAGGTGATCGCGGAGACCGTGCGGGCCGGGGTGGCCAGCGGCGACCTCCCGGCCGACCTGGACGTCCGGACCGCCAGCTCGGCGCTGTTCGGCGTCGGGCTGGTGGTGGCCGTGGACTGGCTGGTCTTCCAGCCCGACCGGCCGATCGACGACGTGCAGGAGGCGCTGCTCGGCATCGTCCGCCGGGTCGCCCAGACCTGACCGGCACGGCGTAAATGCGTTGAGTGGCCCCGGGGGCACAGAGCAGGCTGGGACTTCCGCCATCGACTGCCGGGGGATGTCCGATGCGCCTGCTCCGTGACCTGTGGGCGACCGCGCCCCGCCGCATGGCCGTGGTGGTCCTGCTGATCGTGCTCGGCGCCGGCGGTCAGGCGGCTGCCTCGGCGCTGGCCGGTCCCGTGCTGGTGCACCGGTCCACCGGCTGGTTCACCGCGCTGGCCGTGGCGCTGGCCGCCGCCGTGGTCACGGACCTGCTGGTCGGGCTGCTGATGGCCGGCCTCACCGCCGACTGGTCCGCCGACGTCCGCCGCCGGCTCTGCCGGGTGGCGCTCGGACAGGACCTGCCCACCCTGGAGACCACCCCGGTCGGCGAGCTGCTCGACCGCATCGACAACGACGTCTACCAGGTCGCCGCCGAGATGCGGAACACCGGCGTCCGGCTGGTTCAGGGCCTCGCCGTCTGCCTGCTCGCCACGGTCAGCGCCCTGATCGTCTGGTGGCCGGCGGGCGTCGGGATGATCCTGTTGACCGCGCTCCTCGGCGGGGTGCTGCGCCGCCCCACCGCCCGGATCGCGCCGGCCCGGATGGCCGAGGAGGAGGCCTGGTCGGATCTCGCCGCGGTGATGGAGGAGGCGGTGCACGGCCAGGACGACGTCCGCACCACCCTCGCCCGGCCGTACGTGCTGCGCCTCTACGCCCGACGGGCCGCCGAGGTGATCGCCCGGGGTGGCCGGGTGTTCCGGATGTCCGCCCGGGTCACCGCCATCTCCGCCGGCGCCATCCGGGTCGGCATCGCCACCGTGGTGCTCGCCGGTGCGTGGGCGCTGGCCGGCGGCCGGATCGACGCCGCCCGGCTGACCGCCATCTGGCTGCTCGCCCTCGCGTTCGGCGCCACCGTCGAGCACATCGCCCGCTGGGTGCCGCACCTCCAGTACGCGCTCGGCGCCTGGGCCCGGGTGCAGCTGCTCCAGGACGCCTGGCAGGAACCGGCCGGCGGGGCCGCCCCGGCCGATGGTGACCTGACCGTCCGCGGGCTCACCTTCCGCTACCCGTCCGGCGGCGACGACCGGGGGCCGGCGCTGCGCGACATCCGGCTCACCTTCGCCCGGGGCCGGTCGTACGCCCTGGTCGGCCGCACCGGCTCCGGCAAGTCGACGCTGGCCAAGGTGCTCACCCGGGCGGTGGACGTGCCACGCGGCACAGTCTTCCTCGGCGACACCGACCTGGTGGATCTGGACGTCGAGGCGCTGCGCCGGTGGATCGCCGTGGTGCCGCAGCGCACCGAGATCCTGGCCGGCACGCTCGCCGAGAACGTCGCGCTCTTCGACCCCGACCTGCTCGACGACGCCACCCGGGCGCTGGAGGAGCTGGGGCTGGCCGGCTGGATCGCCGAGCTGCCCGACGGCGTGCACACGAAGCTCGGCGAGGGCGGGCACGTCCTCTCCGCCGGGCAGGAACAACTGGTGGCGTTCGCCCGGATCCTGGTGCGCGACCCGCACGTGGTGATCCTCGACGAGGCCACCGCCCGGCTGGACCCGGTCACCGAGACCCGGGTCCGGCAGGCCACCGAACGGCTGCTCGACGACCGGATCGGCATCGTCATCGCCCACCGGCTCTCGTCGGTGCGCCGCTGCGACGAGGTGGTGATGATGGCCGACGGTGAGGTGCTGGAGGCCGGTCCGCTGCGCGAGTCGGCCCGCTTCGCGGAGCTGCTGGCCAGCAGCCACGCCAGCGCGTACGCCTCGGCCGGCGCCGCCCGGGGCGGGGTTGACCTGCTGCCCGGGCCGCGGGAGCCGTGGGACGACATCGGGCCGGAGGCGGCGCCGGTCGAGGTGACCCGGCCGGCCGCGGTGGCCGTACCGAAGACCGATCCGCCGCCGCTGCCCGCGCCGCCGCCCGCGCGGACCCTGCGGGAGATCCTGCGGCTGGGCACCAACGACCCGCGGTACGGGCTGGTCTCGGTCGGCATCTTCATCGTGATGACCCTGCTCGGGCTGGACGGCGCGGTGCTGCCGTGGCTCTGGGCCGAGGTGGTCGACGGCGGCAGCCCGTGGTTGCCGGCGCTCGGCATCGCGGCCGCGCTGCTGGTCGTCCTGCCGCTGCCCTACCTGACCAACCTGTGGTTCCCGCAGTGGTGGATCCGGCAGATGCTGCGGATCAGCCTGCGCCTGGTGCACGGGCAGACCGGTCCGCGCCGGGTCAGCGGCCACACCCCGGCTGAGGTGGTCGCCCAGGGCGGCGACACCGACCGGGTGGTGCAGCTGGCCGACAACCTGATGGACCAGTTCATCTCGCTGGCGATCGTGATCACCATGACCGCGGTGACCGGCAGCTTCGTACCGGCGCTCTTCTTCGTCGGGACGATGCTGGTCTCCGGGCTGGCGGCGACGCTGTTCGGGCCGCGGCTGGAGCGGACCGCCGGCGGCACCGTCAAGGCCCGGGCCGCGTTCGCCACCGCGCTGGTCTCCTCGCTCTCCGCGGCCCGTACGGTCAAGCTGGCCGGCGCCACCCGTCCGGTGCTGGACCATCTCGCCGCGCTGGACACGGTCCGCAGCGACCGGCAGCGCCGGGAGATCGCCATGCAGGTGTGGGCGCGATCCACGCCGTCGGTGGTGAGCGGGCTGCTGCCGATCGGGGCGTGGGCGCTCTACCTGGCCGGTGGCCTCTCCGCCGGCGCCACGCTGGTGGCGGTCTCCACCCTCGGCGCGGCCCGCTGGTTCGCCTGGACCACCGCCTCGCTGGTCTCGCACTACCCGTCGGCCCGGGTGTGGACCCGGCGGACGGTGGCGATGACGGGGATCGGCCGCTACTCGGCGTCGGTGCCCGGGGTGGACCTGGCCGCCGGGACCGCGCCCGCGCCGGAGCCGCCACCGCGGCACCCGCTGCGCCGGCTGGACCTGGCCGGCTTCGGGGCGCTGCACACCGACGGGACGCTGGCCGTCCGGGACGTCGACCTGACCGTCGAACGGGGACAGCTGGTGCTGGTCGTGGGGCCGGTCGGCTCGGGCAAGTCATCGCTGCTGCGGGCCCTCGCGGGGATCGTCCACCACGCCGGCGCCCTGCGCTGGAACGGTGAGCCGGTCACCGAGCCGGAGCTGTTCCTCCGCCCCAACCAGGTCGGGTACGTGGGCCAACTGCCCCGGGTGCTCTCCGGCACGGTGGCCGACAACATCGCCCTCGGACACGACGTGGACGCCGCTGGTGCGGTCTCCACCGCCCAGCTGGAGCACGACCTGGCCGCGGCGGGCGGCGGGCTCGGGCTGCTCATCGGGCACAAGGGGACCCGGCTCTCGGGCGGGCAGCTCCAGCGGCTGGCGCTGGCCCGGGCGCTGGCCCCGCGTACCGAGCTGCTGATCGCCGACGACGTGTCGTCCGCGCTGGACGTCACCACCGAGCTCGCGCTCTGGTCGGCGCTGCGCGAGCACGGGGTGACCGTGGTCGGGTCGACGTCCAAGCGGGCCGCGCTGGTCCGTGCGGACCATGTGGTGGTGCTGGTGGACGGGACGGTGGCCGCGCAGGGCCCGTGGCGCGACCTGGAGGAGCGCTGGGCCCACCTGGCGGGCTGAGCCGCCCCGCCGGCCCCGCCCCGCCGCCTCTGCCCGGTGATCATGGAGTTGGCGGGGGCAACACGGGCAGATCGTGCCGCCAACTCCATGATCAACGCCGACCGGCGGGCCGGGCGGGGGGTTAGAAGGCGCGGAGGTACTGGTCCGGCCAGCCGGGCTCGGCGCTCAGCTTGGCGGCGGCCCGGCGGGGCCAGTACGGGTCGCGGAGCAGTTCCCGGCCCAGCAGCACCAGGTCGGCCTCGCCGCCGGCGACGATCTGCTCGGCCTGCTCCGGCTCGACGATCAGGCCCACCGCGCCGGTGAGCACGCCGGCGTCCCGCCGGATCCGGGTGGCCAGCGGCACCTGGTAGCCGGGGCCGACCGGGACGCTGGCCCGGGCCGCCGCGCCGCCGGACGAGGCGTCGACCAGGTCCACCCCGGCGGCGGCCAGCTCGCCGGCGAGCACCACGCTGTCCTCGACCGTCCAGCCGCCGTCGACCCAGTCGGTGGCGGAGATCCGGATCAGCACCGGCACCGACTCGCCGACCGCGGCCCGGACCGCCCGGGCCACCTCCAGGGTGAGCCGCATCCGTCCGGCCCGGTCGCCGCCGTAGCCGTCCTGGCGGTGGTTGGTCAGCGGGGAGAGGAATTCGTGCAGCAGGTAGCCGTGCGCGGCGTGGATCTCCACGGCGGCGAAGCCGGCGTCGAGCGCGCGGGTGGCGGCGACCGCGAACGCCTCCACCACGGCCGCGATCCCGGCCTCGTCCAGCGCGCTGGGCCGGCGGTAGTCGGGGAGGAACGGCTCGGTGCCGGGGCTAACCGGCGTCCAGCCGCCCTCCGCGTCCGGCACGCCGCCGCGACGGGAGGCCCAGGGCCGGTACGTGGACGCCTTGAACCCGGCGTGCGCGAGCTGCACGGCCGGCACCGCGCCCTGCGCGGCGATGAACGCGGTGATCGGTCGCCACGCGTCGACGTGCGCGTCGGACCAGAGCCCGGTGTCCTGCGGGCTGATCCGACCTTCGGGCACCACCGCGGTGGCCTCGGTGATGATCAGCCCGGCGCCGCCGACCGCCCGGGAGCCGAGGTGGATCCGGTGCCAGTCGGTGGGCAGGCCGTCCGGACCGGCGCTGTACTGGCACATCGGAGCCATGGCGATCCGGTTGGGGAGCGTGACGCCGCGCAGGGTGAGCGGGGTGAACAGGGCACTCATGTGGTGATCCTCCTCCAGCGAAAGAGGAGGGCCCAGGCGTGGGGCCCTCCTCTTTCAGCGGTGTCAGGCGGGGACGGGAGCCAGCTCGTCGGCGGACCGGGTCGGCCGCTCGGTCTCGTCGGCGTCGACCAGGTCACGCTTGCCGGCCGAGTCGTACGCGGACCGGTCGAGGGTGCCCTCGCGGGCGGCGACGATGGTCGGCACGACGGCCTGGCCGGCCACGTTGGTGGCGGTCCGGATCATGTCCAGGATCGGGTCGATCGCCAGCAGCAGGCCGGCGCCGGCCAGCGGCAGGCCCAGCGTGCTCAGGGTCAGGGTGAGCATCACGATCGCGCCGGTCAGGCCGGCGGTCGCGGCCGAGCCGACCACGGAGACGAAGGCGATCAGCAGGTAGTCGGTGACGCCCAGGTGGATGCCGAAGACCTGCGCCACGAAGATCGCGGCCAGGGCCGGGTAGACCGCCGCGCAGCCGTCCATCTTCGTGGTGGCGCCGAACGGCACCGCGAAGGAGGCGTACTCGCGGGGAACGCCGAGCCGCTCGACGGAGCGCTGGGTCACCGGCATGGTGCCCACCGAGGAGCGGGAGACGAAGGCCAGCTCGATGGCCGGCCAGGCGCCGGCGAAGAAGCGCAGCGGGTTGAGCCGGCCGGCCGCCACCAGCAGCACCGGGTACACGACGAAGAGCACGATCGCGCAGCCGACGTACACGGCGGTGGTGAACTTCGCGAGCGGGGCGAGCAGGTCCCAGCCGTACGAGGCGACGGCGTTGCCGATCAGGCCGAGCGTGCCGATCGGGGCGAGCCGGATCACCCACCAGAGCGCCTTCTGCACGATGGCGAGCAGCGAGCGGTTGAGCGCCACGAACGGCTCGGCGGCCTCGCCGATGAGCAGCGCGGCGGCGCCGACCACCAGGGCGAGGAAGACGATCTGCAGCACGTTGCCCTCGACGAACGCGCCGACCGGGTTGGTCGGCACGATGCCGGTGAGGAAGTCGGTCCAGGAGCCGGTCTTCTTCGGCGCGGCCGCGCCGGACAGGTCGAGGGTGACGCCCTTGCCGGGGTCGGTGAGCAGGCCGAGGCCGATGCCGATGCTGACCGCGATCAGGGCGGTGATGCCGAACCAGAGCAGCGTCTTCACCGCCAGCCGGGCGGCGTTGGCGACGCCGCGCAGGCTGACCACGCTGACCACGATCGCGGTGAACACCAGCGGCGGTACGGCCAGCTTGAGCAGCTGGACGAAGAGGTGGCCGACGGTGTCGAGGGTGCTGGTCAGCCAGGCGAGGTCGTTGGCGCGGGCGAGGAAGCCGAGCGCCACGCCGAGCACGAGGCCGAGCAGGATCTGCACGGAAAAGGGGATCTTGCGCAGGGCGGAAGCCATGAGGATGTGTCCAAGGTCTGTCGGAAGCGGTCGGTACGGGGCAGCGTCAGGAACGAGGCTGCGCCGGACAGACGCCGCTGGCCTGCAGTCGGAGGTCGACATACAGGCGAACGGTGAGGTACCAGACGTTGGTCATCGCCTGGCGACGGTACTCCCAGCCGACGCACAGGTGGAAGGATCGACCGGCGTGACGCTCCTTACAGCCCCGGCAGCACCTTTCCGGGGTTCATCAGCCCCCGCGGATCGAACAGCTGCTTGAGTCCCCGCATCAGGTCCAGCTCGTGACTGTCCTTGTAGTCGGCGACGATCTCCCGCTTCGACTGGCCCAGCCCGTGCTCCGCGCTGATGCTGCCGTCGAACGCACAGGTCGAGTCGTAGATGACCCGGGCGAGGGCACCGGCTCGCGCCCGGAACTCGTCGTCGTCGCCACCCACCGGCTTGCTGAGGTTGTAGTGCAGATTCCCGTCGCCGATGTGGCCGTACGTCACGATCCGGATGCCCGGGACGGCCGCCTCCAGTGCCCGGTCGGTGCGTTCCACGAACGCCGGGATCCGACTGATCGGCACGCTCACGTCGTGCTTGAGGCTGGGTCCCTCGTGGTTCTGCGCCACGGAGATGCCTTCGCGCAGGCCCCAGAGCGCGGCGGCCTGCGCGGAGCTCGAGGCGACGACCGCGTCCAGCACCACGCCCCGCTCGAACGCCTCCCCGAGCGCCGACTCGATCACCGCGTCGAGACCGGCGACGGGCAGGGTGTCGCTCAGCTCCACGAGCGCGTACCAGGGGTGGGGGTCGCCGAACGGGTCGCGCGCGCCCGCCGAATGGCGCAGCACGAACTCCACGCTGCGCCGGGACATCAGCTCCAAGCCGGTCAGTCGGTCGCCGGCGAGTTCCCGGAGGACGCCGATCAGGTCGACCGCCGCCTGCGGGTCCGGCAGCGCCGCCCACGCGGTCGCCCGGCTCCGCACGGCGGGAAAGAGCTTCAGCACGGCGGCGGTGATCACCCCCAGCGTGCCCTCCGCGCCGATGAACACCTGCTTGAGGTCGTAGCCGGTGTTGTCCTTCCGCAGCCCGCGCAGCCCGTTCCAGATCCGCCCGTCGGGGAGCACCACCTCCAGCCCGAGGGTCAGGTCGCGCATCGTTCCGTAGCGCAGCACGCCGGTCCCGCCCGCGTTGGTGGCCAGGTTGCCGCCGATCGTGCAGCTTCCCTCCGCGCCCAGGGAGAGCGGGAAGAGCAGGCCGGCGGCGGCTGCGGCCTCCTGCACCGACCGCAGCACCGCACCGGCCTCCACGGTGACGGTCTGGTTGGCGGCGTCGAGGTCGCGGATGCGTCGCATGCGGGTCAGGGAGAGCACCACCTGACGGCCGGACGAGTCCGGGACGGCCCCGCCGCACAGCCCCGTGTTGCCGCCCTGCGGCACCACCACGACCCCCGCTTCGCAACATCGGGCGACGACGCCGGCGACCTCCTCGGTGCTGCCGGGCCGCACCACGGCCGCGGCGGTCCCGGTGTACGCGTTGCGCCAGTCGCTGAGGTAGCCCGCCAGATCCGCCGGGTCGCTCAGCACGCCGGCGGGCCCGACCACCTCCCGCAGCCGGCCGATGAGGTCCGCGGTCACGAGGCTGCTGCTCCCTTCTGGTGGACCGTGGTCTGCACCGGCACCAGGCCGAGCACCCGGCGGGCCTGCGTCACCGCGTCGCGGAGCCGGTCGGGGTCGAACTGCCGCATCGCCTGCGTCGATGGCGCGAGCCGGTCCAGCCGCTCCGTCCACTCCGGCATGCGCTCGGGAAAGCTCGCCGCGAGCACGTCGAGCATCGTCGACACGGCGGTCGAGGCGCCGGGGGAGGCGCCGAGCAGGGCGGCCAGCGAGCCCCCCGCCGAGGTGACGATCTCGGTGCCGAAGCCGACCAGTGTGCCCCGGCCCCCGGTCTTCTTGAGCACCTGAACGCGTTGTCCGGCCGTCATGAGCGTCCAGCCGTCCGCCCGCGCCGACGGCACGAACCGGCGCAGCGCGGCCATCCGGGCGGCGGGGGACTGGGTCACCTGCCGGAGCAGGTAGGCGACCAGCGAGCGGTTGTCCCGGGCCGCCGCCAACAGGACGGGGAGGTTGCTGGGCCGGACCGACCGCAGCAGGTCGGTCAGCCGGCCCCGGGTGAGGAAACGGGGCGAGAAGGCCGCGAACGGTCCGAAGAGCAGCGCCTCGCGCCCGTCGACCACCCGCAGGTCGAGATGCGGCACCGAGATCGGCGGCGTGCCCGGAGCAGCATGCCCGTACACCTTTCCCCGGTGGGCCGCCACCAGCTCAGGCCGGTCGGTCCGCAGGAACTGGCCACTGATCGGGAAGGCGCTGTACCGCCGGATCTCCGGCACCCGGGCCGACTGCAGCAACGGCAGCGTCCCACCCCCGGCCCCGACGAAGACGTACGGGGTCCGCAGCCGCCGGCGACTCCCCGTCCTGCGGTCGCGGACCCGCACCACCCAGCTCTCCCCGTCCCGGCGTAGGGAGGTGACCTCCTGGCGCGTGTGCACGACCCCGCCCCGTCGGTCTAGCGCCGACAGCAGCTGCCGGGTGAGGACGCCGAAGTCGACGTCGGTGCCCTGCGCCGAGCGGGTGACCGCGACCGGCTCGTTCCCGGCCCGGCCGTGGAACATCAGCGGCAGCCAGCCGGCGAGGACGTCGGGGTCGGCACTGAACTCCTGGTCGGAGAAGAGCGGATGGTCCCGCAGGGCCTCCCACCGCGCCCGCAGGTACGCCACACCGTCCGTACCGCGGCCGAGGCCGAGGTGCGGGATCGAGCGGATGAACGCCTCCGGCAGCCCGAGCGCCCCCCGCTCCACGAGCCGGGCCCAGAACAGCAGCGAGGCGACGAACTGCTCGCCGATGCGCACGGCGCTCGACACGTCCACGGTGCCGTCCGGCCGCCGCGGCGTGTAGTTGAACTCGCAGAGCCCGGCGTGGCCGGTGCCGGCGTTGTTCCACGCGTGCGAACTTTCCAGGCCGGCCTCGTCGAGCCGTTCGACCACGGCGATCCGCCAGTCCGGCTGCACCTCACTGAGCAGGACGCCGAGGGTCGCGCTCATGATCCCGCCGCCGATGAGGACGACGTCCCAGTCCTCGCTCGGGCCGCTCCTCGCCACGATCACGTCCTCCACGCTAGGAGCCCCCGACGATGCCTGTCCAAGTCCGGCCGGGCATGGGGCGATACCCGTACGACATCTCACTCAGCCGAGCAGCACGGCGATCCCGACCAGCACCGGAGCGGACAGCACGGTGCTGAGCAGCACAACGTCCCGCGCCACCAGCGTGTCCCGGTCGTAGGACGAGGCGTAGACGAACACGTTCTGTGCGGTCGGCAGGGCCGAGGTGACGGTGACCGCCAGCAACGCCACCCCCGAGAGGCCGGCGACCCACCGACCGAGCGCGTAGGCCAGGGCGGGCTGGGCAAGGGTCTTGAGCGCCACGGCCAGCCACACCCGGGGCGCTCGGTCACCGGACGCAGGGCGGGGCGCGCCGTGCAGGCTCATGCCGTACGCGAGCAACGCCGCCGGAACCGCCAGCGCGGCGGTGAGCTCGACCGGTTCCCGCACCAGCGACGGCAGGTCCACGCCGGTTGCCGCGACCAGCACGCCCAGGCCGCAGCCCACCACCACCGGCGTGCGGAGCGGCTGGGTGAGCAGCCGCCAGCCCGGCCGGGCCTCGCCCGCGGTGTGCGAGCCGGCGAGCACGGCCAGCCCCACCGGGGCCATGACCAGCACCTGGAACAGCAGCACCGGCGCCACGAACGACGCGTCGCCGAGGACGTACACCGAGATGGGGACGCCCAGGTTGCCCGCGTTGACGTACGACGAGGCGAGCGCACCGGTCGCCAGCCGGGCGGGCGACGGCCGCCAGCGCCACCGGGCCACCGCCACGTACAGCAGCGCGCTGAGCATCGCGCTCCCCGCGGTCGCCACGAGGGCGGCCGACAGCAGCGCCGCCGGGTCCGCCTTCGCGAGCGTGAGCAGCAGCAGGGCGGGCGTGGCCACGAAGTAGGACAACCGTGAAAGCACCCCACCGGCGTCCGGACCCAACGTGCCCGTCCTGCCGACGACCCAGCCGACGGCGATCACCGCGACCAGGGCGGCGAAGCCGCCGATGACCCCGTTCACCCGGCCGTGCCCGCCGCTGCGCGGCTCACCGCACCGGGGCGGGCCCGGCCGCCGGTCGCCCGTGGGCGACCGACGGCGCCGGCGCGGAACTCCTGGTCATCGAGGCAGTTCCAGGACGCCGTCGATGCGCCGCGGGATGTCGCGGTAGTCGTCGGTCAACTCCGGCGGCAGCAGGTCGGCGGGCGCCCCCTGCCAGGTCACCGGGCGCAGGAACCGCCGGATCGCGGTCGTGCCGACCGAGGTGTGCTGCGAGTTGGTCGACGGCCACGGTCCACCGTGGTGCTGGGCCCAGGAGACGGCCACGCCCGTCGGGTAGGCGTCGTAGATCAGCCGGCCGGCCCGCGGGCGCAACGCCTCGGAGACCGCCAGCGGCAGCTCCGTCTCGCCCTGGCCCCGCAGCACCGTCGCGGTCAGCGACGAGGGCATGGCCGCCAGGGCGCCGAACAGCTCGACCGGACCGTCGTAGCGGGCCACCACCGAGACCGGCCCGAAGCATTCCTCGGTGACCTGCTCCGGCAGCTCCCGCGCCGACGTCACCAGCAGCAGCGGCGCCGCTTGGAAGCCGGTCCCGTCCGGCTCCGCCCCACGGGCCAGCACCTCGACGCCCGGCGCGTCGGCGAGACCGCCGGCGATGCGGCCGTACGCGGTGGCGATGCCCTCGTTGAGCAGCACCGGCGCCGCCGTCGACCCGACCGCCCCGGCCATGGCGTCGACCACCGAGTCGCCGTCGGGGCCGGCCGGCACGAACACCAGGCCGGGCTTGGTGCAGAACTGTCCGCCGCCGAGGGTGAAGGAGCCGACGAGTTCGGTGCCGATCGTCGTGCCGCGCTCGGCGGCCGCCTGCGGCGTGACGACGACCGGGTTGAGGCTGCTCAGCTCACCGAAGAACGGCACCGGGTCGGGGCGCTGTTCGATGATCTCCAGCAGCGCGCGGCCGCCGCTGACCGAGCCGGTGAAGCCGACGGCGCGGATCGCCGGGTGTGCGACGAGGTCGGCACCGGCCGGTACGCCGTGGACCAGGCCGAGCGTGCCGTCCGGGGCGCCGGCCTTGCGCGCCGCCGCCTCGAGGACGTCGAAGACCAGCTGCGACGTGGCGGGGTGGGACCCGTGCGCCTTGACGACGACCGGGCAGCCGGCCGCGAGCGCCGAGGCGGTGTCGCCGCCGGGTACGGAGAAGGCCAGCGGGAAGTTGCTGGCGCCGAACACGGCGACCGGGCCGATCGGCACGAGCATCCGGCGCAGGTCGGGGCGGGGGCCCATCGGGGTGTCGCCGGCGTGGTCGATGGTCGCCTCGAGGTAGCTGCCCTCGTCCAGGACCTCGGCGAACAGGCGCAGCTGGTAGCAGGTGCGGGTGAGTTCCCCGTTCAGCCGGGTCGGGCCCAGCGCGGTCTCCCGGTCCGCGACGGCGACGACGTCCTCCCGCCGGGCTTCGAGCGCGTCCGCGAGCGCGCGCAGCAACGCCGCCCGTCCGCCCCGGCCGAGCGCTTCCAGGCCGGGGGCTGCGGCGAGGGCGGCGGCGCAGAGCCGGTCCACCTCGGTGGTGGTCGTCTCCTGCGCGACCTCCTCGACCGCCTCACCGGTGCGGGGGTCGATGCTGAGGACTGCGGCCATCAGGGGTTCCTCCAGTGCTGGCGATGGGTGGTTCAGCGGGGCGCGGCGATCTCCACCCGGTCCACGGTCCAGGCGCGGGCCTGCTCGCTGAGGGTGATGCCCAGACCCGGCCGGTCCGAGATGTACATGCGCCCGCCGCGGGTCTCCAGGCGCTCGTTGAACAGCGGGTACAGCCAGTCGAAGTGCTCCACCCACGGCTCGTGCGGGTACGCGGCCGCCAGGTGCACGTGGATCTCCATCGCGAAGTGCGGAGCCAGCTGCAGGTTGCTGTGGTCGGCCAGCGTGGCGAGCTTCAGGAACTGGGTGATGCCGCCGATGCGGGGGGCGTCGGGCTGGAGGATGTCCACCGCGCCGACGCGGATCAGCTCGTAGTGCTCCGCGACGCTGGTCAGCATCTCGCCCGTCGCCACGGCGGTGTCCAGCGACCGGGCGAGCTGCGCGTGCCCCTCCGCGTCGTACGCGTCCAGCGGCTCCTCGATCCAGACCAGGCCGAACTCCTCCAGGGACCGGCCGAGCCGCATGGCGGTCGGCCGGTCCCACTGCTGGTTGGCGTCGACCATGAACGGAACGCCGTCACCGAGGTGTTCCCGCACCTTGCGCACCCGGCGCAGGTCCTCCGCCGAGTCCGGCTGACCCACCTTGATCTTGATACCGCCCACGCCGGACTCGAGGGTGCGGGTCGCGTTCTCCAGCACCTGCTCGATCGACTCGTGCAGGAAGCCGCCCGAGGTGTTGTAGCAGCGGACCGAGTCGCGGTACGCACCCAGCAGCTTGGCCAGCGGCAACCCGGCGCGCTTCGCCTTGAGATCCCAGAGCGCGACGTCGATCGCCGCGAGGGCCTGGGTGGCGGCCCCGCTGCGCCCCACCGACGCGCCGGACCAGACGAGCTTCGTCCAGAGGCGGCCGATGTCGCTTGGGTCCTCGCCGATCAGGTCCGGGGCCACCTCCCGGGCGTGTGCGAACTGCGCCGGCCCGCCGGCCCGCTTCGAGTAGCTGAAGCCGACGCCCTCGAGCCCGGCCTCGGTACGGATCTCGGCGAAGAGGAACGCGACCTCCGTCATCGGCCGCTGCCGGCCGGTGAGGACCTTCGCGTCACTGATCCCGGTGGGCAGCGGGAGGGTGACGGACGAGAGGGTCACCGAGTCGATCCGGTCGAGGACTGCGGGGGCGGTGGTCATGTCTCTCCTTCGTCAGAAAGCAGCGGGTCAGCGGACCAGGCAGGGGCGCTTGGGGTCGAACGCCCAGCCGGGGACGAGGTACTGCATCGCCACCGCGTCGTCCCGGGCGCCGAGGCCGTGCTCCAGGTACAGCTCGTGCGCCGCCGCCAGCGCGTCGCGGTCCAGCTCCACGCCGAGCCCGGGTGCGGTGGGTACGGCGATCCGCCCGTCCCGGATCTGCAGCGGCGCGCGGGTGAGCGCCTGCCCGTCCTGCCAGATCCAGTGCGTGTCCAGCGCGGTGATCTCGCCCGGTGCGGCCGCGCCGACCTGGGTGAACATCGCCAGCGAGATGTCGAAGTGGTTGTTGGAGTGGGAACCCCAGGTGAGGTTGAAGTCGTGGCAGAGCTGGGCGACGCGGACCGAGCCGCGCATCGTCCAGAAGTGCGGATCGGCGAGCGGGATGTCGACCGCGTTCGACCGGACCGCGTGGGCGAGCTGGCGCCAGTCCGTGGCGATCATGTTGGTGGCCGTCGGCAGCCCGGTGGCCCGCCGGAACTCCGCCATCACCTCGCGGCCCGAGAATCCGCCCTCGGCGCCCACCGGGTCCTCGGCGTAGGCGAGCACCCCGTGCAGGTCGCGGCAGAGTTCGACGGCCTCGGCGAGCAGCCAGCCGCCGTTCGGGTCGAGCGTGATCCGGGCCTGCGGGAACCGCTCGGCGAGGGCGCGGACCGCGGCGACCTCCTGCTCGCCGGCGAACACGCCGCCCTTGAGCTTGAAGTCGGTGAACCCGTAGCGGGCCTGCGCCGCCTCGGCGAGCGCCACGACCGCGTCGGGGGTCAGCGCCGGTTCCCGGCGCAGCCGCTCCCAGTCGTCGGCCGGTTCGGCCTCGGTGCGGTAGGGCAGGTCGGTGGAGCGGCGGTCACCGATGTAGAAGAGGTAGCCGAGCATCGGGACGGTGTCCCGCTGCTGCCCGTCGCCTAGGAGCTCCGCCACCGGCACGCCGAGGTGCTGACCCAGCAGGTCGAGCAGCGCCGACTCCAGCGCGGTCACCGCGTGGACAGTGGTGCGCAGGTCGAAGGTCTGCAGCCCGCGCCCGCCGGCGTCGCGGTCGGCGAACTGGTCGGCCACCGCGCGCAGCAGCCGGCCGAACTGGGCGACCGGCTGCCCGGTGAGCAGCTCGCCGGCGTCCGAGATGGTCCGGCGGATCGCCTCGCCGCCCGGCACCTCGCCGACGCCGATCCGCCCCTCGCTGTCGGTGACGATGGCGATGTTGCGGGTGAAGAAGGGCCCGTGCGCGCCGCTGAGGTTGAGCAGCATGCTGTCGTACCCGGCGACGGGCACCGCCTCGACACGGGCCACGGTCGGGGTGCGGCCGGTCATCCCTGTCCTCTCGGTTGCGATGGGCTGGTCAGGAGATCTTCTCGACCAGGGTGGTCAGCTCGGCGAGCTCGGTCTCGGTCAGGTCCGACAGCGGGGGTCGGACCCGGCCCCCGTTGCGCCCGACCGCGGTCAGGCCGGCCTTGATGATGGAGACCGCGTAGCCCTTGGAACGGTCGCGGATCTCCAGGTACGGGATCACGAAGTCGGTGAGCATCTGGTAGACCGCCGGCCGGTCCTGGGCGCGTACGGCGGCGTAGAACCGGAGCGCGAACTCCGGCAGGAAGTTGTACAGCGCGGAGGAGTACGTGCTCACGCCGAGCTGGAGCAGCGGCAGCGCGAACGTCTCGGCGGTCGGCAGCCCACCCACGTAGATCAGCCGGTCACCGACCCGGGCGTAGGTGCGGGTCATCTGCTCGATGTCGCCGACGCCGTCCTTGAGGCCGATCAGGTTGGGGTTGCGGTCGGCGATCTCGGCGACGGTGACGTCGGTGAGCACGGCGTTCGCGCGGCTGTAGACGATGACGCCCAGGTCGGTCGCCCGGCATACGGCACTGATGTGCTCAACCAGGCCCTTCTGGCTCGCCTCGGTGAGGTACGGCGGGAACAGCAGCACGCCGTCGGCGCCGGCGGCCTGGGCGGCCTGCGCCTGGGCGACGGAGACGGCGGTGCCTCCGGTGGCCGGTGCGATGACGGGAACCCGGCCGGCCACCTCGTCGACGGCCACCCGCACGACGCGGTCCAGCTCGGCCGAGGTGAGGGAGAAACCCTCGCCGGTGCCGCCGGCGGCGAACAGGCCGGCGACGCCGAAGCTGGCCTGCCAGGCCAGGTGCTCGCGGTACCGGGCCTCGTCGAACTGCAGGTCGGCGTCGAAGTGGGTGACCGGGAAGGAGAGCAGGCCCGACTTCAGCCGGTCAGCGAGAACGTCCGGGGGCAGCAGCGTCACGGTGATCGTGTCCTTGGGTCCGGCGGGTCCGCGCCGCGGTGAGCGACGGCGCGGACGTTGGTCGGGGTCACGGTAAGAACCGCCGACGATGCATGTCCAAGAGCACTTCCGCATTGAGCGATACCTGCCAGGTATCACAAGACCGTGTCTCGCTGCTCCAGCACGGCGAGCGCCCGCCACAGGGCCGGGTTCTTCGAGCTCCTGGCCCACAGCAGGTGGAGCTCGACCGGCTCGGGTGTGGGTGTCTCCAGCCGGACGAACCCCACCCCCTCGATGGGCAGGCGGGCGGCGGACGCGGGAACGAACGCGACTCCACGACCGGCTGCCACGAGCCAGAGCATGGTGAGCACCTGACTCACGGTGTGCACGGTGTTCTCGGCGGCGATCGGTACGACGCCCGCGACCAGGTCGTAGAAGTACTTGGCCTTGGTCGGCGAGTGCATGACGACGGGCTCGCCCGCCAGGTCCGCCGCCGTCGCCGGCCGGCCCAGGTCGAGCAGCCGGTGACCCACGGGCGCGGCGACGAGCAGCGCCTCCCGGTGCAGCAGCCGCGAGCCGAAGGCCTCCTCGTCGAAGGGCGGACGGGCCAGCCCGAGGTCGACCTCCTCCTTGAGTAGGCCGGCCACCTGCTCGCGGGTCACCATCTCGGTCAGGTCGACGTCGACGTCGGGCAGCTCGCGGCTCAGGTCGTTGAGCAGCTCTCCGAGGACCCCGTACGCCGACGCGGCCGTGAAGCCGATCCGGACCACGCCGCTGGCCCCGGACGAGACCCGCCGGGCCAGCTCCGGTGCCGAGTCGGCGAGAATGAGCAGGCGGCGGGCCTCGACCAGGAACGCCGTGCCCGCCGCCGTGAGGGTGACCCGGCGGTTGTCCCGTTCCAGCAGCTGGGCACCCACCACCCGTTCGAGCTTCTGGATCTGACGACTCAGGGGTGGCTGCGTCATCTGCAGCCGGGCGGCCGCGCGGCCGAAGTGCAGCTCGTCGGCTACGGCCACGAAACCGCGAAGTTGCTCCAGCGTGAACGCCATGTCAAGAAGGTATCAATTGATGCTCCATTGGATTTGGACAGGCATGAGCCGAGGTTCCTAGGCTCCCGTCATCCAGGCGTCGGTGACCCCACTCACAGCGCCCACTGCTGAAACATGGCTCTGCTAAGAGGAGAACGACATGAGCATCAACCGCGTGCGCCGGTGGGCGACGGCGGGTGCCGGGTTCGCCCTGGCCCTCTCGCTCGCCGCCTGTGGCGGAAACGTCGGCGCCGGATCCAGCGACGAGGCGAAGTTCCCGGGCAAGTCCCCGATCACGATCCTCGTCGGCCAGGACCCGGGCGGCAGCACCGACCTCATCGCCCGCGCGCTGGCCGAGCAGGTCTCCGGCGACCTCGGTGTCCCCGTCACCGTGGAGAACAAGCCCGGCGCGAACGGCGCCCTGGCCGCCAAGGAGCTGGCCGGCGAGAAGGCCGACGGGCACACCCTGATGGTCTACAACGGCAGCCTGGCCTACATCACGCCGCTGGCCGTCGCGCCGGGACAGGCGCCCGACATCGCCAACTACGAGATCGTCACCGGCATCAGCCAGGACGACTACGTACTCGTGACGGCGCCCAAGTCCGGCTTCAAGACCGTCGACGACCTGGCCAAGGCCGGGCGGCAGATCACCTTCGGCACCACCGGTGTCGGCACGGGCAGCCAGCTCTCCCAGGAGCTGCTGTTCGCGCAGGCCGACATCGACGCCAAGGCCGTCCCGTTCGACGGCGGGTCGCCCACGCTGACCGCGGTGCTCGGCGGCCAGGTGGACGTCGGCTCGATCCAGCTCGGTGAGGCCATCGAGCAGATCAAGGCCGGCAAGCTGACCCCGATCGTGACCTTCGCCGAGAAGCGGCCGTCGTACCTGCCCGACACCCCGACCGCCGTCGAGGCGGGCCACGACGTGCCGGTGCAGCAGTCGCGGGCGATCTTCGCCCCGAAGGGCACGCCGAAGGAGGTCATCGACGCCCTCCGCGCCTCGTTCCAGAAGGCCTTCCAGGCCGACGCGTACCAGAAGTTCAACGAGGACAACCAGCTCACCCCGAACGAGGTCGACGGCGAGGAGCTGCGCAAGCAGTGGACCGGAAACCTGGACAAGTACCGCGGCGTGATCCAGAAGTACAGCATCAACCTCGGCGGGGCGAAGTGACCGCTGCCCACGGTGGGGCGCCGACCCAGGGGAGCCCCGGCGGCCAGCCGGTCGCCGGGCCCCCCTCGGGGACTGTTCTGTCCAGCGGGCCCGACGGCCCGGCGACTCCCCTCGAGGAACTCAGCCTCGAGGAGGCGATCCACCGGGTGGAGGAGGCCGAGCACGAGGGCCGGCCGCCCGCGGCCGGACCGCTGAGCAACGTCCTCACCGCCGCCGCTGTCGTCGCACTCGGTATCGCCGCGCTCGTCGGCTCCACCCGCCTCGGACTCGGGACCGTCCGCAGCCCCGAGTCCGGCACCTGGCCGTTGCTGGTCAGCGCCGCGCTGGTCGCGCTGGGCCTCGGCCTGCTCGCCGCGGCCAGGCGGACGACGGACGCCGAGCGCTTCTCCGGGGCGAGCTGGCTGGTCCTCGCCGGCCTGGCCACCATGGTGGTGTTCGTCGCGGTCATCCAGATCATCGGGTTCGAGATCCCCGCGACCCTGCTCACCTTCGTCTGGTTGCGGTTCCTCGGCCGGGAGGGCTGGCGTACGTCGATCGTCACGAGCCTCGCCGTGGTGGTGGCGTTCTACCTCATCTTCGTGGCGGCCCTCTCCGTCCCCATTCCGCACCTCTTCTAGGAGGGTCCGTGGACTTCGCCCCTGTCCTCGACGGTTTCGGCGTCGTACTCGAACCGACGAACCTGCTCTACTGCCTGATCGGTGTCGTCATCGGCATGCTGATCGGCGTCCTGCCCGGCCTCGGCCCCGCGGCGACCATCGCGATCCTGCTTCCGGTCACCTTCGGCATCGAGCCGGTGACCGCGATCATCATGCTGGCCGGCATCTTCTACGGAGCCCAGTACGGGGGCACCATCACCTCGGTCCTCCTCAAGCTCCCCGGCGAGGCGTCCTCGGTGGTGACCGTCTTCGACGGCCATGCGATGGCCCGCCAGGGGCGGGCCGGCAGCGCCCTCGGCATCGCCGCCGTCGGCTCGTTCATCGGCGGCACCGTCTCGATCATCGCGCTCACGCTGGTCGCGCCCCTGGTGGCGGGGTTCGCGCTGGACTTCGGCCCGCCCGAGTACACGGCCCTCGCCCTGCTCGGCATCCTGCTGGTCTCCACGGTGAGCAGCGGTGGACGGTTGAAGGCGCTGATCGCCGCCTGCGTCGGCCTGCTGCTGGCCACGGTCGGCCGGGACAGTTTCACCGGTGCGGAGCGGTTCACCTTCGACAACCTGTCGCTCGCCGACGGCCTGGACTTCGTCCCGATCGCCATGGGCCTGTTCGGCCTCGGCGAGATCCTCTACAACCTCGAGGAGCGCCACCGGGCGGTCCAGGCGCCCACGGCGGTGGCCAACGTGTGGCCGTCCCGCAGGGACCTCCGGGAGGCGTCGGGCGCCATCGGCCGCGGATCCGTCCTCGGCTTCGTCCTGGGCATCCTGCCGGGCGGCGGTGCCACGCTCTCCTCGCTGGCCGCGTACGCGCTTGAGAAGCGGCGGTCCAAGAACCCCGAGCGGTTCGGCAAGGGCGCCATCGAGGGCGTCGCCGCGCCGGAGACGGCGAACAACGCAGCCGCGACGTCGTCGTTCATCCCGCTGCTGACGCTCGGTATCCCGGCCAACGCGACGATGGCGGTCATCTTCGGCGCGCTGCTGATCCAGGGCGTCAGCCCCGGCCCGCAGTTGGTCAGCCAGGAACCGGAGCTGTTCTGGGGCGTGGTCAACTCGATGTACATCGGCAACATCCTGTTGCTGATCATGAGCATCCCGCTCGTCGGCCTGTTCGTGAAGATCCTGCGGGTACGCGCCACGATCCTCGCGCCCATCACGGTGCTGATCACGCTGGTCGGCGTCTACACGGTGAACAACGACGTCTTCGACATCGTGCTGGTGATCGTCTTCGGTGCCCTCGGGTACCTGATGAAGAAGTCCGGCTTCGACCCGGGCCCGCTGGTGCTGGCCTTCGTGCTGGGCTCGCTGCTGGAGGATTCGCTGCGCCGGTCACTGCTGATCTTCGACGGTGACGCGACCGGCTTCTTCACCCGGCCGATCTCCGGGACCCTGCTCGTCGTGTTCCTGCTCGTGGCCCTGCTCCCGCCGATCCGGGCAGCCCTTCGGCACCGGCGGGCGGTGCCCGACCCCGATACCGCATCCCACGACACCACCAAGGAGCTCGTGTGACCGTTCTCGTCGCCTACGTCCCCACGCCGGAAGGGAACGCGGCCTTCACGGCGGCCGTCGAGGAGGCCGGCCGCCGACAGGAACCGCTGGTGGTCCTCAACACTCCGCGCGAGGGTGCCCCGGTCAGCGCGGCCGTCGCGAGCGACGCCACGGTGGAGGCGCTGGTCCAGCGTGCGACAGCCGCCGGGGTCGACGTCGAGGTCCGCCAGGATCCGCACGCCGGCGAGCTCGCCGACGAGGTCGTGCGGGTCGCCGAGACGGTCGACGCCTCGGTGATCGTGATCGGTCTGCGCCGCCGCTCACCGGTCGGCAAGCTGATCATGGGCAGTGCGGCGCAGCGCATCCTGCTCGACGCCGACCGACCCGTCCTCGCCGTCAAGCCCTGACGCCGGCGGTCCGGCGCCGGCGAAAGAGGGGCCTTTCGCTGTCCGGGGATATGCCGACTCGGGTGCGACGCACCCGGGAGCGCCCGTGCGCCGCAGGGTCAGCCCCGCCCGTGCGGCGTCGTCCAGCCCGAGGTGTCCGGACCGAGCGGCACGATCCGGGTCGGGTTGATCGCCTCGTGGGTGCCGTAGTAGTGCCGCTTGATGTGGTCGAAGTCGACCGTCTCGCCGAAGCCCGGGGTCTGGAACAGGTCCCGGGCGTACGCCCAGAGAACCGGCATCTCGGTCAGCTTGTGCCGGTTGCACTTGAAGTGCCCGTGGTACGCCACGTCGAAGCGGACCAGCGTGGTGAAGAGCCGCACGTCCGCCTCGGTGATCGAGGAGCCCATCAGGTAGCGTCGCCCCGACAGCCGTTCCGACAGCGCGTCCAGCCGGGCGAAGAGCGCCGTGTACGCCTCGTCGTACGCCTCCTGCGAGGTGGCGAAGCCGCACCGGTAGACGCCGTTGTTGACGTCCCGGTGGATTTCGGCCATCAGCGCGTCCATCTCCGGGCGCAGCTCGACCGGGTACAGGTCCGGCGCGCCGGGGGAGTGGAACCGCCGCCACTCCGTGGAGAAGTCCAGCGTGAGCTGCGGATAGTCGTTGGTGACCACCCGCCCGGTGCGGGTGTCCACCAGCGCCGGCACGGTCACCCGGCCGGTGTAGTCCGGGTCGGTCGCCAGGTACGCCTCGGAGAGGAAGCCGATGCCGAGCACCGGGTCGAAGCCGTCCGGGTCGAGGGCGAACCGCCAGCCCCGCTCGTCCCGGATCGGGTCGACCGTGCCGAGCGAGATCACGTCCTCCAGGCCGAGCAGGCTGCGGACGATCCGGGCCCGGTGCGCCCACGGGCAGGCCCGGCACCAGATCAACCGGTACCGGCCCGCCTCCAGCGGCCAGCGGTCCTGATCGTCCGGGCCGCCGCCTTCCGGGGACGTGGAGTGCGGGGTGACCCGACCGGTGAACCGGTTGGGCTGGCGGACGAACGCACCGCTGCCGGTGCTCTCTGCACTGAACTGGGCCCGGGCCATGCCGTCAACCTATCCGTTTCCGGCCTGGATATTCTGGCTGCCGGGCGTCCCCGCGACCCGGCGGACGCCACCCCGCCAGCCCCTTCCCACCCCCGAAGGACAGCGCCGATGACCGTGGCATACCTCGTGGCCGGAATCCGCACCCCGATCGGCCGGTACGCCGGCGCCCTCGCCGGGGTACGCCCCGACGACCTCGCCGCGCACGTGATCCGCGAACTGGTCGCCCGGCACCCCTCGGTGGACTGGGCCCGGACGGACGACGTGATCCTCGGCTGCGCCAACCAGGCCGGCGAGGACAACCGCAACGTGGCCCGGATGGCGGCGCTGCTCGGCGGGCTCCCGGAGGAGGTGCCGGGCAGCACGGTCAACCGGCTCTGCGGCTCCGGCCTGGACGCCCTCGCCTCCGCCGCGCGTTCCATCGTCGCGGGCGAGGCCGACCTGGTGGTCGCCGGCGGGGTGGAGAGCATGAGCCGCGCCCCGTTCGTGATGCCGAAGGCGACCACGCCGTTCTCCCGCACCGCCGAGGTGTACGACACCACGATCGGGTGGCGACTGGTCAACCCGCTGATGAAGAAGGGCTGGGGCATCGACTCGATGCCCGAGACGGCGGAGAACGTCGCCGCCGAGTACGGCATCGACCGGGTCGCCCAGGACGAGTTCGCGCTCCGCTCCCAGCAGCGGGCCGCCAAGGCGCAGGCCGACGGCCGGTTCGCCGAGGAGATCGTGCCGGTGACCGTGCCCGCCGGGCGGCGCGAGACGAAGCTGGTCGAGGTCGACGAGCACCCGCGGGAGACCTCGCTGGAGAAGCTGGCCGCGCTGCCCACCCCGTTCCGCGAGGGCGGGACGGTGACCGCGGGCAACTCCTCCGGCGTCAACGACGGCGCGGTGGCGCTGCTGGTCGCCTCCGAGGCCGCGGTGTCCCGGTACAACCTCACCCCCCTCGCGCGGATCGGCGGCGCGGCGGCGGCCGGCGTACCGCCGCGGATCATGGGCATGGGCCCGGTGCCGGCCACCCGCAAGCTGCTCGACCGGTACGGCCTGGGCCTGGCCGACCTCGACGTGATCGAGCTGAACGAGGCGTTCGCCGCTCAGTCCGTGGCCGTGCTGCGCGAGCTGGGGCTGCCGGAGGACGCCGAGCACGTCAACCCGAACGGCGGGGCGATCGCCCTCGGCCACCCGCTGGGCGCCAGCGGAGCGCGGCTGGCGCTCACCGCCGCGCTGGAGCTGCGCCGGCGGGGCGGCCGGCGGGCGCTGGCGACCATGTGCGTCGGGGTGGGCCAGGGCATGTCGCTGCTGCTGGAGTCGGCGGCCTGACCGGTGTCGGCCTGCCGTCGACCGGCGACGGCGGGCCACCGGCCGGCTCCGTCGAAAGTGGATCTGCCGAACCCGCCCGCACGCGCCTAGAGTAGTCAGCACCACACGATCCGCGGGTCGGCCGGTGTCGCCTGCGCGTGCCCGCACGCGACCCACACCCTCCCGCACCGCGGCGACGACCTGGGGGACCGAGCGATGCAGACGCCGGACGGACTTCCCGCCGAGATCGACCTGAGCCGGCCGAGCGCGGCCCGGGTCTACGACTACTTCCTCGGCGGGGCGCACAACTTCGAGATCGACCGGCAGCTCGCCGAGCAGATCGCCGCCATGACCCCGAACCTGGCCGCCACCATGCGCTCCGGCCGGGAGTTCCTGCGCCGGGCCGTGCGCGCGCTGCTGGACGCCGGCATCGACCAGTTCCTCGACATCGGTTCGGGCATCCCGACCGTCGGCAACGTGCACGAGGTCGCCCAGGCGGCGAACCCCGAGGCGCGGGTCGTCTACGTGGACATCGACCCGGTCGCCGTGGCGCACAGCCGGGAGCTGCTCGCCGGCAACGA
Organism: Micromonospora globispora; assembly: GCF_003857015.1. GTDB lineage: Bacteria > Actinomycetota > Actinomycetes > Mycobacteriales > Micromonosporaceae > Micromonospora > Micromonospora globispora. Next base: position 19,213 of record NZ_QGGF01000251.1, on the reverse strand, counting down.
CCGCGCCACGGCCATCCACGCCGACCTGCGCGAGCCGAAGCTGATCCTGGACCAGGCGCGGGCCAGCGGGCTGATCGACTTCGACCGGCCGCTCGGCATCCTGCTCGCCGGGGTGGTCCACTTCATCCCGGACGCCGACCGTCCGGGCGACATCCTGGCCACCCTGCGGGCCGCCGCCGCCCCGGGCAGCTACCTGGTCATCTCGCACTCCACCTTCGAGGACCAGCCGCAGGAGATGCTCGACGCGCAGAAGCTCTCGGCGCGTACCGCCACCGAGATCACGCTCCGCTCGCGCGCCGAGATCAGCAGCTTCTTCGGCGACTGGACCATCCTCGAACCGGGCGTGGTGCACATGCCGCTCTGGCGGCCCGACTCGCCCTCCGACGTGGACGAGCACCCGGAGCGGTTCGGGGCCTTCGGCGGCGTCGCCCGGTACGACGAGCCTGCTGGCTGAGCCGACATGCCCGCCGTCCCGGAGCCCAGCGGGGACGACTTCAGCCGGTCCGGCGCCCAGGCGTACGCCGCCGAGTGGGCCCGCGTGGTACGCCGACTCGGGTTCGTGCCGTTGAGCGCGGCCGAGACCGAGCGGCTGCTGCTCGTGCACACCGTACGGCTGGCCCAGGGCCTGCTCGCCGGGACGTTCTCCGCCGAGCCGGGGGAGGACGTCGGGCGGGCGCTGGTGGAGGCCCACCTCACCGAGCCCGGCGTGCTGGACTGGTCGGTACGCGCGCTCGGCGAGCGTTTTCTGCCCGAGGTGCTGCCGGCCCGGGCGGCGTCACCGGTCGCCCGGGAGCGGGTGGCGGCGTTGCAGGGCGCGCTCTCCGCCGGCTTCGCCCGGGCCCTGCGCGGCCGCACGTTCAGCCAGCAGGAGCGGATCGCGCGCTCGGCCTGGCAGGCCCGGGACGCCGTCGAGCAGGCGTTGCGGGACAGCGAGGCGCGGTTCCGCGCGGTCTTCATCGGCGCGGCGATCGGCATCGGGATCGCCGGCATCGACGGGACCATCCTCGACGTCAACCAGTCCTTCGCCGACATGCTCGGCTACACCATGGAGGAGCTGCGCGAGATCAACGTGGCGTCGCTCTTCCACCCCGACGACGCGGCCGGCATGTGGGAGCTCTACCAGGAGCTGATCGAGGGCAAGCACGACCGCGCCCGGGTGGAGAAGCGCTACTACCGCAAGGACGGCAGCATCGTCTGGACCGACCTGGCCGTCTCGCTGATCCGGTACGACGACGGCCGGCCGCGGTTCACCGTGGCGATGATCGAGGACATCACCGAGCGGTACGAACTCCAGCAGCGGCTGCGTTTCCAGGCGCTGCACGACCCGCTCACCGGGCTGCCCAACCGGACGCTCTTCTTCGAGACGCTGGGGCACGTCTTCGAGACGGCCCGCCCGGAGCAGCGGGTCGGGATCTGCTTCCTCGACCTGGACGGCTTCAAGGCGATCAACGACAGCCTCGGCCACGACCTCGGTGACCGGCTGCTGATCGTGATCGGCCGGCGGCTCGCCGACTGCGTCGCCGGGCGCGGCCACCTGGTCGCCCGGATGGGCGGCGACGAGTTCGTCATCCTGGTCGACTCCGGCGACGGCATCGACGACGCGGTGGAGGTGGCCGAGCTGGCGCTGGCCGCCGTCTCCGCCCCGGTGCACGTCGGCGATCAGCAGCTCGCCGTGTCGGCCAGCATCGGCATCGTGGAGTGCCCGGCCGCGGAGACCAGCGCGTCGGAGCTGATGAAGGCCGCGGATACGACGCTCTACTGGGCCAAGGCCGAGGGGCGCGGCCGGTGGGCGGTGTACGACCCGGAGCGCAGCGCCGCCGACATCGCCCGTTCCGCCCTGGCCGCCGGGCTGCCCGCGGCGCTGGACCGGGGCGAGTTCGTGCTGCACTACCAGCCCATCGTGTCGCTGCTGGACGGTGCGATGGTGGCGGTGGAGGCGCTGGTCCGCTGGCAGCACCCGGAGCTGGGGCTGATCGGGCCGGACCGGTTCATCGGCCTGGCCGAGGAAACCGGGTTGATCGTCCGGCTCGGCGCGTGGGTGCTCCGGCAGGCGTGCCGGGACGCGGAGAGCTGGCGGCGGGCGTGCCCGGACACCCGACTGGTGGTCAGCGTCAACCTGGCCGCCCGGCAGGCCGACGACCCGGCGATCGTCGAGACGGTGGCGGAGGGCCTGCGCACCACCGGCCTTCCCGCCGACCTGCTCCAGCTGGAGCTGACCGAGAGCGCCGTCATGGGGACCGCCGGGGAGCCGCTGCGGGCGCTGCACCAGCTCGCCGACCTCGGCGTACGGCTGGCCATCGACGACTTCGGCACCGGGTACTCGAACCTGGCGTACCTGCGCCGGTTGCCGATCCACTGCGTCAAGCTGGCCGGACCGTTCGTCGAGGGGATCCGGGCCGACGGGGTCGACGCGGCCGCCGATCACCGGGACGAGCGGATCGTCGACGCGCTGGTCCGGCTGGCGCACGCGCTGGAGCTCTGGGTGACCGCCGAGGCGGTGGAGACCGGGGTGCAGGCGGAACGGCTCCGGGCGCTGCGCTGCGACACCGGGCAGGGGCGCTGGTTCGGCCCGCCGGTACCGGCCGATCAAATCCGAGGCCGGCTCGCGAAAGGGGAGGCGGCGGCATGAGGGGGCCGCTCGTGGGGCATGACGGTCGCATGACCGGACCGACGACGCGTCGGGCCTGCACCGATCGGGAGTTGCCGGCATGGATCTGACCGACACGCAGGCGGCGGTCTCCGTGGTCGCCGCGCTGGCCATCCTGGCCGGGCTGGCCGGGGTGGTGGTCCCCGGGCTGCCCGCGCTGCCGCTCTGCTGGGGCGGGGTGCTGGTCTGGGCGATCTTCGGCGGTGCCGGCCCGGCCCGCTGGGCGGTGCTCGCCGCCGCTACCGTGGTCGCCGCCGGCGCCACCGTCGTCAAGTACCTCTGGCCCGGGCGGAACCTGAAACGTACCGGGGTGCCGACCTCGTCCCTGCTCGCCGGGGGTCTGCTCGGGCTGGTCGGGTTCTTCGTCATCCCGGTGGTCGGCCTGCTGCTCGGCTTCGTCGGCGGGGTGTGGGGCGCCGAACGGCTGCGGCTGGGCAGCAACCAGCTCGCCTGGCCGGCCACCGTGCAGGCCCTCAAGGCGGCCGGTCTGTCCATGCTGGTCGAGTTCCTCGCCGGCCTGGTGATCGCCGCCCTCTGGGTCGCCGGCCTGCTGCTGACCTGATCCCGGCCATCGTCCGGCGCGGCGGCACCTCCGTCGACACCATCCCTGACCACCACGTCGGGTTCCCTCCCGAGCGGGAGGCGACCGACCCGCAGGTGGGAGGCCCGGTGTCCGCCGGATTCCTAGCGTCGGGTCATGGTCCTCCTGACTCGGTCAACCACCCGGCAGCGGGCCCGGGCCTGGGCGTTCGTCCGGATGACGCGACCCTGGTTCTGGCCGCTCGGCTGGGGCGCCGGCTATCTCGGTGCCGTTCTGGCGACGCGGAGCTGGCTGCCGCCCGCCGAGGCGGTTCCCCGCTCGCTCGCCGCGCTGGTCGTGCTCGGGCCGCTGGTCTGGGGTGCGGTCCTCGCCGTCAACGACCTGCACGACCTGCCCAGCGACCGGCGCAACCCGCGCAAGGCGACGGCTCCGCTGGTCACCGGCGTGTTGACCAAGACCGACCTGGTCCGGTGGCACGCCGGGTGCACGGTGGGGGCGATGGTCCTCGCGCTGGCCATCGGGCCGGTCTTCGGCGCGGGCACCGCCGCCGTGCTGCTGCTCGGCCGGCTCTACAGCGCCCCACCGATTCGGCTGAAGGCCCGCGCCGGGGCCGACGTCGTGGTCAACGCCGTCGTGGTGGGCGTGCTCGCGCCGGTGGCGGGCTGGTCGCTGCACCGGCCGATCGCTGACTACCCGGTCGTCCTGGCCGTGCTGGGCCTGCTGCTGGCGGCCGCGCTCTACCTGCCCACGACGGTGCTGGACGTCGACGCGGACGAGGCGGCCGGTGACACGACGGCGGCGGTGCGCTGGACGCCGCGGTTCTGTCACCGCGTCGGGCTTGCCCTCTGGGTCGGGGCCACCGCGGCGTGGCTGGCCTGCTGTCACCTGGACCTGCTGGTGCGGCGGGAGTCCTGGACGACGCAGACGATCGCGGCGCCGCTCCTGGTCGCGGTCTACGCGGTCGCCGCGCGGCGGCCGTCGATCCCCCGGATGGCGGCCGTCTGCCTGGTCTTCGCCGTGCCGGCGACCGACTTCCTGATGGCCTGCGTCGCCGCCGGCAGAGGGTCGTGACGGCAAAAGATGCCACGTCCGACGGCGTCGCGCCGTTGGCCTGGGGCGTCGGCGCGGGGCGTCCGGAGGGTACGGCGGATCGCCGTACGAGTGAGAGAGAGGTTGGCCGCCCCGCGCCGTCGCGGACCGGGCGTTGCCGAGCGCCCGGCGGTGGCCCGTCGCGATCGGGCCTGGTCGCTGGCTCAAGGATGCGGTGGGGCGACGGGTGCGGCAACGCATTTAGCGCGGCGGACATCGGTTAAAGGTCTGGTCCTGATCGAATTTTCGGTCGATCTCCATTGACCTCGTTGAGCGTGGGCGCGATTATCCCGTCAGACAGTGGCCCGGGTCACAGTCTCCACCCTCCGCGGTCCAAGGGAGACACCGATGAGCTCAACGATCCAGGACGGCGTACCCCCGAATTCCCCCATCACCGACGAGGAACGGCTCGCGCAGCTCGGATACAAGCAGGAGCTGCGTCGAAAGCTGTCCGGCTTCTCCAACTTCGCAGTCTCGTTCTCCATCATCTCCATCCTCGCCGGCGCCATCACGTCGTACGGCATCGCCATGACGGCGGGCGGCCCGCTGGCGATCACCCTGGGCTGGCTCTTCGTCGGCGTCATGGTGATCTTCGTGGCGCTGGCCATGGCCGAGATCTGCTCGGTCTATCCCACCGCCGGGGCCCTCTACTGGTGGGCCGCCGCGCTGGCCAAGCGGAACAAGCCCGCCTGGGCCTGGTTCGTCGGCTGGTTCAACTTCCTCGGCGAGGTGGCGGTCACCGCGGCGATCGACTTCGGCGCGGCGATCACGACGTCCGCCTTCCTCGGCCTCGCCTTCGACATGGAGGTGACGGCAGGGCGGACCTTCCTGATCTTCCTGCTGATCATCATCGCCCACGGTCTGCTCAACACCTTCGGCGTCAACCTGGTGCGGGTGCTGTCGGACATCAGCGCCTGGTGGCACCTGGTCGGCGTGGCGGTCATCGTGGCCGTGCTGGCGATCGTGCCGGAACAGCACAAGCCGATCTCCGAGGTCTTCGTCGAGGTGCGCAACGAGACCGGATTCACCTTCGGCAGCGCGGCGGTGTACGCGGTCCTCATCGGCCTGCTGATGGCGCAGTACACCTACACCGGCTACGACGCCAGCGCACACGTGGCGGAGGAGACCCACGACGCCGCACGGTCCGCGCCGCGCGGCATCGTGATGTCGGTGGTGGTGTCGGTCATCGCCGGATTCGTGCTGCTGTTCGCCATCACCTGGTCCATCCAGGACTACGACGCGGAGCGGACCACCGACCTGGCTCTGCCCCCGGCGCAGATCTTCATCGACGCGGTGGGCCACGACCTCGGTACCTTCCTGCTCTTCATCTGCGTGGTCGCCCAGTTCTTCTGCGGCATGGCCTCGGTCACGGCGAACTCTCGGATGGCCTACGCGTTCAGCCGGGACGGCGCGCTGCCGGGCTCCCGAATCTGGAAGCGCGTCAACCCGCGCACGGGTACGCCGACGAACTCCATCTGGCTCTGCGTGGTGTGCTCCTCGCTGCTGGTCCTGCCGTCGCTCTGGAACACCACCGCCTACCTGGCGGCCACCTCCATCGCGGTGATCGGCCTCTACATCGCGTACGTGGCACCGGTCTTCCTGCGCCGGCGGACGCCGGACTTCCAGGTCGGCGTGTGGAACCTGGGTCGGTGGAGCGCGCCGGTCGGGTGGATCGCGATCGCCTGGGTTGTGATCATCTGCGTTTTGTTCGTGCTGCCCACCAGCAGCCCCGTCACCGCCAGCACCTTCAACTACACGATCGTCGCGGTCGGCGTCGTGCTCGGCGGGGCCTGGCTGTGGTGGATGCTGAGCGCGCGGCACTGGTTCACCGGCCCCCGCCACAACGTGCCGGATCCGGTGATCCCCAGGCCGGCGGCGGGCGCCGAGCCCGTCACCGAGCCGACCGCCGACTAGGTTGCCGGCGTGGCGGGTGCTCCGGTGGGCACCCGCCACCCGGACCGGACGGTGGAGAAAGGACGGCCGATGCCGATCAATGCCGGGACCGCCGAGTCGGGTGTCGCCGCCGCTCGGGCGGCGAGCGGCGAGGCGGCATCGATACCGGACGCGAACGCGACAGCCGTACCGGCATTTCCGGTGTGGCGTCCGGTGCGCGGCGGCAACGCCTTCGAGATCACCGTTGCCCGGCTCGTCCAGGCGATCAAGCTGGGCATGGTCCGGGTCGGCGAGCGGCTGCCCGCCGAGCGCGAGTTGGCCGAACGACTTCAGGTCAGCCGGGTGACGCTACGGGAGGCGATAGCGGCCTTACGGGACGCCGGGTATCTGGAGTCCCGCCGAGGGCGGTCCGGCGGGACGTTCGTCCTCTCGGCGCTGCCTGCTCGCGGTGCCGGCGGCGGGAGTCCCGACGCGGGAGAGTTGGCCCGCGAGATGGGCGACAGGTTGCCCGACGCGCTGGATTTCCGGCGGGTACTGGAGTCGGGCGCGGCCGCCCTGGCCGCCAACCGCAGCCTGTCCGCGACCGAGCGGCAGCATCTCGTCGGCGCACTGGCCGCCTCCCGCGACCGTGATCCGGTGACCCGTCGCGTCGCCGACTCCCGCCTGCACCTGGCGGTCGCGGCGGCCAGCGGCTCCCCGTCGTTGGCCGCGGCGATCGCCGACGTGCAGCTGACCCTCGACCGACTCCTCGCCGCGATCCCGGTGATCGCCCGCAACCTCGACCACTCCGACGCCCAGCACACTCGGATCATCGATGCGATCCTGGCGGGAGACCCGAATGGCGCTCGGTTGGTGATGGAGGAGCACTGCGACGGCACGGCGGAGCTGCTGCGCGGACTGCTCGCGTGAGCCGGGCCGACCATTGACCGATGCAATGGTTCGGTAGTAGACCTTTCTTATGGAGGCGCGCCGATGAGGAAAGCCCCGCTCACGCTGGAACAACTCCGGGTCGCCGTCGCCGAGCGCGAGATCGACACGGTGGTGCTGGCCCTGGTCGACATGCAGGGCCGGTTGCAGGGCAAGCGGTTCCACGCCCCCTACTTCCTCGACCAGGTGGTCGCGCACGGCAGCGAGGGGTGCAACTACCTGCTCGCGGTGGACGTCGACATGAACACCGTCGACGGGTACGCGATGTCGAGCTGGGAACGCGGCTACGGCGACTTCGCCATGAAACCGGACCTCGCCACCCTGCGCCGGGTGCCCTGGCAGCCGGGCACCGCGATGCTCCTGGCCGACCTGGAGTGGCTGGACGGCTCCGGCCCGGTGGTCGCCTCGCCCCGGCAGATCCTGCGTCGGCAGCTCGACCGGCTGGCCGCCCACGGGCTGACCGCGTACGCCGGCACCGAACTGGAGTTCGTCCTCTTCTGCAACTCGTACGAGGACGCCTGGCGGCGCGGCTACCGCGAGCTCACCCCGGCCAACCAGTACAACGTGGACTACTCACTGCTCGGCACCGCCCGGGTGGAGCCGCTGCTGCGCCGGATCCGCACCGAGATGGCCGGTGCGGGGCTGACGCCGGAGAGCGCCAAGGGCGAGTGCAACCTGGGCCAGCACGAGATCGCCTTCCGGTACGACGAGGCGATCGCCTGCGCCGACCACCACGCGATCTACAAGAACGGGGCCAAGGAGATCGCCGCCCAGGAGGGCATGGCGATCACCTTCATGGCCAAGCCGAACGCGCGGGAGGGCAACTCCTGCCACATCCATTTCTCGCTGCGGGACCGGGACGGCCGGTCGGCGATGCTCGGAGACGGGCCGGCGCACCTGAGCGTGACCGGGCAGCGGGTCCTCGCCGGGCTGCTCGACACCATGCGGGAGATGAGCCTCTTCTTCGCCCCGAACATCAACTCCTACAAGCGGTACCAGCCCGGCTCGTTCGCCCCGACCGCGCTGCGCTGGGGCACCGACAACCGCACCTGCGCGCTGCGGCTCGTCGGGCACGGGCAGGGCATGCGGGTGGAGAACCGGGTGCCCGGGGCGGACGTCAACCCGTACCTGGCGATCGCGGCCCTGGTGGCGGGGGCGGTGCACGGCATCGAACGGGAGCTGGAGCTGGGCGACGAGTGCACCGGCAACGCGTACGCCGACGTGGCCGCCGAGCGCGTTCCCGGCACCCTGCGCGACGCCCTGACCCTCTGGGAGTCCTCCACGGTGGCGAAGGACGCCTTCGGCGACGAGGTCGTCGCCCACTACGCCAACCAGGCGAGGGTCGAACTCGCCGCCTTCGACGCCGCCGTGACGGACTGGGAACTGACCCGTGGCTTCGAACGCCTCTGACCTCACCCTGTCGCCGCAATCTTGCACTTGCGGGAGGCCAGATGCCCGGATAGGCATGGAACGCCGGCACCAGAACTGCAAGATCGCGGAGAGGGGGACGGGCGCGTGAGTGAGGTGGTCAACCCGGCGACCGGGGAGGTCGTGGCCAGCGTGGCGGCGACGTCGCTCGCGGAGACCGATGCGGCGATCGAGCGGGCGGCGCGGGCGCACGAGACGTGGCGGAACGTGGCGCCCGGGGATCGGGCGCGGGTGTTGCGGCGGTTCGCGGCCGTGGTGGACGCGCATCTGGAGGAGTTGGCGCAACTCGAGGTGCGCAACGCCGGCCACACCATCGGCAACGCGCGCTGGGAGGCGGGCAACGTCCGGGACGTCCTCGACTACTACGCGGGCGCCCCCGAGCGGCTGACCGGGCGGCAGATCCCCGTGCCGGGCGGGCTGGATGTCACCTTCCACGAGCCGCTCGGCGTGGTCGGCGTGATCGTGCCGTGGAACTTCCCGATGCCGATCGCCGGCTGGGGATTCGCCCCCGCGCTCGCCGCCGGCAACACCGTCGTGCTCAAGCCGGCCGAGCTCACCCCGCTGACCGCGCTGCGCCTGGCCGAACTCGGCCGGGAGGCCGGCCTGCCGGCGGACGTCTTCACCGTGCTGCCCGGCAAGGGCAGCGTGGTGGGGGAGCGGTTCGTCACCCACCCGGCCGTCCGCAAGGTCTGCTTCACCGGCTCCACCGAGGTCGGCACCCGGATCATGGCCGGCTGCGCCGAGCAGGTGAAGCGGGTGACCCTGGAGCTGGGCGGCAAGTCGGCCAACCTGGTCTTCGCCGACGCCGACCTGGAGAAGGCGGCGGCCACCGCGCCGTACGCGGTCTTCGACAACGCCGGCCAGGACTGCTGTGCCCGGTCCCGGATCCTGGTCCAGCGACCTGTGTACGACCGCTTCCTCGAACTGCTCGAACCGGCGGTGCGCGGCTTCCGGGTGGAGGATCCGGCCCGGGACACCGCCGAGATGGGCCCGCTGATCTCCGCCGGCCACCGGGACCGGGTCGGCGGGTACGTCGACGGCGCGAAGGTGGCCTTCACCGGCTCCTGCCCCGACGGCCCCGGCTTCTGGTACGCCCCGACGGTGCTGCTCGCCGACTCGCCGGACGACCGGCACTGGCGGGAGGAGATCTTCGGTCCGGTGGTCTCGGTGCTCCCGTTCGACGACGAGGCGGACGCGATCCGGCTGGCCAACGACACCGAGTACGGCCTCTCCGGCTCTATCTGGACCCGGGACGTCGGCCGGGCGGTCCGGGTGGCGCGGGCGGTGGAGTCCGGCAACCTCAGCGTCAACTCGCACTCCTCGGTGCGCTACTGGACCCCGTTCGGCGGGATGAAGCGCTCCGGCCTGGGCCGTGAGCTCGGCCCGGACGCGTTGCACGCCTTCACCGACGTCAAGAACGTCTTCATCGCTACAGAGGAGTGAGCAGAGTGCAGGGTCGGCTTCAGGACCGGATCGCCGTGGTGACCGGGGCGGGCAGCGGGATCGGGCTGGCGACGGGGCGACGGTTCGCCGCCGAGGGGGCCCGGGTGGTCTGCGTCGACATCGACCCGGAGGCGGGCAAGCGGGCCGCCGACGAGGTGGGCGGGGACTTCGTCGCCTGCGACGTGGCCGACGAGACGGCCGTGCGGGACCTCTTCGACGGGGTCGTGGAGCGGCACGGGCGGGTGGACGTGGCGTTCAACAACGCCGGCATCTCGCCGCCGGACGACGACTCGATCCTGGAGACCGGGCTGGACGCCTGGGAACGGGTGCTGCGGGTCAACACCACCAGCGTCTACCTCTGCTGCAAGTACGTCATCCCGCACATGCGCCGGCAGGGCAAGGGCTCGATCATCAACACCGCGTCGTTCGTGGCGCTGATGGGGGCGGCCACCTCGCAGATCGCGTACACCGCGAGCAAGGGCGGGGTGCTGGCGATGACCCGGGAGCTGGGCGTGCAGTTCGCCCGGGAGGGCATCCGGGTCAACGCGCTCTGCCCGGGCCCGATCGCCACCCCGCTGCTGCTGGAGCTCTTCGCCAAGGACCCGGAGCGGGCCGCCCGCCGGCTGGTGCACGTGCCGATGGGCCGGTTCGGCCAGCCGGAGGAGATCGCCGCCGCGGTGGCCTTCCTGGCCAGCGACGACGCGTCGTTCATGACGGCCGCCCAGTTCGTGGTGGACGGCGGGATCACCGGCGCGTACGTGACCCCCCTGTGAGCGCGAGGAGTGAGCCGGGTTTGCGAGCCCCGCAGTCGCGAACGGTGCCGGCCCTGTGAGCCGGCCGCTGATCGGGATCACCGCGTACGTCGAGCCGGCCGGCTGGGCGGTGTGGCGGGACGTACCGGCGACGCTGGTGCCCCAGGCGTACGTCCGGGCGGTGACCGCCGCCGGCGGGCGGGCGGTGGTGCTGCCCCCGGACGACCTCGACGCGGACGTGCTGGGGGTGCTCGACGGGCTGCTGCTGGCCGGCGGCGCCGACCTCGACCCGGGTCGGTACGGCCAGCCGGCCGATCCGCGTACCGAGAGCCGCCCCGATCGGGATGCCGGGGAGCTGACCCTGCTCACCGCCGCGCTCGCGACCGACCTACCGGTGCTCGGGGTGTGCCGGGGCATGCAGCTGCTCGCGGTCGCCTACGGCGGCACGCTGCACCAGCACCTGCCGGACGTGGTCGGCCACGACGGGCACCGGCCGGCGCCGGGCGTGTACGGGGCGCACCCGGTGCGCTTCGCCGCGGGTAGCCGGGCCGGCGCGGTGATGGCCGGGGTGGATCGGGTCAACTCGTACCACCATCAGGCGGTGGCCGACCCGGGCGGCCTGACCGTCACCGGGTGGGCCGACGACGGGGTGGTGGAGGCGGTGGAGGACCCGGCGCGGCGCTTCGTGCTGGGCGTGCAGTGGCATCCGGAGAACGACGCCGATCCCCGCCCGGTGGCGGCCCTGGTCCGGGCCGCGGCCGCTGGTGGCGCCTGACGCCCCGGCCGTGGCCGACGACACTCCCTGTTGCGGCCGGCGGTCCCGTCACGATGAGAAACGTGTGGGTTGCACGGCGTTCCGCGCCGGCGCCGGGCGGGTGGAGTCGCCGGCGCCGGTGGTTGCGTCAGGATGAGGCCCAGGTAACCAGCGACCGCCGGCAGGTGTGCGTTACGTTGCTCGTCCGTCTGGGTAGTAGGCGGGGACGACCGGCGGATCTTCGTCGGCAGTCGACGAATGGCCGGAGCGGGAGGCTGCATGAGCTCGGCCCAGGGGGGCGAGGGCGGGCGGGGCTCGTCCTCGGGGACCGGCGAGGCGGAGCTTCCACCGATGCTGGCCGCGGCGTTCGCCGCCGGTGGCGTGATGGGGGAGCGGCTGCGCGCCTTCGACTGGTCCGCCAGCCCGCTCGGCCGGCCGGAGACCTGGCCGCCGGCTCTCGGTTACGCGGTGAGCATGATGCTCTCCTCCCGCGCCCAGATCGCGATGTTCTGGGGCGAGGACCACCGCGCCTTCTACAACGACGCCTACCGGCCGACGATCGGGGACAAGCACCCGGCCGCGATCGGGCAGCCGGCCCGCGAGCACTGGGTGGAGACCTGGGACGTCCTCGGGCCGCTGCTGGACGGGGTACGCCGCACCGGCGAGCCGTACCGGGGCGAGAACCACCCCTTCGTGATCGACCGGCACGGCTTCCTGGAGGACGTCTACTTCGACGTCTCGTACGACCCGATCCGGGACGCGGACGGGACGGTCCACGGCGTCTTCTGCTTCGTCAACGAGACCACCGGCCGGGTGCTCGGGGAGCGGCGGCTGCGCGCGCTGGCCGAGCTCGGCGGCCGGCTCGCCGACGTGCAGAGCACCCTGGAGCTGGGCCGGGTCACGGCCCGGGTGCTCGACGGGCACCGGGCCGACGTGCCGTTCAGCCTGATCTGGCTGCACGACTCCGACGGCAGCCCCGGATTGGCCGGCTGCAGCGGGGTCGACCCCGGCCGGGTCGCGGGCCGGCTTCCAAAGGAGCTGGCCCGGTTGGCGGGCGGAGCCGGTGTCGCCACGCTGCCGGTCGAGGAGTTGCTCGGCACGGTGCCCCCGGAGGCGGCCGACCAGGCTCTGGTGCTGCCGATCACCGCGACCAACGAACCGGTGGGCGTGCTGGTGGTCGGGCTGGCCCGCCGAATCCCGCTCACCGCCGAGTACCGGGACTTCGTCGACCTGGTCGCGGCCCAGATCTCCCGGGCGGCGAGCAAGCAGCGGGCGTACGAGCAGGAGCGCGCCCGGGCCGCCGAGCTCGCCGCGCTGGACCGCGCCAAGACCAACTTCTTCGCCAACGTGAGCCACGAGTTCCGCACCCCGCTGACCCTCGTGCTCGGTCCGCTGGAGGATCTGCTCGCCGATCCGGAGCTGCCCTCGGCGTACACCGAGCGGCTGACCGTGATGCACCGCAACGCGCTGCGCCTGCTCAAGCTGGTCAACACCGTCCTCGACTTCTCCCGCCTGGAGTCCGGCCGGCTGGCCGCCCGCTACCAGCCCACCGACCTGGCCGACTACACCTCCCGGCTGGCCAGCACCTTCCGCTCGGCGACCGAGCGGGCCGGCCTGCGCCTGGTGGTGGACTGCCCGCCGCTGCCCGCGCCGGTCCACGTCGACCGGGACCTGTGGGAGAAGATCGTCCTCAACCTGGTGTCGAACGCGGTGAAATTCACCTTCCACGGCGAGATCCAGGTCCGGATCCGGGCCGTCGACGGCGCCGCCCAGCTCGAGGTCAGCGACACCGGTGTGGGCATCGTCCCGGAGGAGTTGCCGCACATCTTCGAGCGGTTCCACCGGGTGCCCGGCGTCCGTTCGCGCAGCCACGAGGGCACCGGGATCGGGCTCGCGCTGGTCCGCGAGCTGGTCGAGATGCACGGCGGGACCGTGGCGGCGCACAGCCGGGTCGACGAGGGCAGCACGTTCACGGTCACCGTGCCCTTCGGGTACGCCCACCTGCCCGCCGACCGGGTCGCCACCCTCGCGCCGGTGCCGCTGAGCGAGCCGGAGCAGGCCTCGCTCTACGTCGCCGAGACCGCCCTCTGGACCGACGAGGTCGAGACGCCGACCGGCCTGCCCGAACCGGCCGGGGCGGTCGGGGGAGCCGGGCGGATCCTGGTCGCCGACGACAACGCCGACCTGCGCGAGCACGTCACCCGCCTGCTCGCCCCCTCCTACGAGGTGGTCGCCGTGCCGGACGGCGTGGAGGCGCTCCGGCTGGCCGTGGACACCCCGTTCGACCTGGTGCTGACCGACGTGATGATGCCCCGGCTGGACGGCTTCGGCCTGGTCACCGCGCTGCGCGGGAACCCGCGTACCCGGCATGTGCCGATCGTGCTGCTGACCGCCCGGGCCGGCTCGGCCGAGGCGGTCGCCGGGCTCTCCGTCGGCGCCGACGACTACCTCACCAAGCCCTTCTCCAGCCAGGAACTCATCGCCCGGGTCCGGGCCAACGTCGAGCTGGGCCAGCTGCGCGGCCAGATCATCCGCCGGCTCCGGGCGCTGGCCGACGCGGCGGTGGCGATCAACACCGCCCGGTCCACCGCCGAGGTGGTGCAGGTCGCCGCTTGGCACGCGCTCAGCCTGGCCGAGGCCGCCCGGGTGGCGGTCGCCGCCACCGGGGCCCGGTACGAGGTTGACGCCGGTGGTGAGGCACCCGCCGAGCCGTCGGTGGTGCTGCCCCTCACCGGTACCAACGGCGAACAGCTCGGCCAGCTGCGGGTCTGGCGCCGGGACGGCGACGGCACCGAACAGGCCGCGCTGACCGAGCTGGCCCGCCTGGTGGGCGTACGGCTGGAGAACGCCCAGCTCTACGAGGCCGAGCACCGGATCGCCACCACCCTCCAGCACAGCCTGCTGCCGCGGGCCCTCCCGCAGCTGCCCGGCGCCGTGGTGGCCAGCCGCTACCTGCCCGGCAGCGCCGACGTGGAGGTCGGCGGCGACTGGTACGACGTGATCGGCGCCGTCGACAACGAGCTGGTGCTGGTGATCGGCGACGTGGTCGGCAAGGGCGTCCGGGCCGCCGCCGCGATGGGTCAGCTGCGCAACGCGCTGCGGGCGTACGTCCTGGAGGGCTTCGACCCCGGCCAGGCGCTGACCCGGCTGAACCGGCTGGTCGGCTCCACCGAGGGCGGTTCCTTCGCCACCGTCGTCTGTATCTGGTTCTCCCCGCGCACGGGCCGGCTCCGGTACGCCAGCGCGGGTCATCCCTCGCCACTGCTGATCCGAGGAGACGACGTGGCGTTCCTGCACGATCGAGCCCTCGGGCCGCCCGTCGGCGCCATTCCGCACGCGTCGTACCGGACCGTCGAGGGCGAGCTGGCCCCCGGCGGTCGGTTGCTGCTGTACACCGACGGTCTGATCGAGGACCGCCAGCTCGGCATCGACGCCGCGCTCGGCCAGCTCCGGGCGGATGCGAGGACCCGGGGTGAGCACGTCGCCGACCTGGTCGACGCGGTGGTCGAGCGGGTGGCCGGGCGGACCCGCCACGACGACGTCGCGGTGCTGGCCCTGGAGGCGACCGAGCTGAACCGGTTCGCGCTGCGGTTGCCGGCCGACCCGACCCGGCTCAGCGTGCTCCGCAAGCGGCTGGAGGACTTCCTGGTCGCCCACCGGGTCGGCGAGAACGACCTGTTCGACCTGACCGTGGCGATCTCCGAGGCGGCCGCGAACGCGATCGAGCACCCGGTGTCGCCCGCCGAGTCGACGATCGGCGTCGAGGTGACCATCGAGGACCGCACCGTGACGGCCACGGTTCGCGACAGCGGGCAGTGGCGGGAGTCGACCGGCTCGGGCTTCCGGGGCCGCGGACTGAAGCTGATCAAGGCGCTCGGCGATCTGACGGTGAACCGTACCGCGGAGGGCACCGAGGTGACGCTGCGCCGGGAGTTGCAGGACTGACCGGGCCGGCGGGCGGGGTCAGGCCGGGCGGAGCCAGCCCTGCTCGCCGAGTCCGGAGATCTCCAGCACCCGGTGGACCTGCCGGGACGGCAGCACGGTCAGCGTGTCGGGGAAGCGCTGGGCGAGCCGGACCAGCGCGTGGATGGCCGCCGAGTCGAAGAAGGTGACCCCGCGGAGGTCGAGCGTCACGTGCGCGGCGGGCTCGCGGAGGGCGGTCTGGAGCATCGTGTCGGCGGTGGCCATGTCGACCTCGCCGGTCACCACCACGCGGACCTGATCACCGTCGACCTCCGCGGTGGCGGAGAAGACGGGAGGTGCGCCCCCTTGATCCACGGAGCCACAATGGCACAGCGGGCCGGGCGCGGCAACAACCAGCGCGAGCGGCCCGTGGCAGGGGTCACCCGGGCCCTCGGCGATAGGCTGTGACCATGACCGTCCGTGCGCCGCTGACCCCAGGCACGCTCTCCCCGTGGCGACCGGTGCCTGCCGATATCCCCCGCCCGGAGTACGTGGGCAAGAAGCGCCCACAGGAGTGGCGCGGCTCGCACGTGCAGACGCCGGAGACCATCGAGAAGATGCGGATCGCCGGCCGCCTCGCCGCCCAGGCCACCCAGCTCGCCGGGGAGCACTGCAAGCCGGGGGTGACCACGGACGAGATCGACAAGGTGGTGCACGAGTTCCTCTGCGACCACGGGGCCTACCCGTCGACCCTGGGCTACAAGGGCTTCCCGAAGTCCTGCTGCACCAGCCTCAACGAGGTGATCTGCCACGGCATCCCGGACTCGACCGTGCTCCAGGACGGCGACATCATCAACGTCGACGTCACCGCGTACCTCAACGGGGTGCACGGGGACACCGACGCCACCTTCTGCGTCGGTGAGGTGAGCGAGGAGGCCCGGCTGCTGGTCGAGCGGACCCACGAGGCGATGATGCGGGGCATCAAGGTGGTCGCCCCGGGCCGGCAGATCAACGTGATCGGCCGGGTCATCGAGTCGTACGCCAAGCGGTTCGGCTACGGCGTGGTCCGCGACTTCACCGGCCACGGCATCGGCGAGTCCTTCCACAGCGGCCTCTACGTGCCGCACTACGACAGCCCCCGCCCGACGGAGGTGATGGAGCCGGGGATGACGTTCACCATCGAGCCGATGATCACCCTCGGCACCTACCAGTACGACATGTGGGACGACGGCTGGACGGTGGTCACCAAGGACCGCAAGTGGACGGCCCAGTTCGAGCACACGATCGTCGTGACCGACGACGGCTACGAGATCCTGACGCTGCCGTGACCGAGACCCCTGCTGCGCTGCGCGAGGCGCACCACGCCGACGTGTCCGGCGGCTGGCTGCGGCCGGCCGTGTTCGGCGCGATGGACGGACTGGTCACCAACATCGCCCTGATCGCGGGCGTCGGCGGTGGCGGCGTGTCACCGAAGAGCGTCGTGCTGACCGGCATGGCCGGCCTGGTCGCCGGCGCCATCTCGATGGGCCTGGGGGAGTACACCAGCGTCCGGTCGTCCAACGAGCAGGTGGCCGCCGAGGTGGCCAAGGAGCGCCGTGAGCTGGAGCGGCACCCCGAGGCGGAGGCCCGGGAGCTGGCCGAGGCGTGGGTCGCCCGGGGCCTGCCGCGAGACCTGGCGATCCAGGTCGCCGAGGCGGTCCGGGGCAACCCGGAGGAGGCCCTGCGAATGCACGTCCGCGAGGAGCTGGGCGTCGACCCGGACGAGCAGCCCAGCCCGTGGGCGGCGGCGATCTCGTCGTTCCTGTGCTTCTCGCTGGGTGCCCTGGTCCCGCTGCTGAGCTACCTGATCGGCTTCACCAGCCTCTGGCTGGCGCTCGGCGTCGGCGGGGTGGGGCTCTTCGTGGCCGGGGCGATCGTCGCCCGGTTCACCTACCGGTCCTGGTGGTCGAGCGGGCTGCGGCAGCTGGTGCTGGGCGCCGCGGCGGCCGGCGCGACGTACCTGGTCGGCGCCATGATCGGCATCCAGGGCGGCATCGGCTGACGCCGCCCCGCCGCCGCGTCTCGCGCGCACTTTCCCGGAAAGAGTGGCCATTCCGCGTCGGATGGCCACTCTTTCCGTGCAACAGGGGCCTCCCTGGCCGAGGTCAGCCGTCTAGCAGGTCGTCGACCGTGCCGTCGACGGGGCGGCCGCGGGCGGCCAGTTCCTCGGCCTGGCGGGCGAGGACCGTGCCGACCTCGGTCATGTCCGCGCCGGCCAGCCCGGTCCGCCGGACCGCGTCCCCGGGATCGCGGAAGTAGGTGCGGGTGAGCAGCCCGTTCACCGTGGCCGCCGCCAATCGCGCCTCGCCGAGCATCAGCAGCGCCTGGTCGGTCTCGTACCACTCGGCGAGGCGGGCGGCCCGGGAGTGCGCCGCGCTGCCCCGGTACCACGCCTGCCGGGCGGCGGTGCTGAACTCCGCGGGCCGGGCCCGGGCCAGCCGGGCCAGGTGCTCGTCGCGCAGCGTCCGCAGCCAGCCGGTCGGGTCGTGCAGGGCACGCGTGGTGACGTACCGGTCGGCGGCCAACGGCCAGAGCGGGGTGAGCGTACGGGTCTGCCGCAGGTAGTCGTCCGCCCCGGCGACGGTGAGGTCGACCAGTACGCCGTCCACCCGCCGGGTGGCCGGCACCGGGCCGACGCCCGCCCGGTAGGTGGCCAGCAGCAGCCCGACCTCGGCGTCCCCGCCGCCGTCGTCGTCACCGTGGGCCAGCGGGCCGTGCACCGCGACGGCGAGGATGTCGGCCGGGAACCGCCGGAGCGCCGCCGCGGCAACCCGTTCGGCGACCCGCCATCGTGGATCGTCCAGGTGCGGGTCGGTCTCCAGCTCGCGGCTGCTCCCGTCCACGGCCCACCTCCGCGCTCCACCCTAGCCACGACCCCGCCCGGCACCGGCGTGCCGCGCCCGGGTCAGGACCGGTCGTCCCCGGTGGGCGGCTCGCCGACCGGGACCAGCCGGAAGATGCGGATGTCCCGGTTGCCGGCCCGCTCGACGTACGTCCGGTACGCGGGCCATTCGGTGACCAGCAACTGCCAGAGCCGCTTTCGTTCGGCGCCGGTGGCCACCTCGGCGCGTACCGGGATCCGGCGGCCCTTCACGTCCACCTCGGCGGCCGGCTGGGCCAGCAGGTTCATCGCCCAGCCGGGCTGGTGCTGCTGCCCCCAGTTCGACCCGATCACCACGTACGCGTCGCCGTCCGGCACGTACAGGAGGGGGTTGCTGCGGGGCTTGCCGGAGCGGCGACCGGTGGTGGTGATGACCAGGGACGGCACGAGCCCGAGCGCGACCACCCGGCCCCGGGTGAGCCGGCCGACCAGCCGGTCGGCGGGGACGAGCAGGCGCATGGTGGCGCCGAACCACTTGTGGTGACCGAGGCGGCGGGTGAGGGTTCCCAGGACGGACACCCGCTCAGTCTGCCGTCTCCCGGGCCGCGGCGGCACCCCTCATCGGCCCCCTCGACACGCGGGTGCCCGCAAGGTGTCGCCGTCGCTCAGGCGGGTCGGCCGGGGAAGGGCACGGTGAGCGGGGTCACCCCGGCGGTCCGCCGCCACCGGGTGGCCCGCAGCGCGCAGTCGGTCAGCGCGGCGAGCGCCCGGTTCCGGTCGGCGCCGGTGGTGTGCGGCAGCGCCGCCCGCCAGAACCCGGCCGTCCGCTCCTCGATCTCGATCGCCAGCTTGAGCGCGCTGGCCCGGTCGGCCACCGGGTACGGCAGCGCGTAGCGGGCCCGGTCCGCGGGGACCTGCCCGCCGCCGCTGCTGAGCTGGAGGATGAGGGCGTCCCGGCGGGCAGGTCCCCGCGGAC
>NZ_QGGF01000382.1 GCF_003857015.1 Micromonospora globispora | reverse complement strand
ACAAAATGTTGCCAAAGGAATCCCAACCAACAGACCAAAAGGCCTGCCAGTCCGGGGTAATAATCAATTTGGCACTGGCTTATCAAGCACCCTGTTGAGTTCTCAAAGAACAACCACACACCATCCGAAAGCCCTACACCGTAGGACCCCCGTCCGGGGCAACCTCTCTAACTTACCCGGCCCGTCTTTCGCTGTCAACCTCGTGTCCGAGGTGATCAACTTGGTACGGTCCGATCCACGCTGACGCACGCCGTACCCGGCGGTCGTTTCTGTCGTGGGAAGTCGGCGGACCGGCCCGTCGCCGCTCTCGCGGCCACCCGCCCGGCTCCCTGCCGGCTTTCGAACTCTACCCGGTCGGTTTCGCGATCGCAACTCCGTGTTTCCCGGAGTCTCTCGCATCGCCCAGGTCCTCAGTCTCGCTCGGCGTCTCTGCCACGAGCCTGGCGCCCGTTCTCGGCCGGTTTGCCCGGCCTCCCGCGTGCAGAGAGAAAGTTACGCGGAGGGCTCGGAGAAGGCAAATCAACGTCCGTCAGTGGATCATGCCGGAGACCGGATGCCGGACAACCGGTGCGCGACGCGACGCCGGAGGGCCCGGGCATGCCAGAGTGTCTGGCATGGATGACGTGTCCCAGTTCCCGACGGCGACGCTCGCCGAGGAGACGCTGCTCGGGCTCCTGCTGCCGTTCTGGCAGCTGGTGATCGGCGCGTTCGTGCTCTTCGTCGTCCTGGCGTCGGTCCGACGGCTGGCCCGGCGGGGCCCGTCCCGGATGACCACCGCGTTGCTGATCACCGCCGCGGCGATCGCCGGCTTCACCGTGGTGGGCGTACTCCTCGAGAGCTGAGGGTGCTCACAGCCGGCGGTTGGCCAGGCTGGGCAGCTCCGCGCGGATGGTCCGCAGGCGGCCCAGGTCCAGGTCGGTGACGGCGAGACCCGGCCCGTCCGGCACCTGGCTCAACACCGTCCCCCACGGGTCCACCACCATGCTGCGTCCGAAGCAGGTGCGCCCCGGCTCGTGGTCACCCGTCTGGCCGGCGGCCGCGACGTAGCACTGGTTCTCGATCGCCCGCGCCCGCAGCAGCACCTCCCAATGGTCCCGGCCGGTATGCATCATGAACGCCGCGGGGACGACGAGGAGCTCGGCGCCTCCGTCGGTGGCGAGCTGCCGGTAGAGCTCCGGGAAGCGCAGGTCGTAGCAGATCGACAGGCCGACCCGGAGGCCCTCGACGTCCACCACCACGGGCTGGTCCCCGGGCGCCACCGTCGCCGATTCGAGGTAGGAGACCCGGCCGGGGATCTCCACGTCGTACAGGTGGATCTTGCGGTAGCTGGCGGCGAGCGCGCCGCTGCGGTCGAACACCAGCGAGGTGTTCCAGGTGTGCTCCGGGTCCGGGCCCGCCTCGTGGAAGGAACCGGCGACCACCCAGATGCCGAGCCGCCGGGCGACGTCGGCGAAGAACCGCCCCACCACCCCGTCGACGGACTCCGGTTCCGGCATCCCGGCGGCGCGGCCGAGATAGTCGACGTACTCCGGCAGGACGGCGAGATCCGCGCCGGCCGCCGCGGCCCTGACCAGCAGGGCCTCGGCGGCGGCGAGGTTCACCGTACGGTCGTCGCGGGCGTTGAGCTGGCAGACGGCGACGCGCATGGGGCTCAGCGTACGGGCGCGGGCGAGGCGGCGACAGGGCTCAGATACTCGCCAGGACCAGCGCGCCGGCGGCGAAGCCGAGGCCGGCGAGCTGCGCCGGGCGCAGCCGCTCGCGGTCGACCCCGAGCGCGAGCAGCACCGTGCTCGCGGGGTACAGCGAGGCGATTGCCGCGACGACGCTCAGGTGCCCCCGCGCCGCGGCGGCCAGGTAGAGCGCATTCGCCGCGGAGTCCAGCAGACCGGCCGCCGCGGCCCAGCCGAGCACCCGCCGCCCGAGCCGCAGGCCCACGCCGGTACGCGCGGCGAGCGCGAGGCCGAAGCCGATCGAGCTGACCCGTACGGCGAGCACGGGCCACATGCCGGAACCCTCGTCCGCCTGGCCGAGCAGGGCGAAGAAGATGCCGAAGAGCAGACCCGCGCTGAGCGCCGTGCCGAGCACCCGGCTCGAGACCCGGCCGGTGACGCCTCCCTCGCCCAGGCTGACCAGGGCGATTGCCACCACGGCGAGGCCCGCGCCGCAAAGCGCCAGGGTGCCCGGCGAGTGGGCGGTGACCAGCCCGGCGACGATGGGCACCACCGCCGCGGTGATCGCCGTGACCGGCGCCACGACGGCCATCATGCCGGTCGACAGGGCGCGGTACAGCAGCATCACGCCGCCGGCGCCTGCCACCCCGGCGAGCAGTCCCCAGCCCAGGTCGACGGGGCGGGGCGTGCCGGGCACCAGCAGCACCAGCAGGAGCAGCAGCGGGATGCTCAGGATCTGGGAGACCACGGTGACGGTGATCGGGTCGGCGCGCCGGGACGCCTTGCCGCCGGAGAAGTCGGCCGTGCCGAACGCAACCGCGGACACCGCCGCGAGCACAATGGGGAGCATCGAACCGTCGTATCACAATAATGACCGCGAAGGACAGTGTGGTGACCGACACCGGAGCCGGGCGGGTGACCGCCGTGACCTCCGCCGTGGCGCGACAGGTACGCGAGCTGCGCGCCGCCCGCGGCTGGTCCTTTGACGAGTTGGCCGGCCGCTCCGGCGTCAGCAAGGGCATGCTCGTCCAGATCGAGGGGGCCCGGACCAACCCCAGCATCGGCACGCTCTGCCGGGTGGCCGACGCGTTCGGGGTCAACATCGCCCGGCTCCTCGAACCCGCCGAGAAGAGCAGCGTACGGATCTCCCGAGCCGACCAGGCCCCGGTGCTCTGGCGTGGAGACCGGGGTGGAACCGCCCACCTGCTCAGTGGGCTGGGCGAGCCCGATCTGGTCGAACTCTGGGACTGGCGGCTTGCACCCGGCGAGGCCCACAACTCCCCCGACCATCCTCGCGGCACCCGGGAGGTGCTGCACGTCCTGGCCGGAGCGGTGATCGTCGTCGTCAACGGCGTCGCGCACGACGTATGGGCCGGGGAGACGATCGAGTTCCACGCCGACCGGGAACACGGCTACCGCAACGACGGAGACGAGCCGGCGCGGCTCGTCATGGTGGTGGCCACCCCGTCGGGCGAATGGGACCGGCGGACCCGCTCACGCCGACCGCGCCCGGAGTAGCCCCGGGCGCGGTCGAGGCGGGGCTCAGGCCGACTTCTCCTCGCGGTCCCGGCGCGCCCGGCGGCCGGTGAACTCGCGCGGCACGATCGTCGGGTTGACGTTCTCCAGGACCACCTCGCGCGTGATCAGCACCCGGGCGGCGTCGGGGTTGCTCGGCACCTCGTACATCACGGACAGCAGGACCTCTTCCATGATCGCCCGGAGGCCCCGGGCGCCGGTGCCGCGCAGCATGGCCTGGTCGGCGATCGCCTCGAGCGCCGGCTGCTCGAACTCCAACTCGACGCCGTCGAGCTCGAAGAGGCGCTGGTACTGCCGGACGAGCGCGTTGCGCGGCTCGGTCAGGATCCGCACCAGCGCCGAACGGTCCAGGCTGCGCACGTTGGTGATCACCGGGAGGCGGCCGATGAACTCGGGGATCAGCCCGAACTTGAGCATGTCCTCCGGCATGACCTGGCTGAAGATGTCGTCGGTCGAGCGCTCGGACACCGACCGGAGCCGGGCGCCGAAGCCGGTGCCGCCGGAACCGGTGCGGGCCTCGATGATCTGGTCGAGCCCGGCGAACGCGCCACCGCAGATGAACAGCACGTTCGTGGTGTCGATCTGGATGAACTCCTGGTGCGGGTGCTTGCGCCCGCCCTGCGGAGGCACGTTGGCAACCGTGCCCTCCAGCATCTTCAGCAGCGCCTGCTGGACGCCCTCGCCGGAGACGTCCCGGGTGATCGACGGGTTCTCCGACTTACGGGCGATCTTGTCGACCTCGTCGATGTAGATGATCCCGGTCTCGGCGCGCTTGATGTCGTAGTCGGCGGCCTGGATCAGCTTGAGGAGGATGTTCTCCACGTCCTCGCCGACGTACCCCGCCTCGGTGAGGGCCGTGGCGTCGGCGATCGCGAAGGGGACGTTGAGCATCCGAGCCAGGGTCTGCGCCAGGTGCGTCTTGCCGCACCCCGTGGGCCCGAGCAGCAGGATGTTGGACTTGGCCAGCTCGACGGCGTCGCTACCGGAACCCGGCGCGCCGGCCGCGTCGGCCTGGATCCGCTTGTAGTGGTTGTAGACCGCGACCGCGAGCGCCTTCTTCGCCTGGTCCTGGCCGACCACGTAGTTGTCGAGGAACTGGCAGATCTCCATCGGCTTGGGAAGCTCTTCCCACTTCACCTCGCCGGACTCGGCCAGCTCCTCCTCGATGATCTCGTTGCAGAGATCGATGCACTCGTCACAGATGTAGACCCCGGGGCCCGCGATCAACTTCTTGACCTGCTTCTGCGACTTGCCACAGAAGGAGCACTTCAGTAGGTCGCCGCCGTCACCGATCCGTGCCACCTACGTTCTCCCTGCACTCGTCGGCCGGAACGCCGGCCCTGACCTGCGGGCGCCGGGCGCCCGTCCGTCTGTTACCCCGCCGGTCCGACCCAGCGAAGCGGTACAGACCCGACGTTACCCGCTGGCGGAGCTTTCTCCGACCCCCAAAACGGGTGTGTCAGAGGTCGGCCGGGAACCACGCCCCGACCGACCCCCGACCTGGTACGGCTCAGCTCGTGGCGTGAGCCGCCAGCAGACCCTTCTTACGGCTGGTCAGGATCGTGTCGACCAGCCCGTACTCCTTGGACTCCTCGGCCGTCATGATCTTGTCCCGGTCGATGTCCTTGCGGACCTGCTCCATCGGGCGGTTGCAGTGCCGGGAGAGCATCTCCTCCAGCTGGGTCCGCATCCGCAGGATCTCGCGCGCCTGGATCTCGATGTCCGAACCCTGGCCGTAGCCGCCCTCGGTGGCCGGCTGGTGGATGATGATCCGGGAGTTGGGCAGCGCCATCCGCTTGCCCGGCGTGCCCGCCGAGAGCAGCACCGCCGCGGCGCTGGCCGCCTGCCCGAGGCAGACGGTCTGGATGTCCGGCCGGACGTACTGCATGGTGTCGTAGATCGCCGTCATGGCCGTGAACGAGCCACCGGGCGAGTTGATGTACATGATGATGTCGCGGTCCGGGTCGGTGCCCTCGAGCGTCAGCAGCTGGGCCATCACGTCGTTGGCCGACGCGTCGTCCACCTGCACGCCGAGGAAGATGATCCGGTCCTCGAAGAGCTTGTTGTACGGGTTGGACTCCTTGACCCCGTACGAGGTGCGCTCCACGAACGAGGGGAGCACGTAGCGGTTGTGCACGGCCGCGAACTGGGGCGGCAAACTCAGGTCGGTCATCGTCAGCTCCTCAGCTCAGGGTCCCGGCGCCTTCCGGAACCTGGGTGGCTCCGGTGATCACCTTGTCGATGAAGCCGTAGTCCAGGGCCTCCTGGGCGGTGAACCAACGGTCGCGGTCCGAGTCCGCCTCGATCTCCGCCGCGCTGCGGCCGGTGTGGTGCGCGACCCGATCCTGGAACATCCGCTTGGTGTAGAGCATCTGCTCCGCCTGGATGGCGATGTCGGCGGCCGTGCCGCCCATTCCACCGGACGGCTGGTGCATCATGATCCGCGCGTGGGGCAGGGCGTACCGCTTGCCCTTGGTGCCCGCGCAGAGCAGCAGCTGGCCCATGGACGCGGCCATGCCCATCGCCACGGTCGACACGTCGTTGTCGATGAACTGCATGGTGTCGTAGATCGCCATGCCGGAGTAGACCGAGCCACCCGGCGAGTTGATCCAGAGGTTGATGTCGCGGTCCGGGTCCTCCGCCGCGAGCAGCAGCAGCTGAGCGCAGATGCGGTTGGCGACCTGGTCGGTCACCTCGCTGCCCAGGAAGATGATGCGCTCTTTGAGCAACCGGTTGTAGACCGAGTCGTCGAGGTTGCCAATGGAATCGCCACCTCGGGCCTCGATCGCCCGCAGCGGCTTCGCTGGGATGTGCATGTCGGTCATGGCAGCCCTTCGCTCTCCGTACCGTCCTACCCGACACTAACCGCTCGGCCGGGGGGCGTACTCCCGGTCGGGGCACTGTTCGCTCTCAGCGCAGTTGTCCGGAGACGTACCCGGAAAACGGTTTGGGCCGCCGTCCCCGCAAGCGGGGGACGGCGGCCTCCACCGGACGATCAGTGCTCGTGGTTATGCTCGGCCTCGTCCTGGGCACGCAGCGCGTCGAGGGTGACCTCGTTGCCGGCCGAGTCCTTGATCTTGATCTTATCCATCACCGAGGCCAGCGCCTTGCCCCGACGGACGTCGCCGAAGACGGCGGCCGCGGCGCCGGAGCGGACCAGCTGGTCGTAGTACTGCTGCGGGGCCATGCCGGCGCGCTGGGCGCGGTGCACGATCTCGTGGCCGAACTCGTCGTCGGAGACCTGCACGTCCTCGGCGTCAGCCAGGGTGTCCAGCAGGAGCTGGATCTTGACGCCGTCGGTCGCCGCCTCGGTCAGCTCGGCGTCGATCTGCTCCTCGGTCTTCTCCTCGGCGGCGAGGTACTCCTCCAGGGAGGCGCCGATCCGCTCGAGCTGGTCGACCATCGCGGCCTTACGGCTCTCGACCTCCTCGCGGACGACACCCTCCGGCGCCGGCACCTCGGCGGCGGCGACCATCTGCTCGAGGGCCTTGTCCCGGGCGGCGTAGATCTGCTCGACCTGCTTGCCCCGGGTTACCCGCTCCCGCAGGTCGTTCCGCAGCTCCTCGATCGTGTCGAACTCGCTCGCCATCTGGGCGAAGTCGTCGTTGAGCTCCGGGAGCTCCTTCTCCTTGACCGTGCGCACGGTCACCGCCACCTCGGCGTCCCGGCCGGCGTAGTCGCCGCCCACCAACTGAGTGGTGAAGGTGGTGCTGTCGCCGGCGGCGAGGCCGACCAGGGCCTCGTCCAGGCCCGGCAGGAGCTGCTTGCTGCCGACCTCGTGCGAGATGTTGCTCGCCTGACCGCCCGGCACCTCCTCGCCGTCGACCGTGGCGTTCAGGTCGATCTGGACGTAGTCGCCGTCCTGGGCGGCCCGCTCGACGGTCTTCAGGGTGGCGAACCGCTCCTGCAGGCTCTTCACCTGCTCGTCGATCTCGCTGTCGTCGACCTGGAGCTCGTCCACGGTCACCTCGATGGTGGCCGGGTCAGGCAGGGTGATCTCGGGCCGGACGTCGACCTCGGCGGTGAAGTTCAGCGAGTCACCGTCGTTGAACTCGGTGATCTCGACCTCCGGGCGGCCGAGCGTCTTCAGGTCGTGCTCCCGAACCGCGGCGAGGATGTTCTGCGGGATGGCCTCCTGCACCGCCTCGTTGAGGACGGTGCCCCGGCCCACCCGCTGGTCGATCACGGCGGCCGGCACCTTGCCCCGGCGGAAGCCGGGAACCTGGACCTGCTGGCCGATTTCCCGGTACGCCTTCTGGAGGCTCGGCCCGAGCTCGACGAACGGCACCTCGATGGCGAGCCGCACGCGCGTCGGGCTCAGAGTCTCGACGGTGCTCTTCACAGGCGTACTCCTTGACGGATCTCAGTTGAGTCTGGGCGTGATTGCGCGCATCGAGTGTAGGCGAGCCGGCCTGCTGCTTCGGCAGCGCCCGGCCACCGCGCGGAAAAATCGGCGACGGCCGGGGCGGGCCCGGCCGCGGACGACAGTCGGGGTGGCGGGATTTGAACCCACGGCCCCTCGCTCCCAAAGCGAGTGCGCTACCAAGCTGCGCCACACCCCGTGGCGACGAGAAGTGTATGCCGTCCGCGCCCGCCGGACGTCCCCGGGCGGCAGGTCCGCGCCGGTCCCGGCCGGGCGCGGCCGGGCCTGAGGCGACAACTTCAGGGAAAGAGTGGCCTCCGCGCGCCCTGGGGATTTAACGCCGGGGTCGGGATTGTGCCGCTGATTGCTGGTTCGTTCGGTGTGTTGTCGTGACGTGGAGCGGCCACCGCCTGATCATCGGGATCGACCAAGATCTTCGATGTGAGGCGGTGGCCGTGGCCGTCATTGTGGGACATACGGGCCTGGGTGGGGAAGAGACGCGCGGGGACCATCACCGGTTGGTGGGGTTCCGCCAGGGTTGGTATCAGTGCCTGACCCGGTGGGCGGACACGTTGTTCGAGGTCACGGATGCGGTGTTGACCACGCCGGGTTCGTTGGCGTCGCTGCCGTATCTGACGTTGGAGCCGGCGTTGCGTCGGGGGTGGGGCAGCGTTTACGCGTCCTTGTCGAAGGGGCGTGTGGACGTCACGGCGGTGCGTGACCTGCTGATCGGTGCCCTGCCCGAGTGGTGGCTGGTGTTCGCGGTGGACGTGACGGCGTGGCCGCGTGCGGAGGCGAGGTGCTCCCCGCGGCGGGGGATGTGTCGTGTGCCTGATCCCGGAGGCGATCCGCGGGGGCGGATGGTGCCGGGCTGGGCCTACCAGTGGGTCTGTCAGGTGTCCGCGACGCCGGATTCCTGGACGGCGCCGGTCGACGTGGTGCGGGTGGACCCTGAGGACAACGCCACCGAGGTGGCCTGCGCCCAGATGAACGGCCTCGTGCGGGGCTTGGCCCGTCACCGGCCGGGTGTGGTGCCAGTGTTCTGCCTGGACGCCGGTTACTGCCCGATCACCGCGACAGCTCGGGTGGCATCCGATCCCCACGCCCCCGCCC
The DNA here is from genome assembly GCF_003857015.1 of Micromonospora globispora. Classification (GTDB taxonomy): domain Bacteria; phylum Actinomycetota; class Actinomycetes; order Mycobacteriales; family Micromonosporaceae; genus Micromonospora; species Micromonospora globispora. Next base: position 7,745 of record NZ_QGGF01000382.1, on the reverse strand, counting down.
GGATCATCGGGCGGATCCGCCGTGACCGGGTCTTCTACTGCGATCCGCCGGCCAAGACCCCTGGCAGTGGTGGCCGACCGAAACTGCACGGTGACCGGTTCGCCTGCGCTGATCCGACAACCTGGCCCGAACCCACCCACGAGGTGCACACCGTCGATGACACCTACGGACCGGTCCACGTTCAGGCGTGGGCCGGGCTGCACCCCAAACCCAGCAAACGACGGCGGTGGGCGGCGAAGAACACCAAGGGCCTGGCCGCCCCGATCATCCGCGGAACCATCGTCCGGGTCAGCCTGACCCGAGCCCCCGAAGCCGGCACCCCCCAAACCCTGTGGCTGTGGACCGCCGGCCCCGACCCGATCAACCTCGACCTGATCTGGCGGGCCTACCTACGCCGGTTCGCCATCGAACACACCAACCGGTTCATCAAACAGCACCTCGCCTGGACCACTCCCGCAGTCCGTCACCCAAGCCAAGCCGACCTGTGGACCTGGATCGTGGCCGCGGCACACACCCAGCTCCGCCTCGCCCGGACCCTCATCGCCGATCAACGGCTGCCCTGGGAACGACCCCTGACCACCGCCACCTTGACCCCCTTCCGGGTCCGGCGAGGTTTCCGCAGCCTGCACCCGCACCTAACCACGCCGGCCAAGCCGCCGAAACCCTCCCGACCAGGACCAGGACGGCCCCAAAGGCAGCCGCAACCAGCAACCAACCAACCGCCACAAGACGATCATCAAAAGACGCCAAACCGCCCGGCGTTAAATCCCCAGCGCGCCTCGAGGGCACTCTTTCCCTGAAGTTGCGCGGATCTTGGCGGCGGCGGGGAGGGTGGGAGCCCGGCGCGCGGTATCGGGATGCGCGTCCCGTCCGGGGATTGGGTACGCTGTCCAGCGCGCCCCGCGACAGTGGGGTGCCCGCGGGCGTAGCTCAATGGCAGAGCTTCAGTCTTCCAAACTGACGGTGCGGGTTCGATTCCCGTCGCCCGCTCCAACGGCCTCCGGCCCAGGTCAGAGGCTGCATCCCCCGATCCTGGGCCGGTCGGCCACTCCCCTGCTCTGATCTTGCGGGCCATCCGTGGGCCATTAGCTGCTCTGGCCGCCCTTGCGCCGGGCCTGCCGGCGATCCGCCGGTCCATGGCCGAGGCGATTTCGCGGTCCCGCTCGCTGGTCACGTGCTGATAGATCAATGCCGCACGCATGCTCGCGTGCCCCATTCGCTGCATCAGCTCGCGAAGGAGTGGTGACCGGCGAGCCGGCTGAGCCGACGGCGTCGGACCCGGCCCCTATCCTCGGGGACATGACGATTCAGCGCATGGACAACGTCGGCATCGTCGTCGACGACCTCGACGCCGCCGTCGCTTTCTTCACCGAACTTGGCATGGAGCTGGAAGGCAGGATGCCGATCGAAGGAAGCTGGGCGGGAAATGTCGTCGGGCTCGAGGGAATGCGGAGCGAGATCGCGATGATGCGGATCCCGGACGCCCCGGGCCGGCTCGAACTGGCGAAGTACCACACCCCGAAGGCGATCACCCCCAAGCCGGAGATCACCCCGGCGAACACGCTGGGCCTGCACCGCGTCATGTTCGCCGTCGACGACATCGAGGACACCCTCGCCCGCCTCCGCCCGCTCGGCGCCGAACTCGTTGGCGAAGTGACGCGCTACGAGGACAGCTACCTGCTCTGCTATCTCCGCGGGCCGAGCGGAATCATCCTCGCGCTCGCCGAGCAGCTGAGCTGAGAAAAAGAAGTCCGTTCAAAAAGGCGCCGACCTAAGGGACGTCTCGTAACTGGGTGAAGGCGTTGCCCAGCAACGGGCTGGCGGTCACCCGGCCAGGATGATGTTGTGCAGGTTGGGGCGCGGCAGGATCGAGCTCAGTTTCTGCCCCAGGGATTGGCGACGGAGCGCCAGCGCCTTCTGGTAGCCGAGAACACCACAGGCCAGATCGTTGGCTACGTGTGGGTCGGGCTGGAGGAGCCACGAACGAAGACGACCGACACGTCGTGGCTCTACGACATCAGTGTGGAAGAGCCCTACCGGCGATCCGGGTACGGGAAGGCGATCCTCACGGCCGTAGAGGCGGTGGCACGGGAAGCGGGTGCAACTCGGCTCGGGCTCAACGTGTTCGGCCATAACGTGGCCGCGATCTCGCTGTACCGAACATGCGGGTATGAGGTCACGACGCGACAGATGGCGAAACGCCTGTGACCGTTCTTCCAAACTGACGTACGGGGCGTGCACAGGAGACAGATCAGTTTCCGAAGCGACGCCACGCGTCGTCGGCCACCGCGTTGACGCTGTTGCCCGCCGCGACAACGTCTGCGGCGGTGAACCGCTCCGCTTGGCCCGCACGCCAGCGGACCGCTCGGTGCGCGAGATCGGCGTACTCGGGGAACAGCCGCGCGAGGTACTCGCCTGCGGCGGCCTTGGAGATGATGTCGCCGTGGGCCAGCGTGTAGTGCAACCGCGCGGGTCCGAGCACGAACCAGGGGACGATCTTGCCGTCCATCACCGCGTCGGGGGCCACGCCGGCCAGCTCTGACGGGAACGTCGCAACCGACGACTGCCAGTACTCGCGCAGGTTGTCCAGGTTGTAGCGGTGCAACTGCTCCGGATCGACTCGCACCCCCAGCTCGGCGACGGCTGGGCCGCGAACCGGGATGCCGTACCGCTGCAAGGTCAGCCACAGCACCGGCGTGAGCTCGCCGCAGGGCTTGTCGGTCCTGAACTCGCCGTTGACCACGAACGGCACAGGACGCCGGTCGGTCGGCCAGGACTGCGCCAGCGCGGGCTCGAGGTACACCCCGTCGAAATGGGGTGACCGAGGCATCTCGGCGTGGATCTTCGCGAGCTGGGCGAGGTCGTCGGGGCTCGCCGGGCGCCAGGTAACGATCACGGTGTCGACGTCACTGACGCCCGGCTGCCAGGCGCCGAGCGCGGCGGAGCCGACGACGTAGAGGCTTCGGACGTAGCCGGGCAATGCCTGATCAACCGCTTGGAGATAGCCGCGCGTCAGCTCTTCGACCACGCGGGCGACCGTAGCAACTGGACGCGGGCCGCTCCGACCCCGTGGGGCCGAAATGGACACGTCTCGGGCTGCCTAACTCCGCCGCGCCGACCAGCTGGTGCCGTTCGGCGAGCGGGTGCTCGCCCACCGGACGTACCCGGAGCCGGCCGCCACGCTCTTCGGCCCCGACGGCCGGCGGGTGCTGGCCGAGCGCCCGGGGGTGGCCGTCCGGGTCGACGCCGGCAACCTGCTGGTCTTCGCCGACCCGCTGACCAGCGGCGAGGACGACCGCAGCGTCGCCGGGGTGGGCGCGGAGTCCGGCAAGGTCGTCGAGCTGGGCCAGCTCACCGACGTGCGGGGCGAGTCCTACTCGTGGAACACGAGCGTGATCGCCTGCGGCGCGGCGAAGGAGTTCGTGCTCCACCGCTTCGCTCCCGCGGAGTGACGTGCCGGCCGGCTTCCGTCGCCGGCCGACGCCCGGGCCGACTCAGTCGGCGGCGGCGCCGAGGCTGCGGAAGACGGCTAGGGTGGCTGGGTCATCGATGGTCGCCGGGACCGGTTCGTCCCGCCCCTCCACCAGTCCCCGCATCGTGCGGCGCAGGATCTTGCCCGAGCGGGTCTTCGGCAACGCCGGCACGACGGTGACCCGGCGGAACGCGGCCACCGGGCCGATCCGCTGCCGGACCAGGGCGACCAGCTCGTCGGCGAGATCGTCCGGGTCCACCTCGGCGCCGGACTTGAGCACCACGTACCCGCTAGGCACCTGGCCCTTGAGGGCGTCCGCCACGCCGATCACCGCGCACTCGGCGACCGCCGGGTGCCCGGCCAGCACCTCCTCCATCGCCCCGGTGGAGAGCCGGTGCCCGGCCACGTTGATCACGTCGTCGGTCCGGCCCATCACGTAGAGGTAGCCATCGGAGTCGAACCGCCCGCCGTCCCCGGTCAGGTAGTAGCCGGGGAAGGTGGCGAGGTAGGAGCGGACGTACCGGTCGTCGTCGCCCCACAGGGTGGGCAGGCAGCCGGGGGGCAGGGGCAGGCGGATCACGATCGAGCCGTCGGTGTCCGCCGGCACCTCCCGGCCACCGCTGTCGACGACGCGGATGTCGTACCCGGGGACCGGCACCGACGGGGAGCCGGGCTTGAGCGGCAGCGGTTCGAGACCGCGCGGGTTGGCCGCCACCGGCCAGCCCGTCTCGGTCTGCCACCAGTTGTCCACCACCGGTACGCCGAGCCGCTCCCCCGCCCACTCCCAGGTGTCCGGGTCCAGCCGCTCGCCGGCCAGGAAGAGGGTACGCAGGCAGGACAGGTCGTACGCCGTCATCAGCTCGCCGTCCGGGTCCTGCCGGCGGACGGCCCGGATCGCGGTCGGCGCGGTGAAGAGGGCGGCCACCCGGTGCTGCGAGATCACCCGCCAGAAGGCGCCCGCGTCGGGGGTGCCGACCGGCTTGCCCTCGTAGAGCACGGTGGTCGCCCCGATGAGCAGCGGGGCGTACACGATGTAGGAGTGGCCGACGACCCAGCCAACGTCGGAGGCGGCCCAGAAGACGTCACCCGGCTCGATGCCGTAGATGTTCCGCATCGACCAGCGCAGCGCGACGGCGTGCCCGCCGTTGTCCCGGACCACGCCCTTGGGCCGCCCGGTGGTGCCGGAGGTGTAGAGGATGTAGAGCGGGTCGGTGGCCGCGACCGGGACGCAGTCGGCCGGCTCGGCGTCCGCCATGACCTCGTCCCAGGACAGGTCCCGGCCGAGGGCGAGCGGGGCCGGCTGCTGGGGCCGCTGGACGATCACGCAGTGCTCGGGAGCGTGGGTGGCTTCCGCCACCGCCGCGGTGAGGATCGGGTGGTACGGGACGACCTTGTCGACCTCGATCCCACAGGAGGTGGCCACCACCACCTTGGGCCGGGCGTCGTCGATCCGGACCGCGAGCTCGTGCGCGGCGAAGCCGCCGAAGACCACCGAGTGGACCGCGCCGATGCGGGCGCAGGCCAGCATCGCGATGACCGCCTCCGGCACCATGGCGAAATAGAGCAGGACGCGGTCGCCCCGGGTGACGCCGAGCCGGCGCAGCGCCCCGGCGAACCTGGCGGTCTCCGCCAGCAATTCGGCGTAGCTGTAGGTGCGTACCGTGCCGGTGACGGGGCTGTCGTAGATGAGCGCCGGCTGATCGCCCCGGCCGGCGGCCACGTGCCGGTCCAGCGCGTTGTGGCAGGTGTTCAGCTCCGCGTCCGGGAACCAGCGGTACAGCGGCGCCGCGCTGTCGTCGAGGATCCGCTCCGGTGGCCGGAACCAGTCGATGTCCGCCGCCGCGTCCCGCCAGAAGCCGGCCGGGTCGGCGATGCTCCGCTCGTACGCTGATCGATACGCGCCCATGACCGTCATGCTGGTCCGCCGGCCAGGACCGGCACGACGGCCGCCCGGGATCGGTGCGCCGGAAGCACCCACCGGGTCGCCGAACGGCCGGGACCGGTCGGTGGGCGGCCGGTTCGCCGTTTTCGTCCGTCGGGCCCCGGGTACGGCTTCCGGCATGGATACGAACACGAAGGCATACCTTGTCGGCGGTCCCTGCGACGGCAGCAGCCAGGACGCGGGTGACCGGGCCCTGCTCGAGGTGGAGCGCGAAGGCATGATCCACCGCTACATCCGGACCACCAAGCAGCACGGTGACGACGGCGTCGTCTACAACTACGACGGCATGGTCGCGCCGGACGGCGGCGAGCCCGGCGTCGAGGACCCGGCCGCGCGGGTGGCCTCCCCGAAGGCCGACGCCGAGGGGCACGGCGGCACCCACTGACCCGCTGCCGGGACGGGACCTGCGCGAGCCGGCCGACGACGGATGAACGGCGACCGGCCGGGTAAGCAGCCGCCGTCCTGGAGGAGTGACGACCGGCGTCGCGGCATCCCGCGACCGGACGCGCGGGCGGGCGGCGCAACGCCGACCCGCCCGCGGGTGCCCGGACTCAGCGCCCGGTGACCCAGCTCCAGGCGGTCATGACCCACTCGGTCTGCCGCAGGTAGGCGACGCCCACCCCGACCAGGAAGAGCGCCGTGACCAGGTGCGCACCCCGGGCGGTGCGGCGCACCCGACCGAGCTGCCGCTCCCAGATCAGCCGGCCGAGCAGGCGGGCGAGCGCGAAGAGGCCGACCGCGGTGAGCAGGCTCAGCACGAAGGTCAGCAGCGGCGCGGCCAGGTTGCCCCGGCCGGAGATCGCCCAGATCCCCCAGCACACGAAGGCGAAGAGCCCGCCGGCCGCGCTCCACTCACCGCCCCGGCGCAGCTGGGCCAGGTGCCAGCTCATCGGACGGCGCGGGGCGGAACTCCCCGACCAGTCGACCGGGTCCTGGTCGAGGGTGGGGAACTGCTCGGTACGCGGGGTTCGCCGCTGTCCCACGGAGGCCACCCCCGGGCGGAACGCGTCCCGCTGCGTCGGCACCCCGACACCGGGCTGCGGCGGCACCTCGACGGTGCGTTCGGCCCACGGTTGCGTCTGGTCCGCCATCTCGATTCCTCCCCCTGACCGACTCGGCCATCGGCTTTCGAGGGTACCGAGGCGGCAAATCGGTCGCCGACCCCGAAGGTGATCGGCTAGACACATCCGATGACCGAACTTCCGCTCCCCGTGGTGGTCCCCCGTGCCGAGGACTTCGACAAGATCGCCCGCCTGCTCGCCCTCGCCTTCCACGGCGGCTTCGACCCTGAGCTGGTGGAGGTCGACCGCGGGATCTTCGAGCCGGAACGCTCGCTGCTGGTCCGCGACGGCGCGACGACGGTGGCGCACGTCGGTGCCTTCACCCGCGACCTGTCGGTGCCGGGGGCGAGCGTGCCGGCGGCGCACGTGACGATGGTCTCGGTGGCGCCGACCCACCGGCGGCGCGGCCTGCTCACCGGCCTGATGCGCCGTCAGCTGCGGGAGGTCCGCGACGCCGGCCGGGAACCGGTCGCGGTGCTCTGGGCCAGCGAGGGCCGGATCTACCCGAGGTTCGGCTACGGACTGGCCGCGCAGCGGCTGATCGTCCGCTGCCAGACCACCGAGCTGCGCCTGCCGGAGCCGACGTCCGCGGCGGGCACGCTGCGCCTGGACGAGCCGGCGGCGCGCCAGGGCGAGCTGGCCCGGCTGTACGACCGGGTCCGCGCCGACCGGCCCGGCTGGTCGTACCGGGACGAGCGCTGGTGGGGGTACGTGCTGGCCGACGTGAAGGCCCTGCGCGGCGGCGCGACCGAGCGCCGGGTGCTGCTGCACGAGGGGCCCGACGGCGTCGACGGGTACGCGCTGTTCCGGACGAAGGAGGAATGGGACGGGGGCAGCCCGAAGGGCGAGGTACGGGTCGACGAGGTGGTCGCGGCGAATCCGGCCGCGTACCTGGCGCTGTGGCGGCTGCTGCTCTCGATCGACCTCACCCGGCAGTTGTCGTTCGGTACCGCGGCCGTGGACGAGCCGCTGCTGTGGCTCGTCAACGAGCCCCGACGGCTGGGCGCCCAGCTCGCCGACGCGCTCTGGGTACGCGTGGTCGACGTGCCCGCCGCGCTGGCCGCCCGCCGGTACGCGACCGACATCGACGTGGTGATCGAGGTGAGCGACGACCTGCTGCCGGAGAACGCCGGCCGCTGGCGGCTGGTCGGCGGTCCGTCGGGTGCCACCTGCACCGCGACCGACGCGCCGGCGCAGCTCGCCTGCGACGTGCGCAGCCTCGGCGAGCTGTACCTGGGCGGCACCGGCCTCGGCGCGCTCGCCGAGGCTG
>NZ_QGGF01000184.1 GCF_003857015.1 Micromonospora globispora | reverse complement strand
GAGTTGGGGACGGCTGGGGCGAGGGTGTAGTGTTGCCGAGTCGACCAGACTGCCCCCCGTTCCGACGTGCGGGTGGTCCTGAAGCGGAGCGCCTGCTCCCACCCGAGTCGCCCTGACGGCGGCCGGGTCCGGTCACCGGTTCCGGGGACATCCCGGCGCCGGATGCGCGATCATGTGATCGTGCCGACCGGTCGAGCGGGCCCTGGCATGCGCCGGGGCCTTCTGCTTTCCGGGTCGGCTCCCGTCCGGGAGCCCGCGGAGTCGGCACCGCAGCAGACTCGACTCGAGGAGGCCCCATCAGCGTCGAACCACGCGTGAACGAACAGATCCGGGCACGTGAGGTCCGACTGGTCGGCCCTGAGGGTGAGCAGGTGGGCATCGTCCCGCTGGAGCGCGCCCTGCAGCTGGCCGCGGACGTCGACCTGGACCTGGTCGAGGTTGCGCCGATGGCGCGCCCGCCGGTGTGCAAGCTCATGGACTTCGGCAAGTTCAAGTACGAGAGCGCACTGAAGGCGCGCGAAGCGCGGCGTAACCAGCAGCAGACCGTCATCAAGGAGATGAAGCTCCGGCCGAAGATCGACCCGCACGACTACGAGACCAAGAAGGGTCACGTGGTGCGGTTCCTCAAGGCCGGGGACAAGGTCAAGGTGACGATCATGTTCCGCGGTCGCGAGCAGAGCCGCCCGGAGCTGGGTTACCGGCTCCTGCGCCGGCTCGAGTCCGAGATCACGGACCTGGGTTACGTCGAGGCCGCTCCGAAGCAGGACGGCCGAAACATGATCATGGTCCTCGCTCCGCACCGGGCCGTCAAGGCCTCCGCGGTCGCCGCCACGGCGTCCCGCGGCGGGCCCCGGGAACGGGCCGCGGAGGAGTCCGGCACTCCGGAGGCCGGCGAGACCCCGGAGGCCGGCGAGACCGCAGCAGCCGGCGAGACCGGCCCGACCGCTGAGACCAGCGGCCAGTAACAGGGAGAAGACGTTCCACATGCCGAAGATGAAGAGCCACACGGGTATGGGCAAGCGGGTCAAGGTGACCGGCAGGGGCAAGATCGTTGCCCAGCAGGCCGGCCTTCGCCACAACCTGGAGAAGAAGGCCTCCACCCACACCCGCCGGCTGACCGGGACGGTCGTGCTGGCCAAGGCTGACGTCAAGCGAATCAAGAAGCTGCTCGGCCGCTGACGCGCGCCACCTGAACCGAAGAAGGAGTTGAGATGGCACGCGTCAAGCGGGCTGTGAACGCCCAGAAGAAGCGCCGTACCCTGCTGGAGACCGCGAGCGGCTACCGCGGTCAGCGCTCCCGCCTGTACCGCAAGGCCAAGGAGCAGGTGCTGCACTCGATGCAGTACGCCTACCGGGACCGCCGCGACCGCAAGGGCGACTTCCGGCAGCTCTGGATCCAGCGGATCAACGCTGGCGCCCGGGCCAACGGCATGACCTACAACCGGCTGATCCAGGGCCTGCGCCTGGCCGGCATCGAAGTCGACCGCAAGATCCTGGCCGACATGGCCGTCAACGACGCCGCGGCGTTCGCCGCGATCGTCGAGCTGGCCCGCGCCGCCGTGGCGGCCGAGGGCACCGGTGGCGCCGCGGCTCAGGCCGCCTGACCCACCCGCAGCAGATCGAGGCGTCTCCCATGCAGTCACCATCGCGCGGGAGGCGCCTCGACGCTGTTCCCGGCCCGTTCACCCCGCGTACCCCGCGGGTGGTGGCCGCCCGCCGGCTCCAGCGCCGCCGGGACCGCGAGGCCACCGGCCGGTTCCTGGCCGAGGGGCCGCAGGCGGTCCGCGAGGCCCTGGCCCGGTCCGGCACGGCCACCGAACTCTTCGGTACGCCGGCCGCCCTCGACCGGTACGCCGACCTCGCGGCGCAGGCCGCCCGCGCGGACGTACCGGTCTCCGAGGTGACCGACGAGGCGCTGGCCGTGCTCGCCGAGACCGTCGCGCCGCAGGGCCTCGTCGCCGTCTGCCGGCACCTGGACGTGCCCCTGGAGCGGGCCCTGGCCGCCCGTCCCCGCCTGGTCGCGGTGCTCGCCGAGATCCGCGACCCGGGCAACGCCGGCACCGTGCTGCGCACCGCCGACGCGGCGGGCGCCGGCGCGGTGGTCTTCGCCGGGGACGCGGTCGACCCGTACAACGGCAAGTGCGTGCGGGCCTCGGCCGGCAGCCTCTTCCACGTCGACGTGGTCCGCGCCCCGGACCCCCTCCACGTGGTCGCCGCGCTGCGCGCCGCCGGGCTGACCGTGCTCGCCACCACCGGCTACGGCGACACCGATCTCGACGACCTGGCCGACGCCGGCCGGCTCGCCACGCCCACCGCCTGGCTCTTCGGCTCCGAGGCGCACGGGCTGCCCGAGGAGCTGACCGAGGCCGCCGACGCCCGGGTGCGGGTGCCGCTGCACGGGCGCGCCGAGAGCCTGAACCTGGCTGCGGCCGCCGCCGTTTGCCTGTACTCTTCAGCGAGAGCCTTGCGCTGACCGACGGGTCGCGCGGCCACCCAGCGACCTTTTGGTCGCCCGGTAACACAGCAGGGGAGTCGTCCGCATGATGAACGCGCCACGGCGTTCGTTTAGGCAGCCCGCCGGTGTCGGCGGGCGGCGGGCCTGACCCTTCCTCCTGCCTGACTCCCACCGGCGGGCTGCGGCACAGCCGCGCGTCCGTAGACTCGCCTAGCCGCCCGTGAGGGTCGGTGCCGCCGTGAGGGAGTGCCCGTACGCCATGAGCTACCGCAACGATCCGTACGACCCGAAGCAGGTCGCCCTGCTCGACCCGGACGCCCTGGCCGGGGCCGTGGCCGACGCCGAGAAGGCGTTCGCCGCCGCCACCGACCCGAACGCGCTGACCGCGCTGCGTCCGGCGCACCTCGGGGACCGGTCCCCGGTCTCCCTCGCGCGTCGGGAGATCGGCGCGCTGCCGCCGGCCGCGAAGTCCGACGCCGGCAAGCGGGTCAACGAGGCCCGCCGCGCCATCGAGGCCGCGTACGCCGCCCGGCAGGAGACCCTGGAGCGCGAGCAGGCCGAGCGCATGCTGGTCGAGGAGCGGGTCGACGTGACCCTGCCGTACGACCGGCGGCCGCGGGGCGCCCGCCACCCGTTGAGCACCCTGATGGAGCAGATCAGCGACTTCTTCGTCGGGATGGGCTACGAGGTGGCCGAGGGGCCCGAGGTCGAGCTGGAGTGGACCAACTTCGACGCGCTCAACATCCCCGCCGACCACCCGGCCCGGGGCCTGATGGACACCTTCCACATCGCACCGCCAGAGGGCGGCGAGAGCTCCGGCCTGGTGCTGCGGACGCACACCTCGCCGGTGCAGGCGCGGACGATGCTCACCCGCAAGCCGCCGATCTACGTGATCGTGCCCGGCCGGGCCTACCGCACCGACGAGCTGGACGCCACCCACGCGCCGGTCTTCCACCAGGTGGAGGGCCTGGTGGTGGACAAGGGCATCACGATGGCGCACCTGCGCGGCACCCTGGACCACTTCGCCAAGGCGATGTTCGGGCCGGAGGCGAAGACCCGGTGGCGGCCGCACTACTTCCCGTTCACCGAGCCGTCGGCCGAGTTCGACGTCTGGTTCCCGGAGCACCGCAGGGGCCCGCAGTGGGTCGAGTGGGGCGGCTGCGGCATGGTCAACCCGCGGGTGCTGCGTGCCTGCGGCATCGACCCGGAGGTCTACTCCGGTTTCGCCTTCGGCATGGGCATCGACCGGACGGTGATGGTCCGGCACGGGGTCAGCGACATGCGGGACATGGTCGAGGGCGACGTGCGGTTCACCCGCGCGTTCGGGGTCTAGACGGCGCCACGAGCTACGGAGACGGTGGTTTAAGAGTCATGCGAGTTTCTGTCAGTTGGCTGCGGGAGTACGTCGACCTCCCCGCCGACCTGCCCACCGGCGACCTGGAGCAGGCGCTGGTCGACCTCGGCATCGAGGTCGAGTCCATCGTCGACCTGCGGGAGACCGTCACCGGGCCGCTGGTGGTCGGCGAGGTACGCGAGATCGAGGAGCTCACCGGCTTCAAGAAGCCCATCCGCTTCTGCCGGGTCGACGTCGGTGACGCCAACGGCACCGGCGAGCCGCAGGAGATTGTCTGCGGGGCGACGAACTTCGCCCAGGGTGACAAGGTGGTGGTGATCCTCCCCGGCGGCGTGCTGCCCGGCAACTTCGCCATCGGCGCGCGCAAGACGTACGGGCGCAACTCCAACGGCATGATCTGCTCGGCAAAGGAACTGGGCCTGGGTGACGACCACTCGGGCATCATCGTGCTGCCCGAGGACACCCCGGCGAAGCCCGGCGACGACGCCCGCCCGGTGGTCGGCCTCGACGACACGGTCGTCGAGATGGAGATCACCCCGGACCGCGGGTACGCGCTGAGTGTGCGGGGCATCGCCCGGGAGCTGTCGCACGCCCTCGGCGTACCGTTCCGCGATCCGGCCCTGGTCCCCGCGCCCGGCGCCACGGAGCGGCCGGTGTACCCGGTCGAGGTGCGCGACACCGTCGGCTGCGACCGGTTCGCCGCCCGGATGGTCCGCGGGATCGACCCGACCGTCGAGACCCCCGGCTGGATGTCCCAGCGGCTCACCGTCGCCGGCGTCCGCAGCATCTCGCTGCCGGTCGACATCACGAACTACCTGATGCTCGAACTCGGCCAGCCGATGCACGCGTTCGACGTCGACCGGATCAGCGGGCCGCTGGTGGTCCGCCGCGCCGAGCCGGGGGAGAAGCTGACCACTCTGGACGGGGTCACCCGCACGCTGGTCCCCGAGGACATGGTGATCTGCGACGACACCGGCCCGATCTCCCTCGCCGCGGTGATGGGTGGCGAGACCAGCGAGGTCCTCGCCTCCACCACCAACGTGCTGTTCGAGGCGGCGCACTGGGACCCGGCGATGGTCGGCCGGACCGCCCGCCGGCACAAGCTGTTCAGCGAGGCGGCGAAGCGCTGGGAGCGGGGCGTCGACCCGGCCCTGCCGCTGGTCGCCCTGGAGCGGGCGGTACGGCTGCTCACTGAGCACGCCGGCGGCACGGTCGGCGAGGAGATCCTCGACATCGACCACGTCCGGCCGCGTACCCCGGTGGTGCTTCCGGCGGACCTGCCGTCCCGGCGGGTCGGGGTGGCGTACTCCCCGGAGCGGGTGGTCGCCCTGCTGGAGCAGGTCGGCTGCACCGCCACCCGGGGCGCCGACCGGCTGGGCGAGGACCCGGGCGAGGTCGGGGTCTCCGCCGGTGGCGCGGACGTGCTCACCGTGACTCCGCCGAGTTGGCGGCCCGACCTCACCGACCCGGCGGACCTGGTCGAGGAGGTGGTCCGCCTCGACGGGTACGACCGCGTGCCGTCGCTGCTGCCGACCGCGCCCGCCGGCCGGGGCCTGACCTGGCAGCAGCAGCGGCGCCGGGCGGTGTCCCGGTCGCTCGCCGAGCGCGGGTACGTCGAGGTGCTGGCCCACCCGTTCGTCTCCGTTGAGCTGGCCGACCAGCTCGGCATGCCGGCGGACGACCCGCGCCGCCAGGCGGTCCGGGTGGCCAACCCGCTGTCCGAGGAGGAGCCGCTGCTGCGCACCACGCTGCTCGGCCCGCTGCTCGGCATCCTCAAGCGGAACGTGGGCCGCGGCATGCGGGACGTCGCGCTCTACGAGATCGGCACGGTGTTCCACCCGCGTCCCGGCGCCGGCACCCCGCCGGCCATGGGCGTGGACCACCGACCGACCGACGAGGAGTTCGCCGCGGCCGACGCGGTGGTGCCGGACCAGCCGCGGCACGGCGCCGTGGTGCTCTCCGGAGACGTCGAGCCGGCCGGCCGGTGGGGCGCGGGCCGGGCGGCCGGCTGGGCGGACGCGATCGAGGCCGGCCGGGACGTGCTGGCCGCCGCCGACATCCCGGCCGACCGGATCACCGTCCGGGCCGCCGAGTACGCCCCGTGGCACCCCGGCCGCTGCGCCGAGCTGCTGGTCGACGGCGAGGTGGTCGGGCATGCCGGTGAGCTCCACCCGGCGGTGGTGGCCACGCTGGAGCTGCCCCGTCGGACCTGCGCCATGGAGCTGAACCTGGACGCGCTGCGCGCCGCGCCGTTGGTGACCGGGCCGGAGATCTCCACCTTCCCGCCGGCGCTGATCGACGTGGCGCTGGTGGTGGACGAGTCGGTCCCGGCCGCCGAGGTGCGACAGGCGCTCGTCGAGGGGGCCGGCCCGCTGCTGGAGGGCGTCCGGCTCTTCGACGTGTACGCCTCGGAGCAGCTCGGCGCGGGCCGCAAGTCGCTGGCGTACAAGCTGACGTTCCGGGCCCCGGACCGGACGCTCACCGTCGAGGAGGCGGTGGCCGCCCGCGACGCGGCCGTGGCCGAGGCGGCCCGCCGCTTCGGCGCCACCCTGCGCGGCGCCTGACCGGCGGATCGAAGGCCTCTCCCGCCGCGGCGGGAGAGGCCTTCAGCGTGTCCGGGCCGGCGACACAAGGCTGCGCATCCATGGCGTCAGTGATCGCCGTCACCCGCACATTTCCATGCAGTGGAACGCATGAACTTGCGATGCCCGGGGATGCTCTACTAGCCTTTGATGCATAGTCATGCGGAGGTGAGTATGGGCATCCGAGTCGCGGTCGCCGGGGCCAGCGGGTACGCCGGAGGCGAACTGCTGCGCCTGGTCGCCGGGCACCCGGAGTTCGACCTGGTCGCCGCCACCGCGCACAGCCAGGCCGGCCGGCCCGTCACCGCCGTACACCCGCAGCTCGCGGGGCTCGACCTGGTCTTCGGGGAGACCGACCCGGCCACCCTGGCCGACGCGGACGTGGTCTTCCTGGCCCTGCCGCACGGCGAGTCGGCCGCCCTCGCGGCGGCCCTGCCCGAGACGGCGAAGGTGGTCGACCTGGGCGCTGATCACCGGCTGCACGACGCGGACGCCTGGGCCCGCTACTACGGCGGGGCACACTCCGGCGCCTGGACCTACGGCCTGCCGGAGCTGCCCGGCCAGCGGGCGGCCATCGCCGCCGCGACCCGGGTGGCGAACACCGGCTGCTACGCGGTCGCCACCACGCTGGCGCTCGCGCCGCTGATCGCCGCCGGCGCGGTCTTCCCCACCGACGTGGTGGTGGTCGCCGCCTCCGGCACCTCCGGCGCCGGCCGCTCCGCCAAGGCGCACCTGCTCGGCAGCGAGGTGATGGGCGACCTGTCGCCCTACAAGGTGGGTGCCCACCAGCACGTGCCCGAGATCAAGCAGGCCACCGGGGCGACCAGCCTCTCCTTCACGCCGGTGCTCGCGCCCATGCCGCGCGGCATCCTCGCCACCGTGACCGCGGTGCCGACCGGCGACGCCGACCCGCGCGCGATCCTCGCCGCGGCGTACGCGGACGCGCCGTTCGTGCACGTGCTGCCCGAGGGCGCCTGGCCGCACACCGCCGCTACGGCCGGCTCCAACTCCTGCCACCTGCAGGCCACGGTGGACGTCGACTCCGGCCGGGTGATCGTGGTGAGCGCGATCGACAACCTCGGCAAGGGCGCCGCCGGCCAGGCGGTGCAGAACGCCAACCTCATGCTCGGCCTCCCCGAGACCGCCGGCCTCTCAGCCTTCGGGGTGGCACCGTGACCGTCACCGTTCCCCGCGGCTTCCGGGCGGCCGGCGTCGCCGCCGGGCTCAAGGCCAGCGGCGCCAGCGACATCGCCCTCGTCGTCAACGACGGCCCCGACGCCGGGGTGGCCGGCGTCTTCACCGCCAACCGGGTCAAGGCCGCGCCGGTGCTCTGGACCCAGCAGGTCGTCCGGGGCGGCGTGGTCCGTGCCGTGGTGCTCAACTCCGGCGGCGCGAACGCCTGCACCGGCCCGGCCGGCTTCCAGGACACCCACGCCACCGCCGAGCACACCGCCGCGGCGCTCACCTCCAGCAGCCCCCGGCTGATGCTCGGCGCCGGCGAGGTCGCCGTCTGCTCCACCGGCCTGATCGGCGAGCGGCTGCCCATGGACAAGCTCCTGCCCGGCGTGCGCGGCGCCATCCGGGGGCTCGCCCGCGACGGCGGTGCCGCCGCGGCTGAGGCGATCATGACCACCGACACCCGGCCGAAGACCACCGTCGCCAAGGGCAGCGGCTGGACCGTCGGCGGGATGGCCAAGGGTGCGGGGATGCTCGCCCCCGCCATGGCGACCATGCTCTGCGTGCTCACCACCGACGCGGTGGCCGGCCCGGAGATGCTGGACGCCGCGCTGCGGGCCGCCACCCGGGTCACCTTCGACCGGATCGACTCCGACGGCTGCATGTCCACCAACGACACGGTGCTGCTGCTGGCCAGCGGGGCCTCTGGCATCGAGCCGACCGAGGCCGAGCTGACCGCCGCGGTCACCGCCGCCTGCCACGACCTGGCCCAGCAGCTCATCGCCGACGCGGAGGGCGCCACCAAGCAGATCGCCATCGACGTGGTCGGCGCCGCCAGTGAGGACGACGCGGTCGAGGTGGGCCGCTCGGTGGCCCGGAACAACCTGGTCAAGACCGCGCTCTTCGGCAACGACCCGAACTGGGGCCGGATCCTCGCTGCCGTCGGCACCACGGCCGCGGCGTTCGAGCCGGACGGCGTGGACGTCGCCGTCAACGGCGTCTGGGTCTGCCGCTCCGGCGCCGCCGCGGAGGACCGCTCCAAGGTGGACCTCTCCGGGCGGGACGTCACCATCCGGATCGACCTGCACGCCGGTGACCAGACGGCGACGATCTGGACCAACGACCTGTCGCACGCGTACGTGCACGAGAACTCGGCGTACTCGACATGAGCCTCACCGCGGACCTCACCCGGGCCCAGGCGAAGGCCGAGACGCTGATCGAGGCCCTGCCCTGGCTGGCCCGCTTCTCCGGCGCCACCATCGTGGTCAAGTACGGCGGCAACGCCATGGTCAACCCCGAGCTGCAGCGCGCCTTCGCCGCCGACATGGTCTTCCTTCGCTACGCCGGCCTCAAGCCGGTCGTGGTGCACGGCGGCGGGCCGCAGATCTCCGCCATGCTCGGCCGGCTCGGCATCGCCAGCGAGTTCAAGGGCGGCCTGCGGGTCACCACCCCGGAGGCGATGGACGTCGTCCGGATGGTGCTCGTCGGCCAGGTCGGCCGGGAACTGGTCGGGCTGATCAACGCGCACGGCCCGTTCGCCGTCGGCCTCTCCGGCGAGGACGCCGGGCTCTTCACCGCGGTCCGCCGCCCGGCGTACGTCGACGGCGAGCCGGTCGACGTCGGCCAGGTCGGCGACGTCGAGTCCGTCGACGTCTCGGCGGTGGCGGACCTGATCGCGGCCGGCCGGATCCCGGTGATCTCCACGGTTGCGCCGGACGCGGACGGGGTGCTGCACAACCTCAACGCCGACCCGGCCGCCGCCGCGCTCGCCGTCGCCCTTCAGGCCCGCAAGCTGGTCGTCCTCACCGACGTCGCCGGCCTCTACGCCGACTGGCCGGACACGTCCAGCCTGGTCAGCGAGATCAGCACCGACGACCTGGCGAAGCTGCTGCCGTCCCTGGAGTCGGGGATGGTCCCGAAGATGGAGGCGTGCCTGCGGGCGGTGCGCGGGGGAGTGCCCGCCGCGCACGTCGTCGACGGCCGGGTCGCCCATTCCACCCTGCTCGAGGTCTTCACCTCAGAAGGATTCGGAACCATGGTGATCGCGTCATGAGCACGCTGGTGGAACGGTGGGGCCAGTCCCTGATGGACAACTACGGCACCCCGCCGCTGGCGCTGGTCTCGGGCTCCGGCGCGGTGGTGGTCGACGAGGCCGGCCGGGAGTACGTCGACCTGCTCGGCGGCATCGCCGTCAACGCCCTCGGCCACGCCCACCCGGCTGTGGTGGCCGCCGTCGCCAAGCAGGTCGCCACCCTCGGCCACGTCTCCAACCTCTTCGTCGCCGAACCGCCGGTGGCCCTGGCCGAGTTGCTGCTGGCCCTCGCCGGCCGGCCCGGCCGGGTCTTCTTCGCCAACTCGGGCGCAGAGGCCAACGAGGCCGCGTTCAAGCTTTCCCGGCTCACCGGCCGCACCCACGTGGTGGCCACCCGCGGCGGCTTCCACGGCCGCACCATGGGTGCCCTCGCGCTGACCGGGCAGCCCGCCAAGGCCGACCCGTTCCGCCCGCTGCCCGGCGACGTCACCCACGTCGAGTACGGCGACGCCGCCGCCCTGGAAGCGGTGGTCACCGACGCCACGGCGATGGTCATCCTGGAGCCGATCCAGGGCGAGAACGGGATCGTGGTCCCGCCCGCCGGCTACCTGGCCGCGGCCCGCCGGATCACCGCCCGGCACGGCGCGCTGCTGGTCCTCGACGAGGTGCAGACCGGCGTCGGCCGCACCGGGCACTGGTTCGCCCACCAGGCCGAGGGCGTCGAGCCGGACATCGTCACCCTGGCCAAGGGGCTCGGCGGCGGCCTGCCCATCGGCGCCTGCCTGGCCTTCGGCCGGGCCGCCGAGCTGCTCGGTCCGGGCTCGCACGGCACCACCTTCGGGGGCAACCCGATCAGCTGTGCGGCCGCCCTCGCCGTGATCGCCACCATCGCCAACGAGGGGCTGCTCGACCACGTCAAGCGGGTCGGTGAGCGGCTGCGCCGGGGGATCGAGGCGCTCGGCCACCCGCTGGTCGGCGAGGTTCGGGGCAGCGGCCTGCTGCTCGGCATCGTGCTCACCGAGCCGGTCTCCGGCGCGGTCGCGAACGGCCTGCGCGACGCCGGTTTCCTGGTCAACCCGGTGCAGCCGGGCGTGGTGCGGCTCGCCCCGCCGCTGATCCTCACCGCCGAGCAGGCCGACGCCTTCCTGGCCGCACTCCCCGCGGCCCTGTCCGCCGCCATCACGCCGACGGAGGTCAGCGCATGACCCGGCACTTCCTGCGGGACGACGACCTCAGCCCCGCCGAGCAGTCGGCCGTGCTCGACCTGGCGGCCCGCATGAAGGCGGACCGCTTCACCCACAAGCCCCTCGCCGGGCCGAAGTCGGTGGCGGTGCTCTTCGACAAGCAGAGCCTGCGGACCCGGATCTCCTTCGACGTGGGCATCGCCGAACTCGGCGGCCACCCGCTCGTGGTGGACACCCAGGTCACCCACTTCGGGCGGGGCGAGACCCTCGCGGACGCCGGCCGAGTGCTGTCCCGCTACGTCGCCGCGATCGTGCTGCGCACCCACGGCGACGACCGGATCGCCGAGGTCGCTGCGCACGCCACCGTCCCGGTGATCAACGCGCTCACCGACACGTACCACCCCTGCCAGCTCCTCGCCGACCTGCTCACCGTCCGCGAGCGGTTCGGCGCCACCGCCGGGCGCACCCTCGCGTACGTCGGGGATGCGGCGAACAACATGGCGCACTCGTACCTGCTGGCCGGGGCGACCGCCGGGATGCACGTGCGGATCGCCGGGCCGGTCGGCTTCCAGCCCGATCCCGAGGTGGTGACCCGGGCGGAGAAGATCGCCGCCGGCACCGGCGGATCGGTGGCCGTGTTCACCGACCCCGTCGAGGCGGCCCGCGGCGCGGACGTGCTGGCCACCGACACCTGGACCTCGATGGGCCAGGAGGAGGACGGCCTGGACCGGATCACCCCGTTCCTGCCGTACCAGATCAACGTGGAGCTGCTCGGTCAGGCCGCGCCGGGCGCGATCGTGCTGCACTGCCTGCCCGCGCACCGGGGCGAGGAGATCACCGACGAGGTGCTCGACGGCCCGCAGAGCGCGGTCTTCGACCAGGCGGAGAATCGCCTGCACGCCCAGAAGGCGCTGCTGACATTCGTCCTGGAGGCTCAATCATGACCGCCCCGCTGACCCGTACCGCCCGGCACGCCCGCATCGTCGAGCTGATCCGCGACCGGGCGATCCACTCGCAGACCGAGCTGGCCGACCTGCTCGCCGGTGACGGCATCCAGGTCACCCAGGCCACCCTCTCCCGCGACCTCAAGGAGCTGGGAGCGGTCACCGCGCGCGGCGGCGACGGGCGGGGCGTCTACCTGATCCCCGAGGACGGCCATCGGCCGCTGCGCGAGGCCGAGGGCGCCCCGGCCCGGCTCGTCCGGCTGCTGCGCGAGCTGCTCAACGGGGTCGACTCCAGCGGCAACATCGCCGTGCTGCGTACCCCGCCGGGCGCAGCCCAGTACCTGGCCAGCGCGTTGGACCGAGCGGGCCTGTCCGAGATCGTCGGCACCATCGCCGGCGACGACACCATCCTCGTCGTGGCCCGCGAGGCCGTCGGCGGCGCCGCGTTGGGCGACAAGCTCGCCGGGTGGGCGCGCCGGGAAGAAAACGTTGAAGGGAGCACCACACCATGACCGAGCGGGTCGTCCTTGCGTACTCCGGAGGGCTGGACACCTCCGTCGCCATCCCGTACCTGGCCGAGCAGACCGGCGCCGAGGTGATCGCGGTCGCGGTCGACGTCGGGCAGGGCGGCGAGGACCTGAACGCCATCCGGCAGCGCGCCCTGGACTGCGGCGCCGTCGAGGCCGAGGTGATCGACGCCCGCGACGAGTTCGCCGCCGAGTACTGCCTGCCGGCGATGCGGGCCAACGCCCTCTACATGGACCGCTACCCGCTGGTCTCCGCGCTGTCCCGGCCGCTGATCGTCAAGCACCTGGTCGCCGCGGCCCGCAAGCACGGCGGCACCATCGTGTCCCACGGCTGCACCGGCAAGGGCAACGACCAGGTCCGGTTCGAGGTCGGCCTGAGTGCGCTCGCTCCCGACCTGAAGATCATCGCCCCGGCCCGGGACTTCGCCTGGACCCGGGACAAGGCGATCGCCTTCGCCGAGGAGAAGGGCCTGCCGATCGACGTGTCGGCGAAGTCGCCCTACTCCATCGACCAGAACCTGTGGGGACGCGCGGTCGAGACCGGCTTCCTGGAGGACATCTGGAACGGCCCGATCGAGGACCTGTACTCGTACACCGCCGACCCGGCGCAGGAGCGCGACGCCGACGAGGTCGTGATCACCTTCGACGCCGGCGTACCGGTCGCCATCGACGGTGAGACGGTCACCCCGTACCAGGCGATCCTGGAGCTCAACCGGCGCGCCGGCGCCCAGGGCGTCGGCCGGCTCGACATGGTCGAGGACCGCCTCGTCGGCATCAAGAGCCGCGAGGTGTACGAGGCACCCGGCGCGATCGCGCTGATCACCGCCCACCAGGAGTTGGAGGCGGTCACCGTCGAGCGGGACCTGGCCCGGTTCAAGCGCGGCGTGGACCAGCGCTGGGGCGAGCTGGTCTACGACGGCCTCTGGTTCTCGCCGCTGAAGAAGGCCCTCGACGCCTTCATCGACGACGCTCAGCAGCAGGTCTCCGGCGAGGTGCGGATGACCCTGCATGGCGGCCGGGCCACCGTGACCGGGCGGCGCTCCGAGGCCAGCCTGTACGACTTCGGCATGGCCACCTACGACACCGGCGACACCTTCGACCAGTCCCTGGCGAAGGGCTTCGTCCAGCTGTGGGGCCTGCCCAGCAAGATGGCCGCCGCGCGGGACGCCCGGTTGGGCGGGTCGCAGTCTTGACCGTCAGAATGGGCGGGGTGGACGACAAGAGCCTGACCGAGAACAGTGCCGCCGCCAACCGGACGAGCCTGTGGGGTGGCCGGTTCGCCGGCGGCCCCGCGGAGGCCCTCGCGCGGCTGTCGGTGAGCGTTCAGTTCGACTGGCGCCTCGCCCCGTACGACATCGCCGGCTCCCGGGCGCACGCCCGGGTCCTCGCCGGCGCCGGGCTGCTCGACCCGGAGGAGCTGGGCAAGATCCTTGCGGCGCTGGACGACCTGGAGGCGGCCTGTGCCTCCGGGCAGTTCCGGCCGACCATCGACGACGAGGACGTGCACACCGCCCTCGAACGTGGCCTGCTGGAGCGGCTCGGCAGCCTCGGCGGCAAGCTGCGCGCCGGCCGGTCCCGCAACGACCAGGTCGCCACCGACCTGCGGCTCTACCTGCGCGACCACGCCCGCGGGGTGGCCGCCCGGTTGGTCGAGCTGGCCGAGGCCCTGGTCGAGCAGGCCGAACGGCACGTGGCCACCGCCGCGCCGGGGATGACCCACCTCCAGCACGCCCAGCCGGTCACCTTCGGGCACTGGCTGCTCGCCCACGTGCAGCCGCTGCTGCGCGACCTGGAACGGCTGCGCGACTGGGACCATCGGGCCGCGATCAGCCCGCTCGGCGCGGGTGCGCTCGCCGGCTCCGGTCTGCCGCTGGACCCGGTCGCCGTCTCCAAGGAGCTCGGCTTCCGCACGTCCTTCGCCAACTCGATGGACGCGGTCGCCGACCGGGACTTCGTCGCCGAGTTCCTCTTCGTCACCGCGATGATCGGGGTGCACCTGTCCCGCCTCGGCGAGGAGGTGGTGCTCTGGACGTCGCAGGAGTTCGGCTGGGTCGAGCTGGACGACGCCTTCGCCACCGGGTCGTCGATCATGCCGCAGAAGAAGAACGCGGACATCGCCGAGCTGGCCCGGGGCAAGTCCGGCCGGCTGGTCGGTGGGCTGATGAGCGTGCTCACCATGCTCAAGGGCCTGCCGATGACCTACGACCGGGACATGCAGGAGGACAAGGAGCCCGCCTTCGACGCGGTCGACACGCTGGAACTGCTGCTGCCGGCGCTGGCCGGGATGGTCTCCACCATGACGGTACGGGTCGACCGGCTGGTCGCCGCCGCCCCCGTCGGCTACTCCCTGGCCACGGAGGTCGCCGACTGGCTGGTCCGCAAGGGGGTGCCGTTCCGCGACGCGCACGAGATCACCGGCAAGCTCGTCGCGCTCTGCGTGGCCCGGGAGTGCGCCCTGGACGAGGTCTCCGACGAGGATCTGGCCGTGGTCAGCGAGCACCTCGACCCGTCCGTGCGGGACGTGCTCTCGGTCCGCTCGGCCCTCGCCGCCCGGACCACCCCCGGCTCGACCGGCCCCGGCCCGGTCGCCGATCAGCTCGCCGACGCTGCGGACAAGCTGACCGGCTGGCGGGAGTGGGCCGCCGAGCGCGTCGTACCCCGCTGAGGCGTCACCCCGCGCGGCGTCTCCGGCGTCGCGCGGGGTCAGGCCGTCGGGCGCTCCCGCTTCGGCAGCTTCGCCACCACCGCGTCGTACGACCCGTCCACGGCGTCGATCAGCTCGTCGTCGGGGATGCCGCCGTCCAGCCGCAGCGTGTTCCAGCCGGACCGCCCGATGTACGGCGACGGCCGGGCGTCCTCGGGGAACCGGTGCAGCCACTCGTCGGCCAGCTCCCGGGACGGGCCGCACTTCACGCCCAGCCGCGCGTCGCCGTTCGGGGACCCGAGGAAGGCAAAGATCCGGCTCCCCACCTTCACCACCTCGTCGCCCTCCCACGGACGATCCAGCCAGGCGCCCGGCTTGCCCAGGCAGTACGCCAGCATCTCCTCGCGCGTCATCGCGTCCTCCCGTGACGGTTGCCCGCCCAGTCTGGTCCCCGCGTGCGACTCCAGGAAGCTGCAGGAGGAGGTGGGGGAGCTGACCCAGGCGTTCCTGATGCGGACCGGCCAGGCCCGGCACAAGGGCCTCTGCGCCGCGCAGCGCGACGCGGCGTACCGGGCGGAACTGGCCGACGTGCTCTGCCATGTGCTGCTGCTGGCCCGCCGGCACGGCGTGGACCTGGCGGCCGAGGTCGACCGGAAGTGGCTGTCCCGGCTCCCGGGCGGGTCCGGCTGAGCACGGTTCAGTCGGCGGTGCCGGTCCGCACGGCCAGCCGGTCGTAGCGCTGCCGAGCCGCCTGAGCGCTGCCCAGCCCGAGCCCGAACGCGATCGCCTGCCAGGTCAGCCCCCGGCCGCGGGCCACCTGCAACAGCCCCGCCTCCAGCGCGTCCACCTCCGCACGCACATGCGGAATCAGGGTGAGCGCCGCCATCAGGTCCGCCTGGTCGACTGGCTCCTCGCCGGGTTCCAGCTCCGCCCCGCCGGCGAGGGCCATCACCAGCGTGGCCGCCTCGTACGCGTCGGGGACGTCCGGGTGCGCGTACCGCCGGCGGCGGGCGTCGGTGCCCGCGTGCCGTTCCGCGATCCGCACCAGCGCGGCGTAGTTGCGGTGCGCCCGGGCCTGGGCCGCGTCCGGAGCGGTGAACGGGTCGTTGTCCAGCGTGACCATGTGCTCCATCAGATCCCCTTGAACGGGGGTTTGTCAACACATTGTTGAAAGCGATTCGTGCTCATCTCCGGAGATCCGGATAGGGTCGGGAGCCATGACCCGCCCCGTGACCGACACCGACCTGGCCGGCCTGGCCGACCTGCTCGCCGGCCCGGTCGTGCCGGCCGCGCGCGGTCTGCTCGGCTGCCGGCTCACCGCCAACGGCGTCACCGTCCGGATCACCGAGGTCGAGGCGTACGCCGGCACCGCCGGGGACCCGGCCTCGCACGCCCACCGCGGCCGTACCCCGCGCAACGCGGTGATGTTCGGGCCGTCGGGGCACGCATACGTGTACTTCACCTACGGCATGCACTGGTGCATGAACGTCGTCACCGGGCCGGACGGGGAGGCGTCTGCGGTACTGCTCCGGGCCGGCGAGGTGGTCGAGGGTCTCGACGTGGCCCGGGCCCGCCGCCCCGCCGTACGCCGGGACGTGGACCTGGCCCGGGGACCCGCCCGGCTCTGCGCGGCGATCGGCATCGACCGCTCGGTCTACGGCGCGGACCTGCTCGCCGAGGGACCGGTCCGGCTGCGACCGGCGGTCGTACCGGTGCCGCCGGCGGCGATCGAGGCCGGCCCCCGGGTCGGGGTGACCGGGGCGCACGACGTGCCGTGGCGGTTCTGGATCGCCGGCGACCCGATGGTGAGCGCCTACCGCCGGCACGTGCCTGTCTCTTATACACAGCTGACGCTGCCGACGATCGCATAAGTGTAGA
>NZ_QGGF01000185.1 GCF_003857015.1 Micromonospora globispora | reverse complement strand
CCTCATGCCGCCGCCAGATCCGGCGCCGCCTGGGGGTGGTTGGTGGCGATCCGGGGTGGCGGCACCGCCTCGATCAGCCGGCGGACCACCGACTCGGCGGACACCCCGTCGGCCAGCGCGTCGAAGGAGAGCACCAGCCGGTGGGCGAGCACCTCCACCGCCAGGTCCCGGACGTCCTCCGGGAGCACGTACTCGCGGCCGCGCAGCAGGGCCTGGGCCCGGGCGGCGGCGACCAGGCCGAGGGTGGCCCGCGGGCTCGCCCCGTACGCCAGCAGCGGCGCCATCTCCGCCATACCGAACCGGCCGGGGTCCCGGGTGGCCAGGATGAGCCGGACGACGTACTCGGCCAGGGCGTGGTGGACGAAGATGTGGCTGGCCCGCCGCTGGAGTTCACGCAGCCGGGCCGGATCGAGCACCTGTCGCGGCGTCGGGCGGTCGGTGCTCATCCGGTAGAGGATGGCCAGCTCGTCGGCGTCGCTCGGATAGTCCACGACGACCTTCATGAGGAACCGGTCGCGCTGGGCCTCGGGGAGCTGGTAGACGCCCTCCGACTCGATCGGATTCTGGGTGGCCAGCACCAGGAACGGGTCGGGCACCTGCCAGCTCCGGCCACCGATGGAGACCTGCCGCTCGGCCATCGCCTCCAGCAGCGCCGACTGCACCTTGGCCGGGGCCCGGTTGATCTCGTCGGCCAGGACCATGTTGGCCATGATGGGTCCCAGTTCGACGTCGAAGGTCTCGGTGGACGCCCGGTAGATGCGGGTGCCGACGATGTCGGAGGGGACCAGGTCGGGGGTGAACTGGATCCGGGAGAAGGTCCCGCCGACCACCGTGGCGAGGGTATGCGCGGCGAGGGTCTTCGCCACGCCCGGCACGCCCTCCAGCAGGCAGTGACCGTCGGCGATCAGGGCGGTGAGCAGGCGTTCGACGAGGCGGTCCTGCCCCACGATCACGCGTTTGACCTCGAAGAGAGTCTGTTCCAGCTCGACGCCGCTAGCGTCGGCATCGGCCGGGCTGGGCATGCTGGCCAGGGTGTCCGAGATGTCCGTCACGGTGCTTGCTTCCCGTGCGGGCGGCCGGACAAACGTCGGATTATCAGCCCTACGAGCACCGTTACCGCCCCGGACCGGGACAACCCTCCCGCTGGGACCGCAACCTCCAGGTCACGCAGGGGAAGACGTCGGCCGGGTGGTCTGACCGGTGCCCGCGACACGGGCCTCGCCGGGCGGGCCTACCATCTCGGCATGATCACGCTCACCCCGGTTCCGCTGCACCGGGCCGCTCGACTGTGGACCATCGTCTCATGGGTGGCCGTGGCGCCCGGGGCCGTCTGGGCGGCCGTACGACTGTTCGGCCTGGAGTGGGGATCGCTCGTGCAGGCGGTCGCCTTCACCCCGTACGTGGCCGCCGGGGCGCTGGCGCCGCTGGTGCTGGCGCTCGCCCTGCGGCGCCGGTGGCCCGCGGTCGTCGCGGCCGTGACGGCGTTGGCGCTGATCGGCGTGGTGGCACCGCGCGCCTTCGCCTCCGATCAACCGGAGACGAAGGGCCCCACCCTGCGGGTGCTCACCGCCAACGTGCTCAAGGGCGAGGCCGACCCCGCCAAGCTGGTCGACCTGGTCCGAACGCACCACGTGGACGTGCTGACCGTGCAGGAGTTCACCCCGCAGATCGCGGCCGAGCTGGACCAGCTCGGGCTCTCCACCCTGCTGCCCCACCGGCAGCTCAACCCCGAGTTCGGCACCACCGGGTCCGGTCTCTACGCCCGTTTCCCGATCGCGGCCGGGGGCGTACGGCGCAACCAGGGCTACTTCTTCACCCAGGCGTACGGGACCCTCACGGTGCCGGGCGCGCCGCCGGTGCGGGTGGAGTCGGCGCATCCCGCCGCCCCGTACGCGGCGGAAGCCGTCCCGGCGTGGTCGACCGACCTGCGGGGGCAGCCGGCGGCCACCCCGGACGGGGCGCTGAGCGTCCTGTCCGGGGACTTCAACGCCACCCTCGACCACGCACCGCTGCGCGCCCTGCTGCACACCGGCTACGTCGACGCCGCCGACGCGACGGGCGCCGGGCTGGCCGGCACCTGGGGCCCGTACGACGGCGACCTGATCCCGCCGGTCACCATCGACCACGTGCTGGTCGACCGCCGCATCGCCGTGGAGTCGGTGACCGTCCGCGAGCTCGCCGGCAGCGACCACCGCTGTATCCTCGCCGAGCTCCGCCTCCCCGCCGCCTGACCGGCGTCACACGCGGGCGCGGTCCAGGCCGTAGGTGAGGGCGTCGACCAGGGCGTGCCAGGATGCCTCGACGACGTTCGGGTGGACGCCGACGGTGGTCCAGTCGCGGCCCGCGCCGGCGGTCTCCACCAGCACCCGGGTGACCGCGCCGGTGCCGTGGCTGCCCTCCAGGATGCGGACCTTGTAGTCGGCGAGCTCGAAGTCGCGCAGCTCCGGGTAGTGCCGGGCGAGGCCGACGCGCAGCGCCTCGTCCAGGGCGTTGACCGGGCCGTTCCCCTCGGCGGTGGCGATCACCCGTTCGCCGCGTACCCGGATCTTCACGGTGGCCTCGGAGACCACGGCGCCGTCCTCCCGGTGCTCGACGATCACCCGGTAGGACTCGAGGGCGAACGGCCGGGGCACCGCCCGGTCCGGCAGCTCGGAGCGGACGAGCAGCTCGAAGGAGGCGTCGGCGGCCTCGAACGACCAGCCGCCGGCCTCCAGTTCCTTGACCCGGCTGGTCACCCGGGACAGCGCCTCCGGATGGCCGGCCAGGTCCACGCCCAGCTCACGGCTCTTGAGCTCGACGCTGGCCCGGCCGGCCATCTCGGTCACCAGGATCCGCATGTCGTTGCCCACCACCGACGGGTCCACGTGGTTGTAGAGCAACGGGTCGACCTTGATCGCGCTCGCGTGCAGCCCGGCCTTGTGGGCGAAGGCGGCGGCCCCGGCGTACGCCTGGTGGGTGTCGGGGGCGATGTTGGCGATCTCGGCGATGGCGTGCGAGACCCGCACCATCTGTTCCAGGCAGCCCTCGGGTAGGACGGGCAGCCCGAGCTTGAGCTGGAGGTTCGCCACCACGGCGAAGATGTCGGCGTTGCCGGGCCGCTCGCCGTAGCCGTTGGCGGTGCCCTGGACGTGCCGCACCCCGGCCTCCACGGCGGCGATGGTGTTGGCCACCGCGCAGGCGGTGTCGTTCTGGGCGTGCATGCCGAACAGCTCCGGGTCGACGCCGAGCTTGGCGGTCAGCTCGGCGATCGCGGCGGTGACCCGGGACGGCAGCATCCCGCCGTTGGTGTCGCAGAGCACCACCCGCTCGGCGCCGGCCGCCAGCGCGGTCTCCACCACCGCCGCGGTGTACGCCGGGTCGTGCCGCCAGCCGTCGAAGAAGTGCTCGCCGTCGACGAAGACCCGGCGGCCCTCCCCGACCAGGTGGGTGACGGTGTCCCGGATCATCGCCAGGTTCTCGGCGGGGGTGGTGCGCAGGGCCCGCTCGACGTGCCGGAGGTCGGCCTTCGCGACCAGCGCGATCGCCGGGGTCTGCGCGTCCAGCAGCCCGCGCACCTGCGGGTCGGTCGCCACGGCGACACCTGCCTTGCGGGTGGCGCCGAACGCGACCAGCACCGCGTGCTTCAGGTCCAGTTCGGTGCGGGCCCGGCGGAAGAACTCGGTGTCCTTCGGCACGGCGCCCGGCCAGCCGCCCTCGATGAAACCGACTCCGAAGTCGTCGAGCAGGCGGGCCACCGCCAGCTTGTCGACCACCGAGTAGCTGAGCCCCTCGCGCTGGGCGCCGTCGCGCAAGGTCGTGTCGTACACCTGGAAGGTCATGGGAGTCCTCGTCTCGAACACTGCGGGAGCAACAAAAAGACCCCCCGCGGATGCGGGAGGTCTGCGCGCTCGGCGAGAGGGAATGCCGGCGCGCTAGCTGCCAATAATCAGGACGTAGCTGGTCACGATGGGTACTTTGCCATCCCGGCCCCGGTTTTGGGAGGCAGAATCCACATGTCGGGACAGTGACGGAGAGTCGTCACACCCTACCGGCGACCGGTGGCGGCGCGGAACGCGCCGCTGGTGATCGACTTCACAAGTCACCCGGCCGCTATCGAGCGGAAACAGCCCTGCGGAAGTATCTGGAACCGATCCAGTTACCGGCCTCGCGCCGCTGACAAGCCGCTGTCAAGGAGGACCCGTGCTCACTGTCGGTGACCGCTTTCCCGAGTACGAACTCACCGCCTGCGTATCGCTCGACGCCGACAACGCGTTCGAGACGATCAACCACAAGTCCCACCAGGGCAAGTGGCGGGTGGTCTTCTTCTGGCCGAAGGACTTCACCTTCATCTGCCCGACGGAGATCGCCGAGTTCGGCCGCCTGAACGGCGAGTTCGCCGACCGGGACGCCCAGGTGCTCGGCGTTTCCGTCGACAACGAGTTCGTGCACTACGCGTGGCGCAAGGACCACCCGGACCTGCGCGACCTGCCGTTCCCGATGCTCAGCGACATCAAGCGCGAGCTGACCGCCGCCTGCGGCGTGCTCGGCGAGGACGGCGTCGCCCAGCGGGCCACCTTCATCGTGGACCCGGACAACGAGATCCAGTTCGTCATGGTGACCGCCGGCTCGGTCGGCCGGAACGTCTCCGAGGTGCTGCGGGTGCTCGACGCCCTGCAGACCGACGAGCTCTGCCCGTGCAACTGGAACAAGGGCGGCGCGACCCTCGACGCCAACGCGCTGCTCGCGGGCGCCGGGGCCTGAGCATGGGTCTGGACGCGGTCAAGGCGGCCCTGCCGGAGTACGCCAAGGACATCAAGCTCAACCTCGGCTCCACCATCGCCACCTCGACGCTCAAGCCGGAGCAGGCCTGGGGCACCGCCCTGGCCTGTGCGGTGGCGGCGCGCAACCCGGTGGTGCTGAAGGAGATCGCCGCGGAGGCGGCCGGGCACCTCACCCCGGAGGCGATCGAGGCGGCCAAGGGCGCCGCCACGATCATGGCGATGAACAACGTCTACTACCGGGCCAAGCACCTGATCGGCGACGAGCAGTACGCCTCGATGCCGGCCCGGCTGCGGATGCAGATCATCGCCCGCCCCGGCGTGGAGAAGGCCGACTTCGAGCTCTGGTGCCTGGCCGTCTCGGCGATCACCGGCTGCGGGGTGTGCCTGGAGTCGCACGAGAAGACGCTGCGCGGCGCCGGGTTCAGCCGGGATCAGGTGCACGAAGGGCTGCGGATCGCGGCGGTCGTGCATGCCGCCGCGGTGGCCCTCGACGCGGAGGCCGCGCTGAGCTGATTCGGGCACGGTGTGTATGGATCACCGCAACCGGGTAGGAAACCACTCGACAGGCAAGATCCCCCGAGAAAGTCGAGAAAGGGAGTGAACGCCATGGAGCGGCTCGACCCTCGAACGACCCACGGGACGCCGGATCCGCTTACCCACGGTGACCAGGGAGCCTTCGCGGGCGGCGCGCCCGCTGGGCGCTTCGATCCGTGGCGCTACCGGGACGAGGCCGGCGTGACCGGAGTCGACCTGGTCGGCTACAAGGTGGAGGCGAGCGACGGCAGCATCGGCAAGGTAGACCGGGCCAGCCACGAGGTGAACTCCAGTTTCCTCGTGGTCGACACCGGACCGTGGATCTTCGGTAAGAAGGTCATGCTCCCTGCCGGCACCGTCAACCACGTCGACCACGACGAGCGGAAGGTCTATGTCGACCGGGCCAAGGACCAGATCAAGGCCGCGCCCGAGTACGACGAGACCGTCGATTCCGACCCGGCGTACCGGGAGAAGCTCGGCGGCTACTACGACGACACCTACGCGTCGATGCCGCCGGGTACCGCCCGGTAACGGAGAATCCTGTGAAACGGCCGGTGGGGCCTCGCCCCACCGGCCGTTACCGTGGCGGGGTGGACGCCATCGAGACCAGCCCCCGCAGTCCGTTCCCCGCCCTGTTCAACTTCCGCGACGTCGGCGGATACACCGGCCCCGACGGGCGGACCGTCCGCCGCGGCCGGCTCTACCGCTCCGACTCGCTGCACCGGATCGACGAGACCGACCGGGAGGCGTTCACCGCCCTCGGCATCCGCACCGTCATCGACCTGCGCCGTCCCGAGGAGGTGGCCAGGGCTGGGCGGGTGCCCGCGTACGACGGGCTGACCTACCGGCACATCCACCCCGAGCACCAGAGCTGGGCCGAAGTGCGGTACGACCCGGAGCAGAGCCTGGCCCGCTGGCTCGCCGACCGGTACGCCGCCCTGGCCCAGACCGGCACCGCCGGACTGGCCGAGGCGGTCGGCCTGATCGCCGACAGCGCCAACGCGCCGGTGGTGGTGCACTGCGTCGCCGGCAAGGACCGCACCGGCATCGTCTGCGCGCTCACCCTCGCCGTGCTCGGGGTGGCCGACGACGACATCACCGCCGACTACGCGCTGAGCACCGAGGCGTCGGAGCGGTTCAGCGCCTGGGTTGCCGCCACCACGCCCGCTGCCAAGGAGCTGCCCCCGCCGTTCCTCGCCTCCCCAGCCGAGGCGATGGCGCTCTTCCTCACCGAGCTGCGCGAGGGCTACGGCTCGGTGGAGGGCTACCTGCGCCACGCCGGGGTCACCGACGCCCAGCTCGCGGGACTTCGCGAGCACCTGCTCGACTGACAGCCCACCAACGGCGACAGCCGACACCGCGCTCGGCGGTGTCGGCTGTCGACAGTTCGGCAGACCCGGGCGGGTCAGATGACCCGCTGCACCCAGCCGTGCCGGTCCTCGGCCCGGCCGCGCTGGATGTCGACGAGCTGCTGCCGCAGCGCCATCGTGGACCGACCGGGCTCCCCGCCGCCGACCAGGAACTCGCCGTCGGGGAAGCGGACCCGGCCGATCGGCGTGATCACCGCGGCGGTGCCGCAGGCGAAGACCTCGCGCAGCCGGCCGCTGGCCGCGTCCGCCTGCCAGTCGGCGAAGCTCACCGGCCGCTCCTCGACCCGGTGCCCGGCCTCGGCGGCCAGGGTGAGGATCGCGTCCCGGGTGATCCCCGGCAGGATGGTGCCGGTCAGCGGCGGGGTGACCAGGGTGTTGTCGTCGTACACGAAGAAGACGTTCATGCCGCCGAGCTCGTCGACGAACCGCCGCTCCACCGCGTCCAGGAAGACCACCTGGTCGCAGCCCGCCTCGATTGCCTCGGCCTGGGCCACCAGCGAGGTCGCGTAGTTGCCGCCGCACTTCGCCGCACCGGTGCCGCCCGGCGCCGCCCGGGTGTAGTCCGGGGAGACCCAGACCGTGATCGGCTTGACCCCGCCGGAGAAGTACGCTCCGGCCGGCGAGGCGATCACCAGGTAGAGGTACTCGTTGGACGGGCGGACGCCGAGGAACACCTCGCTGGCGAACATGAACGGCCGCAGGTAGAGGCTGGCGTCCTCCTGATCGGGGATCCAGTCCTGGTCGATCTCGACCAGCCGGCGCAGCGACTCGACGAACGTCTCCGGCGGCAGCTCGGGCATCGCCATCCGCTGCGCGGACTTCACGAAGCGGGCGGCGTTGGCCTCCGGCCGGAACATCGTCACCGCCCCGTCGGCGGTGCGGTACGCCTTCAGCCCCTCGAAGATCTCCTGCGCGTAGTGCAGGACGGCGGTCGCCGGGTCCATCGGGATCGGTGCCCGCGCCTCGACCCGGGCGTCGTACCAGCCCTTGCCCTCGGCGTACCGGATCGTGACCATGTGGTCGGTGAAGACCCGACCGAATCCCGGGTTGGCCAGCAGGGCGGCCCGGTCGGCGGCGGATACCGGCGCGGGATTCGGACGGATCTCGAAATCGAGCTTGTCACCACCGCTCATCGCGCTGACCTCCCTGCGGGTTCACGGCATGCGGGATCGCACACCGACGTCACTGGTGCCAGAAACTTACCCCGAACGGTCGTTCAGCGGATAGCTCCGCCCCGGTGGATCGAGCGCTCCGAATGGCTGTCGCGACGACGGTGACACCGCCGGCGACGGCGGGGCGGACGGGCCCGGTACGGGTCTGGCGGCCCGGAACCGGGCCGCGGAGCGGCCCCGGTCAGGCTACGGCGTACCCGGCGAGCCGGTCGCCGACCTCTTCGGTCCGCAGCGGTACGCCCGGGGTCCGGCTGGCCAGCTCGGTGGCGACCGCGGCGGTCACCCGGGCGGCGGCGTCGGCGTGGCCGAGCTGGTCGATCAGGAGCGCCGCGGAGAGGACCGCGGCCACCGGGTCGGCGACGCCCTTGCCGGCGATGTCCGGCGCGGAGCCGTGCACCGGCTCGAACATCGACGGGTAGCGGCCCTCCGGGTTGATGCAGCCGCTGGCCGCGAGCCCGATGCCGCCGGTCACCGCGGCGGCGATGTCGGTGAGGATGTCACCGAAGAGGTTGTCGGTGACCACCACGTCGTACCGCTGCGGCTGGGTCACCAGGAACATCGCGGCCGCGTCGACGTGCTGATACTCGGTGGTGACGTCGGGGTGCTCGGCGGCCACGGCCTCGAAGGCGCGGGCCCACAGCGAGCCGGCGTGGGTGAGCACGTTGGTCTTGTGCACCAGGGTGACCTTGCGCCGCTCCCGGCGGCGGGCCCGGGCGAACGCGTCGCGGATCACCCGCTCCACCCCGTGCCGGGTGTTCAGGCTCTCCTCGGTGGCCACCTCGGCCGGGGTGTCCCGGTGCAGCGAGCCACCCGCCCCGGCGTAAAGGCCCTCGGTGCCCTCGCGGACCACCACCAGGTCGACCTCGCCAGGCTTGACGTTGGCGAGCGGGCCGGCCACGCCCGGCCAGAGCCGGGACGGGCGGAGGTTGACGTACTGGTCGAAGGCGAAGCGGAGCTTGAGCAGCAGGCCGCGCTCCAGCACCCCCGGCGGGACGGTCGGGTCGCCGACCGCGCCGAGCAGGATGGCGTCGTGCCCGGCCAGCTCGGTCAGCACCGAGTCCGGCAGCACCTCCCCCGTGCGGTGGTAGCGCGCGGCGCCCAGGTCGTACTCCGTGGCCTCGACCCCCGGAAGCACGGCGTCGATGACCTTGCGGGCCTGCCCGACCACCTCGGGTCCGATCCCGTCCCCGGCCACCACCGCGATCCGTGCCACCTGGCGCTCCTCACCTCGTCGTTCCCCGTGAACGGTACGTCGCCGTCCCGACTTCCGGTTCGCATCGCCCACGATTCGGGATACCGAGATGCTCAGGAGGCTCCCAGGTGGCATTCATGGAGTGGTCAACTCCGCTGCCTAGGGTCGGAGAGGAACGGGTCACGGGGGCCCGTGACCGACCTCGCCGCGGCGCTGCGGCGTCGTCAGCGAAGGAGCAGGTGCCATGCGGATCGACCAGCAGCCCCGCGCCCGATGGCTCGACGAGCAGCCCCGGACGCGCTGGGTGGACCAGACGACCTTCCTGAGCCGCCGTCCCGACCTGCGGCTCGGCTCCCGCAGCCACCGGCTGGACCGGGCCGGCGGGAACGCCGTCGACCGGATCAGCGTCCAGCACACCGTCCGCACCTCCACCGCGGAGTACTCGCTGCTGCTCAACGCGCCCGACTGGCTGGGCCGGCGCGGCGTCGGGGAGGCGCTGCGGGACGCCGTGGCCGAGCTGCGCGCCATCGACCTGACGTACGGCCCCAGCCGGCCGGAGAGCCTGGTCTCCCGGCTGCGGCGGGGCGAGATCAGCCCCGAGTCGTACCCGCCGCTGGCCGACCTGGTGGACCGCTGCGCCGCGATGCGGGCGGCCACCGACGGCTGGTTCGACGCCTGGGCGGTGCCCGGCGGCTTCGATCCCGGCGGCCTGCTCGGCGGCTGGGCGGTGGAGCGGGCCGCGGCCCGGCTGCGCGCCGCCGGCATCCACGACTACGCCGTGCTCAGTGGGGCCGACCTGGTGGTACGCGGGCACGCCGCGCACGGCGGCCCGTGGCGGGTCGCGGTGCACCACCCGACCGACGCCCACCGGGCGCCGCTGGTGCTGGAGATGACCGCCGGCGCGGTGGGCACCTCGGGCGTCACCGGTCGCCAGGGGCACGTGGTGGATCCGCACACCGGCGAGCCGGCGGATCAACTGGTCGCCGCCACCGTGGTGGGCCCGGACCTCGCGGTGGCCGACGCCTACGCCACCGCGCTCTACGCCGCCGGCCCGGCCGGGCTGGCCTGGTTCCGCAACGGCTCGGACTATCGGGCGCTCTTCGCCCACCGTCGACGCTGAGCGGTCGACGCCCCCGAACGCACCGTCGCCCGGTCTTCGCATCCCGGACCCGGTCCGCGATCGGCCCCCACGGTCTCGGCAACGACCGTGGGGGCCGATCAGCGACGAGTGCGCGTGGCTCGCGCAATCGAGGGGTGCGGACCGGTGGGCCGGGCGTCCAACCACGCCACCCGAAGACGCGCCGATGCCACGACTCAGCCAGTGACCGCACCGGTACGCTAGCGAATCGACGCAACTCGACGCAAGAGCCTCCACAGGGGACCGACGGGCCGCCGATCGACCCGCCGCGGCGCTGAACTCGGGCGGGGCAGGGGTGACGGCGCGGAGCGGGGATGGCACGCTGTCCGCCGTGAGTTTCGATCTGAGCGTGTGGGCCCTGCCGGACGGGGCGACGCCCGCCGACGTGCGGGCAGCGGTGCAACGGTGCCGCGAGGGGCGGCACGGTGACCAGTATCCCGACCCACGGGTGGTCGGCTTCTACCGGGCGATCACCGCCGCCTACCCCGACCGCCCCGCCGGTCCGGGCACCCCGTGGGAGGTCGCGCCGCTGCACGCGGCCGGCGACCACGTGGAGATGAACCTCTTCCCGACCTGCGAGGACCAGGTCCTGCTCGACATCGAGCGGCTGGCCGGCGAGCACGGCCTGATGCTCTTCGACGCCCAGGACGGCTCGGTCTACCCGCCCCCCGCCCGCGTCACCCCCTGACCGGGCCCGTCCCGCCGGGCCGGGGACGGGAAGACGGCGAGGGGCCCGGCCGAACGGCCGGGCCCCCGATGTGTCGTGCCTGGACTACTCGTCGCGGAGGTCGGCGGCGCTGGCCGCGACCGCGCCGATCGAGTCGGCCGCCGAGGTGAGCAGGTCCGCGCCGAGCGCCTGGTCGACGGTGAGGGTCATCAGCGTCTCACCGCCGGCCTCCCGACGGGCGACCTGCATCGCGGCGATGTTGACGCCGGCCTCGCCGAGCAGGGTGCCGACGGTGCCGACCACGCCCGGCCGGTCGACGTAGCGCAGGAAGACCAGGATGCCCTCCGCGCCGATCTCCACGTCGAAGCCGTCCACCTCGGTCAGCTTGATGACGTCCCGGGTGCCGGTGCTGGTCACCGTGCCGGAGACGCTCACCGTCCGGCCGTCCGGCAGCGCACCGCGTACGGTCACCAGATTGGCGTGGTCGACCGTCTCGGCCTGGGTCGTCAGGGTCACCTCGACGCCCCGCTCCGCCGCCAGGTGCGGCGCGTTGACGTAGGTGACCTGCTCCTCCACCACCGAGCTGAACAGGCCCTTGGTGGCGGCGAGCTTGAGCACCGAGACGTCGTTGTTGACGATCTCGCCGCGGACCTCGACGGTGACGGCGGCGGCCACCCCGCCGGCGACGGCGGTGAACGCCCGGCCGAGCTTCTCGGCCAGCGGCAGCAGCGGGCGGACGTCCTCGGCGACCACGCCGCCGGCCTGCACGTTGACCGCGTCCGGCACGAACTCGCCCTGCAGCGCCAGCTTCACGCTCTTGGCCACCGCCAGACCGGCCTTGTCCTGCGCCTCGTGGGTGGAGGCGCCCAGGTGCGGGGTGGCCACCACGTTGTCGAAGGCGAACAGCGGCGAGGAGGTGCAGGGCTCCTTGGCGTACACGTCGACACCGGCGCCGGCGACCCGGCCCTCGGCGATCGCGTCGGCCAGGGCCTGCTCGTCCACCAGGCCACCGCGGGCGGCGTTGATGATCCGGACGCCCGGCTTGACGATCGCCAGCTCCTTCTCACCGATCAGGCCGACGGTCTCCGGGGTCTTGGGCAGGTGGATCGAGATGAAGTCGCTCTCCCGCAGCAGCTCCTCCAGCCCCACCAGGCGTACGCCGAGCTGGGCGGCGCGGGCCGGCTGGATGTACGGGTCGTACGCGATCAGCCGGGTGCCGAAGGCGGCGATCCGCTGCGCGAAGAGCACACCGATGCGGCCGAGGCCGACCACGCCGACAGTCTTGCCCTGCAGCTCGACGCCGGTGTACTTGGACCGCTTCCACTCCCCCGCCTTCAGCGCGGCGCTGGCCGCGGCGGTGTTCCGCGCGACGGCGAGCAGCAGCGCGACGGCCTGCTCGGCGGCGGAGACGATGTTCGAGGTCGGGGCGTTGACGACCATGACGCCGCGCGCGGTGGCGGCCGGGACCTCGACGTTGTCCAGACCGACGCCGGCCCGGGCGACCACCTTCAGCCGCGGCGCGGCGGCGATCGCCTCGGCGTCGATCTGGGTGGCGCTGCGCACGATCACCGCGTCGGCCTCGGAGAGCGCGGAGAGCAGGGCCGGGCGGTCGGTGCCGTCGACGTGGCGCACGTCGAAGTCGTGCGCGAGCACCTCGATGGCGGCGGGAGCGAGTTCTTCGGCGATCAGTACGACAGGATTCATCGGTCCTCGTAGACGTCGTATGCGGTCGGCACGGGGCGTCGGGACGCCGCGCTGCGCCCTGCGCTGATCCGTGCCATGGCCGTCAGGTGCCGGCTACGGCACCTACCAGGGATGGTAGGTGGCCCACCGGCCGGCGTGTCCCGGACTGCGGGGTGAGTGCCCTCACAGCGCCTTTCCGGCACCGACCCCGCGCGCTGCGGTACCGCCCAGAGCTGGGCGAGGCGCTGGTCACCCGGTCCCAGCACGTGGGCAACCCGAAACACGCACCAAGCGTGACCGCCCGGCGAGGCGGATGGGCCACGCGGGCGCGACACCCCCGGTACCGGCGCGCCGCCGGGACGCGGCCCGCGACCCGACGCCGGGGAGAGCGTCGGGTCGCGGGCCGCGTGGTGGGCGACCCCCGCGAGCGGGGCCGCCCGTCAGGCGGTCTCGGTGATGGGCCGGTCGACCCAGCTCATCATGGCGCGCAGCTTCTGGCCGGTCTCCTCGATCGGGTGCGCCGCACCCTCGGCCCGCCACTTGGCGAAGTTCGGCCGGCCGGCCTCGTCCTCGGCCACCCACTCGCGGGCGAACTCGCCGGACTGGATCTCGCCGAGGATCTTGCGCATCTCGTCCTTGACCCGGGAGTCGATGACCCGCGGGCCGCGGGAGAGGTCGCCGTACTCGGCGGTGTCGGAGATGCTGTAGCGCATCCGGGCGATGCCACCCTCGTACATCAGGTCGACGATCAGCTTCAGCTCGTGCAGGCACTCGAAGTAGGCCACCTCGGGGGCGTAGCCGGCCTCGGTGAGCACCTCGAAGCCGGTCTGCACCAGCGCAGACGCGCCGCCGCAGAGCACCGCCTGCTCGCCGAAGAGGTCGGTCTCCGTCTCCTCCTTGAAGGTGGTCTTGATGGCGCCGGCCCGGGTGCCGCCGATCGCCTTCGCGTACGACAGGGCCAGGGCGAACGCGTTGCCGGTGGCGTCCTGCTCGACGGCGACCAGGCAGGGCACACCCTTGCCGTCGACGTACTGCCGGCGAACCAGGTGACCGGGGCCCTTCGGGGCGACCATCGCCACGTCCACGTCGGCCGGGGGCTTGATCAGCTCGTACCGGATGTTGAAGCCGTGGCCGAAGAAGATCGCCTTCCCGGGCGCCAGGTTCGGCGCGATCGCCTCGGCGTAGAGGGACCGCTGGGCGGTGTCCGGCGCCAGGATCATGATGAGGTCGGCCTCGGCCGCCGCCTCGGCCGGCGTGAGCACCCGCAGGCCCTGCTCCTCGGCCTTGGGCCGGCTCTTCGAGCCGGCGGGCAGGCCGATCACCACGTCGACGCCGGAGTCGCGCAGCGACAGCGCGTGGGCGTGGCCCTGGCTGCCGTACCCGATCACCGCGACGGTGCGGCCCTGGATCAGGCCCAGGTCGGCGTCGTCGTCGTAGTACACCTCAACGCTCATTGACTTCCCTTTCGTACGGCGGTCCGGGCGGCCCGTCGTGGATTTGTGCGATGGCGGGTTGCGGCGGCGCGCAGCGCCGGCACGCTGGTCTCAGGCGGCGCGCAGCGCCGGTCCGGCGGTGATGGAGCGCGAGCCGCGCCCGATCGCCACCGTGCCGGACTGGACCATTTCCTTGATGCCGAACGGTTCGAGATCGCGCAGCAGCGCGTCGAGCTTGTCGTGGGTGCCGGTGGCCTCGATGGTCAGCGTGTCCGGCGCGACGTCGACCACCCGGGCGCGGAACAGGTTGACCGTCTCCAGCACCTGCCCCCGGGCGTTGCGGTCCGCGCGGACCTTGACCAGCAGCAGCTCCCGGGCGACCGAGACCTGCTGGTCCAGCTCCACGATCTTGAGTACGTTCACCAGCTTGTTGAGCTGCTTGGTGACCTGCTCCAGCGGGGACGACTCGGCGTTCACCACGATGGTGATCCGGGAGACGTCCGGGTTCTCGGTCTCCCCGACCGCCAGGCTGTCGATGTTGAAGCCGCGCCGGGAGAACAGGCCGGAGACCCGGGCCAGGACACCCGGCTTGTTCTCCACCAGGACGGACAGCGTGTGCATCGTCATCAGAGTTCGTCCTCGTCGAAGGCGGGGCGGACGCCCCGGGCGAACATGATCTCGTCGTTGCTGGTGCCGGCCGCCACCATCGGCCAGACCATGGCGTCCTTGCCGACCACGAAGTCGATGACGACCGGCGCGTCGTTGATCGCCATCGCGGCCTCGATGGTCTTGTCCACGTCGGCGGCGTTCTCGCAGCGCAGCCCGACGCAGCCGAGCGCCTCGGCCAGCTTCACGAAGTCCGGGATGCGGTGCTTGTGGGTGCCCAGCTCGGTGTTCGAGTAGCGCTCGCCGTAGAACAGGGTCTGCCATTGCCGGACCATGCCCAGGTTGCCGTTGTTGATCACGGCGACCTTGATCGGGATGCCCTCCAGCGCGCAGGTGGCCAGCTCCTGGTTGGTCATCTGGAAGCAGCCGTCGCCGTCGACCGCCCAGACCACCGTGTCCGGCTTGCCGACCTTGGCGCCCATCGCGGCCGGGACGGCGTACCCCATGGTGCCGAGACCGCCGGAGTTGAGCCAGGTGTGCGGCTTCTCGTACGAGATGAACTGGGAGGCCCACATCTGGTGCTGGCCAACCCCGGCGACGTAGATGGTGTCCGGGCCGGCGATCTTGCCCAGCCGCTCGATCACGTACTGCGGGGAGAGGGTGCCGTCGGCCGGTTCCTCGTACCCGAGCGGGTACCGCTTGCGCAGGTCGTCGAGCTGGGTCCACCAGTCGCCGAGGTCCGCGGTCGGGTGGGCGGACTTCTCCGCGGTGACCGCGGCGATCAGCTCGTCGATCACGTGCCGGGCGTCGCCGACGATCGGCACGTCCGCGTGGCGGTTCTTGCCGATCTCGGCCGGGTCGATGTCGGCGTGCACCACGGTGGCGTCCGGCGCGAACGAGTCCAGCCGGCCGGTGACCCGGTCGTCGAAGCGCGCCCCGAGCGCGACGATCAGGTCCGCCTTCTGCAGGCCGTAGACCGCTGCGACCGTGCCGTGCATCCCGGGCATCCCGAGGTGCTGCGGGTGCGAGTCGGGGAACGCGCCGAGCGCCATCAGGGTGGTCACCACCGGGATGCCGGTCAGCTCGGCCAGCCGGCGCAGCCCCTCGGTGGCGCCGGCCTTGAGCACGCCGCCGCCGACGTAGAGCACCGGGCGGCGGGCGTTGGTCATCAGCCGGGCCGCCTCCCGGATCTGCTTGCCGTGCGGGTGCAGGGTCGGCCGGTAGCCGGGCAGGTCGAGCGTGGGCGGCCAGGCGAAGGTGGTGGGCGCCTGGAGGACGTCCTTGGGGATGTCGACCAGGACCGGGCCGGGCCGGCCGGTCGAGGCCAGGTGGAACGCCTCGGCCAGCACCTGCGGGATCTCCTCGGCGGTCTGCACGAGGAAGTTGTGCTTGGTGATCGGCAGGGTGATGCCCTGGATGTCCGCCTCCTGGAAGGCATCCGTGCCGATCGAGGGGCGCGCGACCTGGCCGGTGATCGCGACCAGCGGCACCGAGTCCATGTACGCGTCGGCGATCGGGGTGACCAGGTTGGTGGCGCCGGGGCCGGAGGTGGCGATGCAGACGCCGACCTTGCCGGTGGCCTGCGCGTACCCGGTGGCCGCGTGTCCCGCGCCCTGCTCGTGCCGGACCAGGATGTGCCGGACGGTCGAGTCGTAGAGCGGGTCGTACGCCGGCAGGATCGCGCCGCCCGGGATGCCGAAGACCACGTCGACCCCGAGCGCCTCGAGCGACCGCACCAGCGAGCCGGCGCCGGAGACCTGCGCCGGGGCGGGCTGCCGTACCGCGGGGGCGGCCGGGACGGCGCCGTTGCGGGGGGCGGGAGCGTGGTCGGCGGCACTCGCCGGCTCGGAGGCCGGGCGGGCTCGCCGGACGGAGTGGGCGAGGGTCTCTGGCGTGGGTCGCGTCATGGCGGTTCAGCCCTTCGGCTGGAGTGGGTGGGGCTTGTTCACAACGTGCAACGCGGGCGAGGCCCGCTGAGATGGGGTCCGACGGCAATAAAAACGGCCCTCGTGCAGATGCACGGGGCCAGCGCACTCTCGCTCAGGGAGAGTGCGCTCAGGTAAGTACTCGCAGCGACCGGCTCGACGACATGTGGCTAAGCCTGACGCATCTCACGCGATGAGTCAACTGATCCCACATTTTGGTTCACGGACGTGGGCGTGTCGTACCCCGACACACTGCCGGCGGCCGGTCTCACCTGCGAAGATCCCTCTTGTGTCTCTTATACCCATCT
>NZ_QGGF01000239.1 GCF_003857015.1 Micromonospora globispora | reverse complement strand
CAAGCAGGAGCCGGCATACGAGATAGGCTCCGGTCTCGTGGTCTCGGAGATGTGTATAAGCGACAGGCTGATCGGCCTCGCGGTCGCCCTGATCGGAGGGGCGGCATGAGGCTCGGGGAGTTCCTGCTGGTCGCGGTGCTGGCGATCCCGGCGCTCGGTGCGCTGGCGGTGGCGGCCACCCCGGTCGACCGGGTCGCGCGCCTGGTCGGCACGGTCGCCGCCGCGCTGACCCTGCTGGCCACCGTGCCGCTGGCCAGCGGCGAGCACGCCTGGTCCGGTGGCCTGCCGCGGCCCGCCGTGCAGCCGTGGCACCAGCTCGACCTGCCCTGGGTGCCGGGCCTCGACCTGCGCTTCCACCTCGGCGTGGACGGCATCTCCTGGCCGCTGGTGGTGCTGACCGCCCTGCTCACCCTGCTCTGCTGCGGCTACACCCTCTGGCGGGTGCCCGAGGGCGGGGGCAGCGGACGGGCCCTGGTGGCGCTGCTGCTCGTGGTCGAGGTGGGCATCCTCGGCACCTTCCTCGCGCTCGACCTGGTTCTGTTCTTCCTCTTCTTCGAGGTCGTCCTGCTCCCGATGTACGCGATCATCGCCGGCTGGGGCGGCGAGGACCGGCGGCGGGCGGCCCGCAAGTTCGTCCTCTACACGCTCTTCGGCTCGGTGCTGCTGCTGGTCGGCGTCTACGTCGTGGTCGCCGCCGCCGGCACCGCCGACATCGTCACGCTGACCGGCGGCGGCGGGCTCTCCCGGAGCACCCAGCTCGCCGCCTTCACCCTGCTGGCGCTGGCCTTCGCGGTGAAGAGTCCGCTCTGGCCGCTGCACTCGTGGCTGCCCGACGCGCACACCCAGGCGCCCACCGTCGGCAGCGTGATCCTCGCCGGGGTGCTGCTCAAGATGGGCACGTACGGCCTGATCCGGGTGGCGGTCGGGGTGGCCCCCGAGGGTGCCCGCTGGGCCGCCCCGGTGCTCGGCATGCTCGCCGTTGCCGCGATCCTGGTCGGGTCGCTGGTCTGCCTCGCGCAGGACGAGCTGAAGCGGCTGATCGCGTACTCCAGCGTGAGCCACATGGGCTTCGTGCTGCTCGGGGTGGCCACGCTCACCACCACCGGCCTCCAGGCGGCGCTGATCGGCAACATCGCGCACGGGGTGATCACCGGTCTGCTCTTCTTCCTGGCCGGCGCCGTCAAGGACCGTACCCACACCGGGGCG
Source organism: Micromonospora globispora (assembly GCF_003857015.1). Classification (GTDB taxonomy): domain Bacteria; phylum Actinomycetota; class Actinomycetes; order Mycobacteriales; family Micromonosporaceae; genus Micromonospora; species Micromonospora globispora. Next base: position 15,698 of record NZ_QGGF01000239.1, on the reverse strand, counting down.
CTCGCCGACCTGTCCGGGCTGCGGGAGACCGCGCCCCGGCTGGCCGGGCTGCTCGGCTTCGCCGCGGTCGCCTCGCTGGGGCTGCCCGGCCTGGCCGGCTTCTGGGGCGAGGCGTTCGCGGTGATCGCCGCCGTCCGGCGGGGCGGCCCGCTCTGGACCACGCTCGCCGTGATGGCCGCGCTCGGTGGGGCGCTCACCGCCGCGTACTTCCTGCGGCTGCTGCGCCGGGTGACGCACGGGCGGCCCAGCCCGGTCGTCGGCCGGCTCGCGCCGAGCCTGGCCGGGGCGGAGCTGACCGCCTGGGCCCCGCTGGTGCTGCTCGCGCTCGCCGTCGGCCTGGCCCCCGCCCTCGTCCTCGGCTACGCCTCCGCCCCGGTCGACGCCCTGGTGGGAGTTCTCAAATGAGTCTCGTGCAGAGCGTCGACAACGTCGCGCTGCTGCCGGCCTATCTCGCCGCCGGCACGGCCGTACTGGTGCTCCTGGCCGACCTGCTGGTGAGCCGCGCCGCCGGCACCGTGGCGGTGGCCGCGGCCGGGTCGGTGGCCACCGTAGCCGGCGCGGCGGTGGTCGGGGCGGGTGGCGAGCGCCGTACCTTCTGCGTCGGGGCCGACTGCTCCTGGGTGTTCGGCGGCCGGGCGGCCCTGGTCGCCGCGGTCTTCGGCCTGCTCACCCTCGGCGTGCTGGCGCTCTCCGGGCCGCTGCTGCGGGCCGGTCGGACGCCGGTCGGGGAGTACTGCTTCCTGCTCGCCTGCGCGATGACCGGCGGCGTGGTGCTGGGCGGGGCCGGTGACCTGATCACCCTGATCGTGGCACTGGAGACGCTCACCCTGCCGCTCTACGTCCTGGTCGGGCTGCGTCGGGGGAGCCTGGCCAGCGCCGAGGCCGCGGTGACCTTCTTCGTGGTCAGCGTGGTGGCGACCACACTCACCCTGCTCGGCGCCGCGCTGCTCTACGCGGTGACCGGCGGACTGCATCTCGGGCGGCTCGGCGCGACCTTCGAGGAGCGGCCGGAGCTGCTCGACCTCCCGCTGACCACGGTCGCGGTGGCCCTGGTGGTGCTCGGGCTGGCGTTCAAGGTGGCGGCGGTGCCGTTCCACGCGTGGGCGCCGGCCACGTACGACGGCGCACCGCTGCCCGTCGCCGCGTACCTGTCGACCGCGTCGAAGCTGGGCGGGGTGGTCGCCCTGCTCGCGGTGGTGCAGCTGGCCCTGCCGCCGACCGTCACCGGTCCGGTGCTGGCCCTGCTGGCGGTGCTGACCATGACCGTCGGCAACCTGGTGGCGCTGCGCCAGCGGCGTACCGTCCGGCTGCTGGCCTGGTCGTCGGTGGCCCAGGCCGGCTACATCCTCGCCCCGCTCGGCGCGCTGGCGCTGGCCGCCGGCCGCACCGCCGACGCCCGAGCCGGCGCGTACGCGGCCGCGGTGGCGTACGCGGTGTTCTTCGTGGTCCTGGAGCTGGGCGCGTTCGCGGCGGTGGTGGCGCTGCGTCCGGCGGATGCCGACGGCGGCACGCTCGACGACCTGCGCGGGGCGGCCCGCCGGCACCCCTGGGTGGGGGCGGGATTCGCCCTCGCGCTGATCGGGCTCGCTGGGCTGCCGCCGGGCCTGGCGGGGCTCTTCGCCAAGGTGACCGTGGTCCGCGCGCTGCTCGACGGCGGGGCCGGCTGGCTCGCCCTGGTGGTGGCGCTGAACGCGGTGATCGGCCTCGCCTACTACCTGCGCCTGGCCGCCACCCTGTACGCGGCGCCCGGCCCGGTCGAGGTCGGCGTGCGGCCGGCGCGCGTGGTGGCTGCCGCCCTCGCGGTCGCGACGGCCCTCGCGGTGGTGGTCGGCTTCGCCCCGCAGCTCGTGCTGGACCTCGCCGCCCGCTGAGCCACCGGCACCTCCTCGGCACGGCCTTTCCAGGCAACTTTCAGCCATACGAAGGATGCTTGACGGGTAACCGGTTGTTGAACCGGTCACCGGGCCCCCGCGTGGGCCCGTGTACCGAAGGAGTGATCGTGCATCACAACCGCCTGAAGACCGCAGCGCTGCTGGGCCTGTTGACCTCGCTGATCCTCGCGATCGGCTACTGGTTCGGCGGGAGCGGCGGCCTCGTCATCGCCGTCGTCGTCTCGTTGCTGATGAACGGCGTAACCTACTTCTACTCCGACAAGCTCGCGCTGCGCTCGATGCGGGCGCAACCGGTCAGCGAGGCAGAGTTCCCCGAGCTGTACCGGATGGTGCGTGAGCTGTCCACCGAGGCGCGGCAGCCGATGCCCCGCCTGTACGTGAGCCCCACCTCGCAGCCGAACGCGTTCGCCACCGGGCGGAACCCGCAGCACGCGGCGGTCTGCGTGACCCAGGGCATCACCGAGATCCTCGACTACCGAGAGCTGCGCGGGGTGATCGGGCACGAGCTGTCGCACGTCTACAACCGGGACATCCTCATCTCCAGCGTGGCGGCCGGTCTGGCCGGCATCATCACCATGCTGGCGAACATCGCCTGGTTCATCCCGCTGGGCGGTGGGGACGACGAGGACGGCCCGAACCCGGCCGTGCTGCTGCTCACTCTGATCCTCGGCCCGATCGCGGCGACGATCATCCAGCTGGCGATCAGCCGGAGCCGGGAGTTCCAGGCCGACCAGTCCGGCGCCGAGCTGAGCCGGGACCCGCTGGCCCTGGCCAGCGCCCTGCGGAAGATCCACATGGGTACCCAGATGCGCCCGCTGCCGGCGCAGGGTCAGCTCACCAGCACCGCGCACCTGATGATCGACAACCCGTTCAAGCGGGGTGGCGGCATCGCCGCGCTCTTCTCCACCCACCCGCCGATGGAGCAGCGGGTGGCGCGGCTGGAGCAGATGGCCGGCAGCGCGGGGCCGGTGCAGTTCCAGCGCTGATTCCCTTCACCGACCGCCCGTGCCCGGTTCGCCGGGCGCGGGCGGTTCGTCTGTGTACGGGGTGTGAGCGCCATAACCGTTTCCCCCGCGACTCGCTCGGCGTTAGGGTCGAAACGTCTCTCACTCATTACATCCCTGGAGGTCGACCGTGGCCGCACTGCGCCAGTACCTGGGCGTCTGGCGGATCCCCGGAGCCCCGATGCTGCTCGTCCTGGGCATCATCGGCCGGCTCGGGATCGGCATGACGCCGCTGGCGCTGCTGCTCGTGGTCGAGGAGGTGACCGACCGGTACTCGCTCGCCGCGGTCGCCGGCGGCATCTACGCGCTCTCCGGCGCCGCGCTCAGCCCGGTCGCCGGGCGGATCGCCGACCGGGTCGGCCCCACCCCGGTGCTGCTGGCCACCGCCGTGGCGCACCCGCTGGCCCTGTTCGGGCTGCTCTGGGTGAGTCGTTCCGAGGGCGGCAGCCTGGCCCTGATCTACCTGGCCGCCGGGATCGCCGGCGCCACGTACCCGCCGCTGACCGCGGCGATCCGGGGCGCCTGGAACGACCTCACCGGCCCGGCCTCCGACCGGTACCACCTGCGCAACACCGCCCTCGCGGCGGAGACCTCGCTCTTCGAGATCGTCTTCGTGCTCGGCCCGCTGCTGGTGGCCGCGTTCGTGCTGGTCGCCGACGCGGCCGCGGCGCTGGTCGGTGCCGCCGTGGTCACACTGGTCGGCACGTCCGCGGTGGCGCTCGGCCGGGTGATGCGCGGCTGGCAGCCGCACCCGCACGAGCACCACGCCAAGGGACTCGGCCCGCTGCGGGTGGGCGGCTTCCCCGCGCTGCTGCTCTGCGTCGCCAGCCTCGGCATCGCGTTCGGCGCCGCCGGGGTGATCGTGCCGGCGTTCGCCGGGAACGCCACCACCGACGCCCCGGAGAGCCTCGCCGGCCTCCTGCTCGCCGTCTGGGGCATCGGCAGCGCCGCGGGCGGCTTCTGGTTCGGCGTCCGCCGGCCGGCGGCCACCATGACCCGTCAGTTCGCCTGGCTGCTCGGCGCGGTGGCGGGCAGCTTCGCCGTCTTCGCGGTAATGCCCACCCCGCTCGCACTCGGCGTCGCGCTGGTGCTCGGCGGGGCCACGATCGCGCCCGCGCTGACCCTGGAGAACACCCTGGTCGGGCGGATCGCGCCGACCGGCATGCTGAACGAGGCGTACACCTGGGTGGTGACCATGTCGGTGGCGGCGAGCGCCGCCGGCGGCGCGGTCGCCGGACTGATCGTCGACCATGCCGGCGGCGTGCCGTGGGCCTTCCTCTTCGCCGGGGCGGCGGTCGCCGTCGGGGCCGCGGTCGCCGCCCTGCCCGGCGGGCCGATCGCCCGCGCGGAGGCTTCGGCGGTACGCGCCGAGCAGCAGCCGATCACCGTCTGACCGCTGTCACGTCTTCAAGCCGGTGTCGCGGGGTACGGAAGAGACATGTTCCTCTTCTTCTCGAACCGGATCGGCTGTCTGGGCTCCATCCTGATCAGCGCGATCATCACCGTGATCCTGCTGTTGATCTTCTCCCGCTAGTCACTCGATCTTCGCGAGGAAGCCCCGCACCCGCTCGCTGAGCAGCGCGGCGGCTTCCTTGTCGTACGAGGGCAGGCTGCTGTCGGTGAAGAGATGCCGGTCGCCGGGGTAGAGGAACAGTTCGGCGTCCGGGGTGCTCGCGACGATGGCCCGAGCGGCGTCGAGGTCGCCTTCGGCGGCGAAGAACTCGTCGGCGTCCATCCCGTGGATCTGGACCGGCACGCCCTGCGGCCAGGCGTCCCCGAATTCGGACACGGGGAGGCAGGCGTTGAAGAGCAGGGCACCCTTCGTGCCGGGCCGGGTCTGGGCCAGCAGTTGCGCCGGCATCACCCCGAGCGAGAACCCGGCGTAGACGAGCGCGTCGGCAAGCCCCTCCGCGGAAAGCCGTCCCCGCTCGAGGAGCGTGCCGAAACCGACCTCCCGCGCGTACGCCAGGCCCTGGTCCAGGGTGTCGAAGACGTTGCCCTCGTACAGGTCGGGGAGGTGGACGGTGTGGCCGTCCCGTTCGAGCGTCGCGGCGAAGTCCCGGATGCCGGGCGTCAACCCGTGCGCGTGGTGGAACAACAGAATCTCGGTCATCGGCGTTCCTCTCCCGGTGCGGATGTCGGGAACGATGATGTCCTGAGTTGCCGACATCCTCTGTCGGGTAATACGCGCGGTTTGGCGGCTCGGGCGCTCGGCGGTGGGACTGCTTGGCGGGCGGTAGCCGTCGCCGCCGGTGGGGCGGCGGCGACGGCTTGCCCCCATGCGCGGGCGTGACCTGAGCGGCGACCGGTGCCGGTCGCGGTCGGTTAGCGGTAGTTGGTGAACTGCAGGGCGACGCCGAAGTCCTCGCCCTTGAGCAGCGCGATGACGGCCTGCAGGTCGTCCTTCTTCTTACCGGTGACCCGGAGCTGGTCGCCCTGGATCTGCGCCTGGACGCCCTTCGGGCCCTCGTCGCGGATCTTCTTGCTGATCGCCTTGGCCTTGTCCGTCTCGATGCCCTGGATGACCTTGCAGTCGATCTTGAAGACCTTGCCGGACGGGCGCGGGTCGCCCGCGTCCAGCGACTTGAGGGAAATGTTCCGCTTGACCAGCTTCTCCTTGAAGACGTCCAGTGCGGCGCGGACGCGCTCCTCGGTCTCCGCCTGAAGGCCGATCGCCTCCTCGCCCGACCAGGAGATCTCCGCGCCGGTGCCCCGGAAGTCGAAGCGCGTCGCGAGCTCCTTCTCCGCCTGGCGGAGGGCGTTGTCGACCTCCTGGCGGTCGACCTTGCTCACGATGTCGAACGACGGGTTGGCTGCCATGCTCATGCTCCTGCTGTCCGGCGGTCTGTCATGTTCCGTCCCCCGCTGACCAGCGGTACGACCCCCTGACGGTACCCGGTTGCACCCTCCCGGGGGGCAACAGCTATTCTTGGCTCCGCTGTCGCGCATGGCGCGGCGGCCATGCCCTGGCGGGTTGCCCGAGCGGCCAATGGGAGCGGACTGTAAATCCGTCGCGAAAGCTACAGAGGTTCGAATCCTCTACCCGCCACCAGGGAACGACGAAGGCCTCTGACCTGCGGAAACGCGAGTCAGGGGCCTTCGTCGTCTTGTGCTGAGGTTTACCAACGTTGCCCCTGATAGACCCGGCGATCGGGCACGTAGCGGGCACGGCCGGCGAGGAGGTGCCCGGTGGGTCGAACCGCGGTCGGATGGCCGGAGGACAATCCTGAGCTGGCTCGGGCAGTGAAAGCCGCTGGAGAGCCCTACCGGGCGAGTCTCAATTGCGGTCGCCAGGAGTCCCCGGGGAGGGTGCGGCGGCCTGGGGTTTAGAAGAAGATCACGGATGGCTGATCAGGCGGTCGCGCCCCTAGTCGGCCCGTCCGTGGTCGTCGGGTCACGTCGGCATCCGTAGGGGGCGTTGGCTGTACGGATGGCTGTAAAGCCAGAAGATGACCCGGCACACTGGCTCGGCGTGGAGGATGAGCGTCTCGTGGACATCGGACGACCGGGTTCCCGCGTCACCCTGCGACTGGGGGAGTTTTTCTCACCCAACGCCACAGATGCGGATCTCGACCAGCGAGCGTGGCGCTACGCGGACATTGAGGTGGAAACGAACCCCTTCGCGACGTTCCAGACCGTCTTGACCGGGGAAGACATTCAGGAGTACGGCTCGCTCGCCCGTGCGTTCCGTCTGGCACTGGAAATCTGGCGCCGAGTGGCGCATGGTGGTGACCGTGAATGTCCGGCGGCCGGTGGCGCCGCGGGGACGTCAGCCTCGGGTGCTTGAATGTCCAGGCTGACCAATGTCTACCCATTCGCCGGTCTTCATCAAGATCGGCGGCGAAGGGGTCAATTGCCGCTATAGGCCGAACCCGCAGCATGTGACGTGCCATCAGGCGCCCGGTCCCCTCCGTCTGGCATCCTGTCCATCGGCAGTCGGCGCTGCCTGGTCGGACCGCCCTGATCGGCCGTCCGTCGGTTTGCGGCTCGGCCCGCGTGTGGCACCATCGTGGAACCTTTATCTTTCGACATCCCGACAGGAGCACATCATGTCTGGTCGGACGCCTGGCCGGCTTGGCGCCGTCGTCGCGCTCGTCGCTGCTGCCGCGTTCGCGGGCAGCCTCCTAGGTGTTGACTCCGGTCTTCATCTGATGGATTTCGAGTGGGGCGCGCCCGCCGCGCACGTCATTGTTGACGCGCCGACCGTCGTTGAAGTGAGTGCCTCGACGGTCCGTTAGGCCCGTTTCCACCCAAGCCACGAGGGAGCGGGATGGCTGGCGGTCGACCGTCTCCGCGCAGGTCCACCGATCAGGCCTGGCTCATCACGGGCCCGCTCGCCCTGCTGGCCGTCGTCTGTTCGATCGCGCTCGCCCTGGTGGCCGCGCGGCCACCAGGCAACCTCGCGATCGCCGCCGTGCTCCTCGCCGCTATGGTGGCAGCCGGCACCCAGGTGCTCCAGATCGTGATCCGTCGGCAGGCGCTGGCGGTGATCGTCACCGAGATTCCACTCGTCCTCGCGTTCTACTACCTGCCGCCGTTCACGGTCGTGGTGATCGCCGCGCTTGCCGCGCTGATCGGCCAGCTCCGAAGGCGGCTGAGCGCTCCCAAGATGTGGTTCAACGTCGCCAAGGCTGCCGCCGCAGCGTCGCTCGCCGGCCTTGTGCTCGTCGCGCTCCCTCAGATCGAGGGTGTGGGACCCGGCACCTGGCTGGTCCTCTTCGCGGCCGTCAGTACGAACACCCTGGTGGCACTGGCTGCGGTCTGCGGAGTGATCGGCCTGATGCAGGGCTGGCAGGCCGGCCTGGAGGTCATCCGGACCGCCCCACCGCCCCTGCTGACCTCGGTGATCAACATGGTGGTCGGGTTGGTCGTGCTGATCGCGATCAAGTCCACGTGGTGGTCCGCGTTGCTGATCGCCGTGCTGGCGCTCGCCGTGATGACGATCTACCGCTCCTACTCGCAGTTTCTCCGGCAGCACCGCACCCTCGGTGACATGTACGAGCTGACCCGGGCGATGACCGAGAGCGGCCAGGAGGGGTCCCTTCCCGACGTGCTGCTCGGCCGCATCCGGGCCCTCATGCAGGCCGAGTACGCCACCCTCTGGCTGCCGGGGCAGGGCCGCCATCCCGAGGTCCTGCTGACCGCCCGCCTGGACGACCGGGGTCTGCTCGACGTGGCCCGGACACCGGCCGTCGTACGGGAGCGGACCCTGCAGTCGCGAAAGATCCTGGCGATCGGTCGGGCGCTCGGCGGTGACGCCCACACCGACCTCCGGCACGAGTTGGACGCCAAGCAGGTCAAGGACGTCATAGTCGTGCCGCTGCGCTCCGGGCAGGCCGTGATCGGCACTCTCGAGGTGGTCAACCGGCTCAGCGACGTGGGTCACTTCACCCCTGTGGACATTCCCGTCCTCGAGACGGTCGCCGCACACGCCGCCGTCGCGCTGGAGAATTCCCGGCTGGTCGACCGGCTGCGCCACGACGCGTACCACGATGCGCTCACCAAGCTGCCCAACCGCCGCCGGATCATCGCGGCGCTGGGCGAGGCGGTCAAGATCCGTGCGCCCGGCGAGGTGGTCGCCGTCCTGCTCTTCGATGTGGACGGGTTGCGCCAGGTCAACGAGTCCCTCGGCCACGCGGCGGGGGACAAGGTCCTGGTCGAGGTGGCCGAGCGGCTGCGCGCCTCCGCCCCGTCGTCGGCCCTGGTGGGCCGGGCGGGTGGCGACGAGTTCCTGGTGACGCTGCGGCTGGAGAACGCCGAGGCGGCCGTGGAGCTCGCCGGCCAGCTACGCGAGCAGATCCGCGACGAGATGGTCTTCGACGCACTCACCCTCGACGTGGACACCGCCGTCGGGGTGGCCGTACACCCGGATCACGGCAGCGATGCCGCCACCCTGCTGCAACGGGTTGACCTGGCCGCGACGGCGGCCAAGGCGGTGCCGGGCAACGTGCAGCTGTTCAACCCCGCGCTGGAGTCCCGGTCGCTGCGTCGCCTCGGCCTCGCCGGGGACCTGTGCCGGGCGCTCGACGACGGCGAGCTGGAGGTCTACTTCCAGCCCAAGGTGACGTTGCGGGACCGCCGGCTGATGGGGGTGGAGTGCCTGGCCCGCTGGGAGCACCCTACGCACGGCGTCGTCGCCCCGGAGGACTTCGTCGCCGTCGCGGAGCACACCGGCCAGCTCGGCCGCCTCACCGAGGTGGTGCTCCGGGAGGGGCTGCGGCGCAGCCGGGACTGGGCGCACGGCGAGCAGCCGCTCGCCGTCGCGGTCAACCTCGCCGCGCGTACGCTGACCGACCCGCACTTCCCGGACCGGGTACGCGAGCTGCTCGACGAGTACGGGGTGCCGCCGCAGCGGCTCACCTTCGAGATCCGGGAGGCCGGGGTGCTGGACGGCACCGACCGGCCGATCCCGGCCCTGCGCCGGCTGCGCGACCTCGGCGTACGGCTCTCGGTGGACGACTTCGGCACCGGGTCCTCGTCCCTGGCCTACCTGCGCCGGCTCCCGGTGCACGAGGTCAAGGTCGACCGGTCGTTCGTGCAGGGCATGGCGACCGACCCCGGCGACCTGGCCATCGTCAACGCGGTGGTCACCCTTTCCCAGCAGTTCGGCCTGGCCGTGGTGGCGGAGGGGGTGGAGAGCGAGCTGACCCTCGAACTGCTCCAGGACATCGGGTGCGAGATCGGCCAGGGCTTCCTGTTCAGCCGGCCGCTGCCGTACGAGCGGCTGGAGGCCTGGTTCGGCGCCCAGGTGGAGCCGGAGGCGACCGCCGGGGTCGAGGCGCCACGGCTGCGGGTTGTCCAGGACCGCTCGGTGACCCTGCTCTGAGCTGGGCGTACGCGGATCACGCCCGGAACGGGGGATCCGATTTCACCTGCGTGCCGGGGTCGTGTACTGTTTCCTCTGCGCGACACCCCACCGGGGTGATCGGGCAGGCCCCCTTAGCTCAGTCGGCAGAGCGTCTCCATGGTAAGGAGAAGGTCTACGGTTCGATTCCGTAAGGGGGCTCAAAGGGTCCGGCTGGACCCGCCACGGCGGTGTAGCTCAGATGGCAGAGCAAGCGGCTCATAATCGCTGTGTCGCCGGTTCAAGTCCGGCCACCGCTACTCTCGTCCTCCGGGTCACCCCGGTGGTCGGTAGGATGGGCGCCACAGGCGCCCACTTTGCATGTCTGCGTCATCAGCGCGTAGGCTGATGCGCCGTAGTTGTTACCCGTTAGCGAGGAAGGCACTCCGCCGTGGCGAAGGCGACCGATGTCCGGCCGAAGATCACTTTGGCGTGTGTGGAGTGCAAGGAGCGCAACTACATCACGCGCAAGAACCGCCGTAACGACCCGGACCGCATCGAGCTGAAGAAGTTCTGCCCCCGGGACGGCAAGCACACCCTCCACCGCGAGACCCGCTGATCCGCGGCCGGCTGAGCCGGCCCGGCTCCGCAGCACCTCCGAACGCCGATCCACGCGGACGGCGGCCCCGAGCCGCTGGCCCGTACGGATCGGCGTTCGTGCTTTCCGTGTAGGTTCGCGGCATGTCTCTGGACCCGTCCTTCGTCGGCCGGACGTATCCGCCGACCGCCCCCTACCAGGTGGGCCGAGAAAAGATCCGTGAGTTCGCCACCGCGATCGGCGCCACCGACCCGGCTCACCACGACCCGGAGGCCGCCCGCGCGCTCGGGCACCCCGACGTCGTCGCCCCGCCGACCTTCCCCGTGGTGGTCACCATGGCCGCCAGCCGGCAGATCATCGAGGACCCGGCCCTCGGCGTCGACTACAGCCGCGTGGTGCACGGCGACCAGCGGTTCGCGTACACCCGACCGGTGGTGGCCGGTGACGAACTGGTCTGCGTCAACACCATCGAGGAGATCACCAGCCGGGGCGGGCACGGTTTCCTGACCACCCGTACCGACGTCAGCACCTCCGCCGGCGAGCCGGTGGTCGCCGTCTGGTCCAAGATCGTCGTACGCGGGGAGGCCTGAGATGGAACTGCCCACCCAGACGTTCCGGGTGACCCGGGCGGACCTGGTCCGCTACGCGGGCGCCTCGGGCGACTTCAACCCGATCCACTGGAGCGACCGCTTCGCCACCAAGGTGGGTCTGCCCGGGGTGATCGCCCACGGCATGTTCACCATGGCCCTGGTGGGCCGGGCGGTCACCACCTGGGCGGGCGCGCCCGACGCGGTGGTCGACTTCGGCGTCCGGTTCACCCGGCCGGTGGCGGTCCCGGACGACGACCAGGGCACCGAGATCGAGGTCAGCGCGGTGGTCAAGGAGGTCACCGAGGACGGCCTGACCAGGCTGGACGTGACCGCCACCTGCCAGGGGGAGAAGGTGCTCTCGCAGGCCCGGGCAACCGTCCGGATGCCCCGCTGAGGGCGTTCCGACGCGCGAGGGGCAGACCGGTTGGGAAAGTCGCGCGACTACCCGTACACTGGTCCGCCGTGGGGCAAGTGACCCCTGCTCGGCCGTGCATGGTCGAGCGGGGTGAGAGTTGCCGCACAGGGGTGTAGCTCAATTGGCAGAGCAGCGGTCTCCAAAACCGCAGGCTGCAGGTTCAAGTCCTGTCACCCCTGCGCCTCAGGCCTGACCGCTCCCGTGGGTCGCGCCGCCGAACGGCGGCGTCCGGCCCGTGGTGGTGGCACCGGTGGGGTGGTTCCGAGGCAGTCGGGGCCTTCCGTCGGTCCGCCGGCCGCGGCCCGTCGCGGGACGGTTGGTCCGGCCGGCGTGATCACACGCTGCGCACGCCCATCGGCGTGCGACCCGATATCCCGCACGGAGGGCGAAGTGGCCGAGAGCAAGCGGCGCGGCGAGGACGCCGGCGACGAGCGTCTGCGTGAGGACGCGGTCGTCGACGACGTGGCCGACGACGACGCCACCAGCGCGGACGAGCCGGTTTCCCGGGGCGGCACCGCGACCCGAGCGCGGGCCCGCGCCGAGTCGGCCGATGGCCGCAAGACCCGCAAGGACGCCGAGCGGCTGGGCCTTTTCGCCCGCATCGCGCGGTTTTTCCGCGAGGTCGTGGCCGAGTTGCGTAAGGTCATCTGGCCGACCCGCAAGGAGCTGTTGACCTACACGGCCGTGGTGGTCACCTTCGTCGCGGTGATGCTGGCGATCGTGGGCCTCCTCGATCTCGGCTTCGCGCGGGCGGTGCTGTGGGTCTTCGGCAACCCCAGCTGACCGGCTGTTGAGCCGATAGTGATGGAAGTGAGCGAGCGTGCCTGAGTACGACGAGACCGCCGAGACCACGGACGAGCAGTCCACGGTCGCGACGGCGGCCAACGATGAGTCGGTCGAGGCCGCCAGCGAGCCGGAAATCCCGACCACCGAGCCGACCGACGAGGAGTACGACCCGGTCGCCGAGCTGCGCCAGAAGCTGCGCTACGCCCCGGGCGACTGGTACGTGGTGCACTCGTACGCCGGCTACGAGAACAAGGTCAAGACCAACCTCGAGACCCGGATCACCTCCCTCGACATGGAGGACTTCATCTACCAGGTCGAGGTGCCGACCCGGGAAGAGGTCGAGGTCAAGAACGGCAAGCGGTCGCAGGTCCAGGCGAAGGTCTTCCCGGGTTACATCCTGGTCCGGATGGAGCTGACCGCCGAGTCCTACTCCTGCGTCCGCAACACCCCGGGGGTGACCGGCTTCGTCGGGGCGACCGACCGGGCCGACCGTCCGGCGCCGCTGAGCCTCGACGAGGTGCTGAAGTGGCTGGCTCCGGCGGTCGAGGCCGTGGAGAAGAAGGCCAAGCCCGAGATCAGGGTCCTCGACTTCGAGGTCGGCGACTCGGTCACCGTCACCGACGGTGCCTTCGCCTCGCTGCCGGCGACGATCAGCGAGATCAACGCCGACCAGCAGAAGCTCAAGGTGCTGGTGTCGATCTTCGGCCGGGAGACGCCGGTCGAGCTGAACTTCAACCAGGTCGCCAAGATCTGACGTACCGGTCGCCGGCGGTGGGCTCTCAGCCTGCCGCCGGCGTACCCGTTCCAGACCCCCGCCGGACCTCGGCGGAAGGGGTGGCGGAAGGCTGCGCTACCCTAGAACGTCGGCTGTCGTACCGCGCTGACCGTGCGCGCCCTCGGCCGGCAACTTTCCCAGTTCCAAGCCCCAGGAAGAGACATGCCTCCGAAGAAGAAGCTCGTCAAGACGTTCACGCTCCAGCTGAAGGCGGGCCAGGCCACTCCGGCGCCGCCGGTCGGCCCCGCGCTCGGTCAGCACGGCGTGAACATCATGGAGTTCTGCAAGTCCTACAACGCGCAGACCGAGTCCCAGCGGGGCGACATCGTCCCCGCCGAGATCAGCGTGTACGAGGACCGGACCTTCACCTTCGTCCTGAAGACCCCGCCCGCCGCCCGGCTGCTGCTCAAGGCCGCCGGCGTGGAGAAGGGCTCGGGCGTCCCGCAGAGCCAGAAGGTCGGCTCCGTGACCCAGGCCCAGGTGCGTGAGATCGCCGAGAAGAAGATGGTCGACCTCAACGCCAACGACGTCGACCAGGCTGCGAAGATCATCGCCGGCACCGCCCGGTCGATGGGCATCATCGTCAACGACTGACGTCGGTCAGGACTTTCCCGATCAGTTCGTGGGAGGGCGCGCGTTGACCGCGGCCCGCCATAGACCACAGGAGTAACCAGAAATGCAGCGCAGCAAGAACTACCGCAAGGCCGCCGAGGTCATCGACCGGTCGAAGCTCTACACCCCCGCCGAGGCCGTCAAGCTGGCCAAGGAGACCACCAACGTCAAGTTCGACGCCACGGTCGAGGTCGCGATGCGCCTCGGCGTCGACCCCCGCAAGGCGGACCAGATGGTCCGTGGCACGGTCAACCTGCCGCACGGCACCGGTAAGACCGCCCGCGTGATCGTCTTCGCCGCCGGCGCGAAGGCCGAGGAGGCCGCCGCGGCGGGTGCGGACGAGGTGGGCACGGACGAGCTGGTCGCCCGTATCCAGGGCGGTTGGCTGGACTTCGACGCGGCGATCGCCACCCCCGACCAGATGGCCAAGATCGGCCGGATCGCGCGGATCCTGGGCCCGCGCGGCCTGATGCCGAACCCGAAGACCGGCACGGTGACCATGGACGTCACCAAGGCCGTCTCGGACATCAAGGGCGGTAAGATCACCTTCCGGGTGGACAAGCACTCCAACCTCCACCTGATCATCGGCAAGGCGTCGTTCTCCGAGGCGCAGCTGGTCGACAACTACGCTGCGGTGCTGGACGAGGTGCTCCGCGCCAAGCCGTCCGCGGCGAAGGGCACGTACCTCAAGAAGGTCATCCTCACCACCACCATGGGCCCGGGCGTCCCGGTCGACCCGAAGCTGGTGAAGAACCTGCAGGAGGGCTCGGCCGAGGCCTGAGCAAGGCTGTCGTAGCAGGGCCCCGCCACGTCACGTGGCGGGGCCCTGTTCCTTTGTCCGCTGTGGCAGGCTCGCGGCATGCGGCTGGAGGACGTCTGGTTGCGCTACCACCGGCGCGGTCCGTGGGTGCTGCGGGAGATCGACGTACGGATCGGCCCCGGCGAGGTCGCGGTCGTGCTCGGCCGCAACGGGGTGGGCAAGTCCACCCTGCTCCAGCTCGCCGCCGGCGTGCTCCGGCCGACCCGGGGCCGGGTGGCGGATCGCCCCGCCGCCGTCGGCTGGGTGCCGGAGCGTTTCCCGGCCGACCAGCCGTTCACCGTGGCCCACTACCTCACCGCGATGGCGCGGGTCGCCGGGCTCTCCGGGGTGGCGGCGGACCGGGCGGTGGAGCGGTGGGTGGAGCGCCTCGGCCTGGCCCGGTTTCGCGGGGTCCGGCTGCCGCAGCTGTCGAAGGGCACCGCGCAGAAGGTCGGCCTGGCCCAGGCGCTGCTCCGGCCACCCGGTCTGCTGGTCCTCGACGAGCCCTGGGAGGGGCTGGACGCGGCGGCCCGCGAGCTGGTGCCGGAACTGGTCGGCGAGGTGCTGGCCGGGGGCGGTTCGGTGCTGGTCAGCGACCACCGCGGCGAGACGGTCCGGCTGCCCGGCGCCCGGCACTGGACGGTCGCCGACGGCACGGTGACCGAGGCGGCGTCGTCCGTCGGCGCGGCGGTGGCGGTGGTCGAGCTCACGGTCCCGGCCGCGCGGCTCGCCGGCACCGTCGCCCGGTTGCGCGCCGACGGCCACCAGATCCTCCGGGTACGCCCCGACGCCGCCCCGCGGCCCGACAGCACCGCCGTGCCGGCCAAGGCACCTGACGACACCGTCCTGCCGGCCGACCTGCCCGACGACATCGTCCCGCGGGCCGAGACCGAGCCAGCCATTGATCCGCTCGGTTCTGCGGATGTCGCACTGGACGGCCGGGCAGAGGAGGTGACCCGGTGACCGCCCTGGTGCGCCTGCGGTTGGCCGGCTTCCTGCGTACCGGACGGGCGCTGGCGCCGGCGCTGGCCGGCCTCCTCGCCCTCGGCGTCCTGTACGGCGGCGGCCGGGCCCAGCCGGCCGAGGCGTACGGCGTATCGGCGGTCGTGCTCTTCCCGGTGCTCGCCTGGCAGACCAAGATCCTCTTGGACGTGGAGCCGGACGTGCAGCGGCGGATGGCGCTGGTGCTGGTCGGCCCGGCCCGGGAGTGGGTCGCCGGCCTGCTGGCGGCGGCCATGGCCGGGCTGGGCACGGTGACGGTGGCGCTGATCTTCCCGTGGCTGGTCGGTGGGGTGACCGGCCCGGTCGGGCCGGGGGACCGGTCGGTGGTCGCGGGGGTCGCCATGGGTCTCTGGGCGCATCTGCTCGCGCTGCCGGCGGCCGTGGCGCTCGGCGCCCTGGCCAGCCGGGCGGTCACCCGCAGCGCGGGGTACGGCGTGGCGG
>NZ_QGGF01000782.1 GCF_003857015.1 Micromonospora globispora | reverse complement strand
CGTCGGACGCGATGCCCCCGGCCTCGTCTGCGGCGTCCGCCGGCGGAGGCGTCGGTGCCCGCCGCGCCGGCGGACGCCGCAGACGAGGCCGGGGGCATCGCGTCCGACGACGCCTGAGGCGCCGAGCCGGCGGACCGGCGACCACGGCGAAGTGGTCCCGGCATGGCGGCCCGGGCACCTACTGGTGGTCAGCGGCCCTTCGCCTGGTGACCGGCGCGGAGCCGGCTGATAGCTTGCCCCGATGAGTGTGGGGCGTCGACGCGCGGCGATCATCTTCCGCCTGGCGATCGTGATCAGTGTGCTGGCCGGGATCGTGCTCACCGCGCTCGGTCCGGCCACGGTGACCGGCCTGCTGCCGTACTTCACCATCCAGAGCAACGTGGCGGTCGGGCTCTTCGCCGGGTACGCCGCCTGGCGGGCCTGGCAGGACCGACCCGAGCCGCCGTCCCCGCTCAAGGGGGCGGTGACCCTCTACATCACCATCACCGGCGTGGTCTACCACCTGGTGCTGGCGAACCCGGCGAGCCCCTTCGCGATGACCCAGCCGGACCGCGCGTTCGGGGAGGCGCTGGGCAACCAGTTCCTCCACACCGTCGTGCCGCTGCTCGCGGTGGCGGACTGGACGCTGTTCGACCAGCGCGGCCGGCTGCGCCCCCGGTACGCGGCCTGGTGGCTCGCCTTCCCGCTGGGATACCTGGGGTTCGCGCTGGTACGGGGTCTGATCGTGCACCGCTACCCGTACCCGTTCATCGACGCCGGACAGCTCGGCTACGCCGGGGTGGGACTCAGCTCGCTCTTCTTCGCCTTCGCGTTCTGGCTGCTCGGCCTGGTCTTCGTCGGCGTCGACCGGGGCCTGGCCCGGCGTACCGCACCCTCGGCCGCCGCCGTGGAGGGCGTCCTCGCCCCACGTCCCGCCACCGAGGTGGAAGCGGCAGCGTCCCCGCAACGGTGACCTCCGCGCCGGTCAGCGCAACCGCGGGCGACGACCGCGCGCCCCACCGGGACGCTCCCGGCCGTAGGAGTCGGTCCGCCCCCACCGGCCGGGGATGTCCAGCAGCTCGACCCGCCCGTAGCCCTCCGGCAGCACCGGGTTCACCAACAGGTTCTCCCCGACCGGCCGCAGGCCCATCATGACGCCGATCAGCATCAGCAGGGCTCCGGAGGACCAGGACTGCGGCCGCCCGGCGGCCGGCAACTGGACCGGATACTTCGTCTGCTCCCGGGAATATCCGGCGATGACCTCCGGTACCGGACCGCGGAGCGTCTCCACCACGTCGAAGATGCCGGCCACGATCCGGGCCGCCTCCACGTCGCACCCGTACCGGCGCAGACCCGCCGCGATCAGCGCGTTGTCGGACGGCCAGACCCCGCCGAGGTGCGCGCCGACCGGGTTGTACGGCAACTGCCCCTCGGCGTAGGTGCGCACCCCCCACCCGGAGAACATCCGCGGCCCCAGCAGGTGCCGGGCCACCGACTCGGCCCGGTCCTGCTCGGCGATCCGGCTCCACAGCAGGTGCCCGTTGTTGGAGGTGAGCGCGTCGACCGGCCGGCCGTCGGGCTCCAGCGCGAACGCGTAGTACCCGCGCTCCGGCAGCCAGAAGTCCCGGTTGAACCGTTCCTTCAGCTCCGCCGCCTCCCGTTCCAGCCGGTCGGCGTAC
This sequence comes from Micromonospora globispora, assembly GCF_003857015.1. Lineage (GTDB taxonomy): Bacteria > Actinomycetota > Actinomycetes > Mycobacteriales > Micromonosporaceae > Micromonospora > Micromonospora globispora. The sequence continues at coordinate 15,316 of NZ_QGGF01000782.1, read as the reverse complement.
TGCGGGTCGCCCCAGATCTCGCGGGCCAGCCGCGCGCCGCGCCGCTTCGCGTCGTACGCGTAGCCCTGCAGTTCGCAGGTGGCCCGGGGGAAGGCCGGCTCCCGGCCGTGCCGGTCGACGACCGCGTCCGGGGAGTTCTTCCAGGACTGGTTGATCAACCCGCGGCGGGTGTTACGGCGCTGGTAGCGCACGTAGCCGTCCCCGGTGATGTCGCCGTACTCGTCGAGCCAGTCCAGCGCCATCCGGGCCGGGTGCCGCAACTCCCGCACCAGCGCCGCGTCGCCGGACCAGCGCTCGTACTCATCGAGCAGGATCACGAACAGCGGGGTGGTGTCCGCCGCCCCGTAGTACATCGTGGGGGCCGCGGCGCCGAAGGCGGCCGACTCCCCGTACCGCAGCTCGCCCAGGATCTTTCCGGGCTCCTCGTCGTGCTCGTCGTCCAGCCGGCCGCCCTGGTCCATGGCGAGGATCCGCAGGGTGGCCGGCGCTAGTTCGGGCGTGAACGCCAGGGTCTGCAGGCAGGTGATCATGCTGTCCCGGCCGTAGAGGGACATCGCCCACGGCATGCCGCCCACCGGCACCGGCTCGATGTACGCAAGCGGCTCGTACCGCAGTCCGGCGAGGTCGGTCAGCGCTCCCCGGTACGCGGTGGCCACCTCGTCCCGTGGGGTGATCAGCGTCGGCGCGTTCTCCAGCCAGTCCCGCAGATCCTCCCGCATGTCCTGCCGGACGATCCGTTGGTGGGCCTCCAGACTGGCCCGCAGGTCCTGGGCGCCGGCCCCACGGATGGTCGTAGCGACGTGCAGGTTGGTGGTCCAGGTACCGTTCGGCGCCACCCTGATCCGGAACGTCATGCCACCCTGGTCGACCTCCGCCGGTTCGGTGCTGGAGATGGTCGTCTCCCGGCCGAACCGTCCCCGCTCGTAGCAGAGCCGCAACTGCCCCTTGTCCACCAGCACCTCGGTTCGGCGCGGCTGCGGACTCTTGATCTCGGCGGTGTCGGCGAAGTCGCTGCCCATTTCCATCCGCACGGTGAACTCGGCCGGGTTCGCCGAGTGGTTGAGCACGGTGATCCGCTCGTTGAAGCTGTCGTCGATGGAGCGGTGCCGGATCACCGAGACATCGGCGTCGACATAGTGGGTGGCGGTACCCGGCACCAGGAAGAACCGGGTCTCGAAGTAGGTCACGTCGTCCCGGGACAGCGCGTACAGAGGTTGCCCGTTGACCCGCAGCACCCAGTGGGACAGAAACCGGGTGTCGAAGGAGAACAGCCCGACCGGCGTACGGGGGTCGGGGCGCATGTCTCCCGTCGCGTCGCTCACCGCGAAGGCGTTGCCCGCCATGACCTGGACGAGTTCGTTTCTCATGGCCGTCCGCCCCGGGTCCGAGCGAACTCCCTCGGGTGCCGCGCCTCCGGCGGGCCCGGAAAGATCCGGCGCAGGGACATCAGCAGCCGGAGGTTTCCCTGCGCGGTCAGTTCATTCGTCAGCAGGGCCGAGGCGATGTGCCGGTGCCCGGCGGCCAGCCGGTCGAACACGTCCCGGTTGGCGCGGATCACCAGGTCCGCGTCCTCCGCGGAGCGGGTGACCTCGACGTTCTGCCGGTCGATGGTGAGGTACCAGTGCTCGGTGTGGCCGTCCTCGTGGATGTCCAGGCGCAGCGTGCCGGACGTCGTCTCCGGCAGGTCCGGGTGCCGGCCCGGCACGGACCGCTCGAGGTACTCCGCCGCTGACGTGGCCATCCGCTCTCCCCCCAGGCGTCGGCTCGTCTCGCAGGATCCCCGGCGGCCGGGTGAGTCGAACTCACCCGATCCGGGTGAGAGACAGGTGACGGCCCAGATGCTGGCGTACGCGGCGCTGACCGGCGTGGCGGACGGCTGGCTCCCGGCGTCCTACCTGGACACGGGGGCGGATCTGCTGGCCGCCGCCGACCGGCGGGTCGACCGGTACGGGCGGGTGACCGGGGTGAGCGGGTCGCCGGACTTCGCGGGGCCGGGCACCTCGTCGGAGGCGCAGGCGTTCCACCTGCTCGCCCATGCGGCGCTGGCCCGCGCCCGCGCCGCTCAACCCCGCTCGACCAGCCCGCGCACGTAGGCCGCCTGCCCGACGTGCTGCAGGTCGTCCTCCAGCACGCTCACCAGGCGGACGCCGAGGGTGACCGGCGGGTCCCATGCCTCGTCCACCACCCGGTCCAGGTCGGCCGGGCGCAGCCCGCGCAGGTACGCCGCGGTCCGTTCCGCCACCGCCCGGTGGTAGTCGACGAGCACCTCGGCGCTTTCCGGCCGGACCGCGGCGATCCGGTCCGGGGTGTGGCCGTAGCCGGTCTCGTCCGGGTCGGCGGCCAGCCCGAACCGGCCCGCCCAGTCCCCGGAGACCCAGAGCTGCTCCGCACCGAGCAGGTCGGCGACGTGGTGGTCCTGGATCCGGGTGAGGTGCCAGACCAGCCAGCCCACCGGGTTCGCCCCGGGCGCCGGGGCCTGCCGCAGCTGCTCGGGGGTCAGCCCGTCGACCGCCGAGCGGACCAGCCCGGGCAGCCGGTCGTACGCCTCGGTCAGCAGGTCGTTCACGTCCACGGCGTCCACGCTCCTCCGCTGTCGGTGCCGCCCACGGCAGTACCGCCCACCGGGGACCGACAAACCTCGACCTCTAGGGTGATCGTCGTGGTCGCGGCGCTGGAGCTGTATCTCGACACCGACGCCACCCGGCGGATCCGGGTGCTCTGGGACGCCCTGGAGTCGGAGGGCGTGCAGAGCATGCGGTCGCTGCTGGAGCAGCGGCACCGCCCGCACGTCTCGCTCGCCGTCGCCGCCCGCTTCGATCCGGAGCAGGTCGCCGACGCCCTCGCCGGGATGGTGGTGGCCGCGCCGCTGCGGTTGGAGTTCCAGCACGCCGGCCAGTTCGTCGGCCGGGTGCTCTGGCTCGGGCCCAGCCCCACCGCCGACCTGCTGGCCCACCACGCCCAGGTGCACCAGCGGCTGGCCCGGGCCGGCATCACCCTGGTCGAGCACTACCAGCCGGGACGTTGGGTGCCGCACTGCACGCTCTCCATGCGGGTGCCGAACGCGTTGCTGGCCGCGGCGGTCCGCCGCTGCCTGGAGGTGCTGCCGATCACCGCCACCGTGGTCGGCGCGGCCATCACCGACCACGCCCGCGGGATCTCCCACCCGTTGCCCTGAGCGGCGGGCCGGTCAACGCTGGGGCGGGCCGCAGCAGCGCATGACCAGCAGGGCGATGTCGTCCTCGTGACCCCGTGGCGCCACCTCGAGCAGCAGGTCGCAGAGGCGCTCCGGGTCCTCGGCGCCGACCTGTTCCAGCAGCAGGGTGAGGTCCGCGATCCCCTGGTCGAGCACGTCGTGGCGGCGCTCCACCAGGCCGTCGGTGTAGAGCACCAGCGTGCTCCCGGCGACCAGGTCCACGGTCTGCTCCCGGCGGGGGCGGCCCGGATTGACGCCGAGCATCAGGTCGTGGCCGGCCAGCAGCCGTACGCCGCCGTTGGGCCCGCGCAGCAGCGCCGGCGGATGGCCGGCGTTGGACCAGCGCAGCCGCCAGCCCTCCGGCGTCGGTTCGGCCCGGCACAGCAGGGCTGTCGCCAGGGCGCGCACCTGGAGCCCGCGCAGCGCGCGGTCGAGCCGGCCGAGCAGTGCCGCCGGACCGTCGTCGGTGTCGTACGCCAGCCCGCGCAGCACGTTGCGGATCTGACCCATCGCCGCCACCGCGTCCCGGTCGTGCCCGGTCACGTCGCCAACCACGAGCACCGTCGCGCCGCCGGCCGTCTCGAAGGCGTCGTACCAGTCGCCGCCGACGTGCGCGCCGTGCGCGGCCGGCTGGTAGCGGACCGCGATGTCCAGCGCGCCGGCGGTGGGCGGCTGGGTGAGCAGGCTGTGCTGCAACGCCTCGGAGAGTCGCTGGGCGGCGAGCGCGGTGGCCCGCTGGGCGCTCAGGTGCTGGATCCGGTCCAGCGCCTGCGCGCACTGCGCGGCGAACGCCTCCAGCATGGTGATCTCGTCCGGGCGGAACGTCCGCTCCTCCCGCCAGGAGACGGCGAGCGAGCCGAGCAGCCGGGTGCCGACCCGCAGCGGCAGGAACGCCCAGGCGTCCCGCCCCGTCGCCTCGTACACCTCGATCATCTCCTCGGTGAAGGCGACGCCGGCCGAGCGGCGTGGCAGCAGGAGCGGCTCGCCGGTACGGGCCACCCAGCAGCCGGGCAGCGGGCTGTCGTACGGCAACTCGCCGTAGACGTCCTGCATCTCCGGGCCGAGCCGCTCGCCGAAGACGACGCGCAGCCGTTCCCGCCCCTCCCGGACGACCACCGCGCCGCCGTCCGCCCCGAGCACCGGCATGGCCCGGTCCACCATGATGGTGACCAGGTCCTCGACGGTCTCAGCGCTGAGCAGGTCCAGGGCCACCGCCACCATCCGGTGCAGGCGTTCGTCGGCGCGCCGCTCGGCCCGCTGCACCACTCCGACCTCACGCTGCCGGGCCGCCGCGACCTGCCGCAACGCATCGGCCTCGACCTCCGCCCGCTCCTCCCGCTGCTGCTGGGCGGCCAGTGCGTCGGTGATGTCCAACCCGGTCGCCACCAGGTAGGTGTCGCCCTGGTCGTCGCGGACCGGGATGAGCACCGCATCGACCATCCGCCGGGTGCCGTCGCCGAGGAAGAAGTGACTCACCGTCCGGAACGGCTCCCCGGTGCGCATCGCCTGCTCGCACCAGCCGCGCATCCGGGCGCTGAGTTCGGGGGCGGGCGCCCACCAGCCGCACTCCCAGAACGGCCGGCCCAGCGTCTGCGCGCGGTCCAGTCCGCAGCCCTCGACCGCGGCGCGGTTGGCGTCGAGGACGCATCCCTGGTCGTCGAGGATGCCGGAGAAGAGCAGCGGGGTGTCATACAACGCCTGGAACCACCGGGCGGAGAGCGATCCGCTCATCCGGCCGGTGCGTCCGAGGGTCCAGTCGTGGGCGGCCGACCGCTCGACGTGATCCCTGGGCACCGGTCCCCTTCCTCGCGCCGTCTGGACGATCCGGTCGTCGCCGCCCGACAGCACAACACACCACCCTGACGCCAGGCTCACCGAGTCGCGCCCTCGGATGCTTTCGCGCCATCTGTCCGAGTGGGAGTACCGGGCCGCTGACCTGCTTGACAGGCGCTTCGGAAAGCCTAGACTTACCGTTCGTGGCCACTTACCAAGGACGGATGCTCGACGCACTGGGTGACCCGACCCGGCGCGCGATCTTCGAGCTCCTCGCCGCCGGGCCACGCTCCGTCGCCGAGATCGCGGCCGACCTGCCGGTCAGCCGGCCGGCCGTCTCGCAGCACCTCAAGGTGCTCAAGGACGCCACCCTGGTCTCCTCGACGGCCGTCGGCACCCGCCGCGTCTACACGCTGGACCCACACGGGCTGGCGGCCGTGCGCGGCTACTTCGACCAGTTCTGGCAGCAGGCCCTGGCGGCGTTCGCACACGCCGCCGAGAACCCTCCCGAGGAGGAGCAGTGACCTCAGCAGAGACCGACCAGAGCACCGCCGTCCGCACCAACATCCAGGTCGACACCACACCCGAGCACGCCTTCGAGGTCTTCACCACCGGCATCGACCGCTGGTGGATCCGCTCGCACCACCTGCTCCCCGACGAGCTCAAGCGGGTCGGGATGGAACCCCACGTCGGTGGCGCGATGTGGGAGGAGAGCGAGGCCGGCGAGGTCTGCACCTGGGGCCGGGTCCTCACCTGGGACCCGCCGCGCACCTTCGCCTTCTCCTGGCTGATCGGGCCGAACTGGGAGGTCCCGCCCGCCGACGCGGTCGGCAGCCGGGTCACCGTCACCTTCACCCCGGCCGACGGCGGCACCCGGGTGGACCTGGTGCACGACCAGCTCGACGCGCACGGCGCCGGCTGGGAGCAGATACGGGACGCGGTGGCCAGGGACAACGGCTGGTCCGGGCTGCTCCGGCGGTACGCCGAGACCGCCTGAGGCGGCCCGGGTTCCGGCCCGGCCCGACCGTGCCACCACGGGCGGTCTCCGGGCCGGGCCGGAACACCGGTCAGCGGGGCCACTCGGCGCACCGCAACTGGCCGTTCCGCCGGACCGGCATAGACTGAGGCCATGAGGCTTCCCGCGTGACCAGCGACGTGGCGACGTCGACGGCATACGGTCACATCTGCTTCGCCTACGACGACCCGGCCACACTCGACTCCCGCGCGGTGGCGTTCCTGGCGGCGGGGCTCGCCGCCGGGGAGCAGGTCTGGTTCGTGGCGCCCGGCACACGGGATGCGCTCGCCCGTCGCCTGGACGGGCTTCCCGGCCTCGATGACTCGCTCCGCCGGGGCGCGGCGCGGCTGGTCTCCACCGGGCAGACCTACCGCGCGGACGAGCCGTTCGACCCGGAGACGCAGGTACGCGCCTATGCGGCGGCGACCGAGGCGGCGCTGGCCGCCGGCCACACCGGGCTGCGGTTGGTGGCCGAGGCGACCTTGCTGGTCCGCACCCCCGCCCAGCGGAACGTGTTCGCCCGCTACGAGCACCTCATCGACCGCTACATGCACCGCCGGCCGATGTCGGCCATCTGCGCCTACGACCGGCGGGAGCTGGGTGAACCGGCGATCGCCGAGCTGGCCTGCATGCACCCCGAGACCAACGCGAACGTGCTGTTCCGGCTGCACTCCTGCGGACCGGCCGAGGGCGCCGTCGCGCTGGCCGGCGAGCTGGACCCGTCCAACCACCGGCTCTTCGCCGCCGCGCTGGAGCGGGCCGACCTCCGCCCCGTCGACGGCGAGCTGGTGGTCGAGGCGGCGCGGCTGCGGTTCATCGACCACCGCTGCCTGATGCAGCTGCGCGACCATGCCCGGCGGCTCGGCGTCACCGCCGTCCTGCGTACCTCCCGGTCGGCCGCCGCCCGGCTGGTGGAGCTACTGGACCTCGCCGACATCCGGGTGGAGGTGACCCGATGAGAACGGGAGCGGCCGCCGGCCACACCGGCTACTTCCACGAGGCCATCTTCTTCGACTCCGACGAGCACCTGCTCGCCGTGGTGCTGCCCTTCCTGCTCGGCGGCGTGGAGGCCGGCGAGCCGGCGGTGGTGGGCTTCGGCCAGCGCAACGCCGACCTGGTCCGCCGCGCTCTGCCGCCCGACTCGGGGGTGACCTTCCTGCCCGGCGGCGACGTCTACGTCCGGCCGACCGCCGCGATCCGGTCCTACCGGCAACTGCTCGCGTCGTACGTGGCCGACGGCGCCCAGCAGATCCGGATCGTCGGCGAGCTGCCCACCGCCGGCCTCGGCTCCACCTGGGACTGGTGGGCCCGGTACGAGTCGGCCATCAACCACGCCTACGACGACTTCCCGCTCTGGAGCATGTGCGCGTACGACACCCGGATCGCGTCGGAGCAGGTGCTGGAGGACGTGGCCCGGACCCACCCCCGGGTGGCCCTGCCGGACGGCACCCACCTCCCGATCGGCGTCTACACCGAGCCGCGGAGCTACCTGACCGAGCCGCGGCCGATGCTGCTCGACCCGGTGCAGCGCAGCGCGCCGATGGTCGAGTTGACCGACCCGACGCCCGCGCAGGCTCGGGCCGCCGTGTACACGGCCGACCGCGGCCAGCTTCCGGCGGACGACGTTGAGGACCTCGTCGTGGCGGTGAGCGAGACGGTGACCAACGCGCTGCGGCACGGTCGCCCGCCGATGCGGATGTCGATCTGGAGCGCCGACGACCGGATCGTGGTGGCCGTGAACGACGCCGGCGAGGGACCGGCCGATCCGTTCGCCGGCCTGCTCCCGGCCACCAGCGGCTCCCCCGGCGGCCTGGGCCTCTGGATCAGCTACCAGTCCTGCAACCACGTGGCGATGCACCGTGGCCCCGAGGGCTTCACCCTGCGGCTCACGGCCGGCAACCCGCACTTCCCGGTCTGAGCCCGGCCGCTCACCCGTCGGTGAGGACGACGTGCAGGCGGCGCGGGCCGTGTACCCCCTCGACCCGGTTCAGCTCGATGTCGCTGGTGGCCGACGGGCCGCTGATCCAGGTCAGCGGCCGTCCCGGGGTGAGCCGGGCGACCGCCTCCGGCACGGTGGCCACCACCTGGTCCGGGCGGACCACGCAGACGTGCAGGTCGGGCAGGAGGCTGATGACCCGCCGGCCCTGGTCGGCGGCGGCGTCGAGGACGATCGTGCCGGTCTCGGCGACCGCGACCGCCGCCGCGGTGACCACGCCGTCCAGGCCGGCGAGCCGGTCGGCCGGCAGGTCGTCGTCGACGACCACCTCCACCGGGCCGGGTCGCCACTCGGTGGGCAGTCCCGGCGGCACCACGACCGCCGCGGCACCGGCGGCGGTGAGGATGCCGGCGATCGTGTCGGCGACCGCCGCCTCGGCCACCCGGTGCACTTCGGCGCGGTAGTCGGTCAGCCGATGCTCCAGCAGGTCGACGAGTTCCGGATGCCCGGGCGGCAGGTCGCCCTGCCGGCGGTGCTCGCCGGGCGGAACGGGCACGGTGGGCGGGGCGCCGGCCAGGGCGGCCCGCAGCCGGGCCAGCACGGTGTCGCGGGCGTTCATGACTCGCTCCGATTCTCCGACCACCACTGCCGGAAGGTCTGCGGCGGGGCGGCCGGCAGGTCCCGACTCGCGGTCCACCCGTTCAGCGGCGGGGGCAGGGCGGGGCCGGCGACCCGGCCGAGGCCCGCGGCCCGCTGCGCGACCGCGTACAGGCGCGGGTGGTCCATGGTGTACGCGGCGGCGGCCATCGCGATCGCCTCGCTGCGCGGGTGGGGGGCCTGGCTGCGCAGGTGCACCAGCAGTTCCGGAATGTTGATCATCACCGGGCAGGCGTCGTAACAGGCCCCGCAGAGCGACGACGCGTACGGCAGGGAGGCGTTGTCGGCGACCCCGGTGAGCTGCGGGGAGAGCACCGCCCCGATCGGGCCGGGGTAGACCGACCCGTACGCGTGCCCGCCGGTGCGCTCGTAGACGGGGCAGACGTTGAGGCAGGCGGAGCAGCGGATGCAGTGCAAAGCCTGTCGGCCGACGGCGTCGGCGAGCACCGCGCTGCGGCCGTTGTCCAGCAGCACCAGGTGCACCTGCTGCGGGCCGTCCCCCGGGGTGACGCCGGTCCACATCGAGGTGTACGGGTTCATCCGCTCCCCGGTCGAGGCCCGGGGCAGCAACTGCAGGAAGACCCCCAGGTCGTCCCAGGTGGGGATGACCTTCTCGACGCCCATCACGGTGATCAGGGTCTCCGGCAGGGTGAGGCACATCCGGCCGTTGCCCTCGGACTCGACCACGGCCAGGGCGCCGGTCTCCGCCACCGCGAAGTTCGCCCCGGAGACGGCCACCTTCGTGCTGAGGAAGGTGCGCCGCAGGTGCCGGCGGGCCGCCGCCGCGAGGGCCGCCGGCTCGTCGGTCAGCGCCGCGTCGACGTCGGGCATCTCGCGCAGGAAGATCTCCCGGATCTCCGCCCGGTTGCGGTGGATCGCCGGCACCAGGATGTGACTGGGCTTGTCCCGTCCGAGCTGGACGATCAGCTCGGCCAGGTCCGTCTCGACCGGTTCGATCCCCGCGGCCTCCAGGGCCTCGTTGAGGCCGATCTCCTGGGTGGCCATCGACTTCACCTTCATCACCCGGTCGGCACCGGCGGCCCGGACCAGGTCGGTGACGATCCGGTTCGCCTGCACCGCGTCGGTGGCCCAGTGCACGGTGCCACCGGCCCCGGTGACCGCCGCCTCCAGCTGTTCGAGCAGCTCGGGCAGGCGGGCCATGGTGTCGCTCTTGATCGCCCGGCCGGCGGCCCGCAGCTCCTGCCAGTCCGGCACCTCACCGATCACCGCCCCCGACTTGGCCCGGATGGTGGTGGTGGCGTGCCGCAGGTTGCGCCGCAACTGCGCGTCCCCGAGGGCCTTGCGGGCCGCGGCAGGGAACGACTCGTCGCCGCGCAGATGCCCCACCCCGCGCGGCGCCGTGGCCGGCATGCCCAGGAACGTTCGCCTCACGGTCGCACCCCCAGTCGGTCCCGCTCGCCGGCGGTCTCGGTGTTCTCCGTCGCGGCCAGGATCTCCGCCAGATGCACCGTCCGCACCCCCGCTCTCAGCCGGGACAGGCCACCGCCGATGTGCATCAGGCAGGAGGCGTCCCCCGCGGTGCAGACGTCGGCCCGGGTGGCCAGCACGTTGCGCATCTTGTCGGCCAGCATCGCCGTCGAGGTGTCCGCGTTCTTGACGGCGAAGGTGCCGCCGAAGCCGCAGCACTGCTCGGCCTGCGGCAGCTCCACCAGGTCCAGGCCCCGGACCTCGCGCAGCAGCCGCAGCGGCTTGTCCCCCACCCGGATCATCCGCAGCGAGTGGCAGGTCGGGTGGTACGTCACCCGGTGCGGGTAGTACGCCCCCACATCCGTCACCCCGAGCACGTCGACGAGCAACTCGGAGAGTTCGTACGTCCGCCCGGCCACCTCCTCGGCCCGGCTGGCCAACCGTTCGTCACCGGCCCGCCGGGCCACCATCGCGTGCTGGTGCCGCACCGATCCGACGCACGAGCCGGAGGGGGCCACCACCACGTCGTACGGGGCGAAGACGCGGGCGTGCCGGCGGACCAGCCGCAGCGCCTCGTCCGGATAGCCGGTGTTGACGTGCATCTGCCCGCAGCAGGTCTGGTCTTCCGGGAAGACCACCTGGTGACCGAGGCGCTCCAGCAGCCGTACCGTCGCCTTCGCCGCCTCCGGGAAGAGGGTGTCGGCGAGGCAGGTGACGAACAGGGCTATCCGCATGTCCGGCCCTCCCAGGTCGCGTCCTGGCGGTCCGCCGCCCGCGCCCGACCACTCCCCCTCCGACCAGGGCGTCCGCTCGGTCAGCGGCCGAGGAGTGGGGTGGGGCGGAACCCGCACGCCGACGGCGGTACCGTTGCGCCTCATCATGCCCTGTGCGCCGGTCATCCGCCCGGCCTGGCGCTGGCAATCGACGGAGGATGGCGCATGTCCAACGGCGAGGAACCGTTCGCACCCCACGACGACGTGTCCGCACGGCCGAGATTCGAGCTCACGCTGCGCGGCTACGACAAGCGACAGGTGGACCGGTACGTCGAGCAGCTGGACGGCGAGCTGACGGCGACGACGGCCGACCGGGACCGGGCGTACGGCCAGGTCCGGGAGCTGACCGCGCAGCTCGAGCGGTCGCAGACCGAGCTGACCGAGCTGCGGCAGCGACCGGCGCAGGTGGACCGGGCGTCCTTCCGCGACCTCGGTCCGATGGTCGACCAGATCCTCGACCTGGCCGAGAAGCAGGCCGCGGCGATCACCGAGACCGCCACGAAGCGGGCGAACGACCTCCAGGCCCAGGCCGAGAAGTCGCTTACCGGCGCCCGGGAGCAGGCCGCCCGGGAGCTGCGGGAGCTGGACGAGGAGCTGGCCGCCCGGCGCGCCGAGGAGGACAAGGCGCACGAGGAGCGGCGGGCCGCCGCCCAGGCCGAGCTCACCGCGATCCGCGAGACGGCGGAGAAGCTGCGGACCGAGGGGCAGGCCGTCCACGATCGCGCCCAGCAGGAGGCGAAGCGGATCGCCGAGCAGAGCGCACAGCAGGTCGAGCAGGCCCGCTCCGCCTCCGAGGCGCTGGTGAAGGCGGCCCGCACCCAGATCCAGCAGGAGGTCCAGGCCAACCGGAGCAAGGCGCAGCAGGAACTGGCCCAGTGGCAGGCCACCATGGCGCGCGAGCTGGACGAGCGGCGGGCCGCCGCCGAGCAGGAGCTGGCGGACCGAGCCGCCGCGGCCGAGCGGGACATCGCCGCGCTGGTCGCCGAGGCCCAGCAGTACGCCACGGAGGTGCGCGAGCGGGCCGACGAGCAGGCGACCGCCCACCAGGAGCAGCTCGCCGCCGTGCAGCAGGAGATCCAGCAGCGGCAGGAGGCGCTGGACCAGCTCCGGTCCGAACTGGAGAGCGCCGGCCAGCAGCTCGAGGGAACCCGGCAGGAGCTCGCCGAGATTGTGCAGGAGGGCGCCCAGCTGGAGGAACGGCTGCTGCAGGTCCGCCGGGAGCTGACCGCCGAGACGAACCGGCTGGAGGAGGCCCGCCGGGCCGCCGAGGCCGCCGAGCAGCACGCCAAGCAGGTGCGCTCGCGGGTGCGGCGCGAGGCCAAGCGGGTCGCCGACCTGGCCGCCGCGGCGGTGATGGCGGCCGCCGCGGGCGGCGTGGACACCGCCGAGTACCCGCTTGTGAGCGCCCGGTCGACCGCCGACGAGACGCCCGAGGAGCCCGCCCCCGGCGCTGTGGTGCCGCCGCAGCTCGCGTCCTTCGACGCGTTCGCCGCGCGGACGGCCACCGAGAGCGCGTTCGCCACGCGGACGGCCATCGAGGGCGCGGCCGTCGAGCAAGCCGCCGGGGAGCCGGCCGAGCACCCCGGCGAGGAGGTCCCGGCCAGCGCCTGACCACGCCGGCGTGCCGCCGGGTGCCGATCACGACTCGGCGGGCACCCCGGCGTCGAGCTGCCCGATCATCGGTGCGAGGAGCGCATCGAGCTCGCGGGTCAGCACGGCGACGGCGCGGTGTGCCGTCGACGCGACGCTGCCCCCCGGGCCGTCCGGTGCCGGGGGCAGGTCCTCGAGCGGGACCGGCGCCTCCACCCGCAACGTCGCGCGCAGGTGCGGAACGCGGGTCAGGTCCCGCTCGGACGGCGTCACGTACTGGCCGAACACCTGCGGCCAGTCCCGCCAGCCGCGGTCCTGCTGCCACTGCCGGGTCCAGGTCAGCTCCGCCGGCCACCCGGAGACGAGGGTGACCGCGCAGGTCAGGCTGCCGTCCCAGGGGCTGCGCTCGCAGGTCGCCGAGACGATGCGCCGGTGCCAGCGTACGTAGCCGGGTGACAGCGTGGTGGCCACCCGCCAGGCGGTCACCGCGAAGGCGACCGGGGCGATGTCGCCCCAGGTGTGGGCGAACTCGCTGAGGCGTCCCGCCACCTCGGTCTCGTAGCGGCCGCGCCCGTGCGCGCCGCGCTCCCGATCGACCTGCTCGTCCAACCAGAACGCCCGCGGTGCCGTCATCGTCGCTCCCGTCAACGGGCGGCGTCCGCCTCGCGCAGGAGATCCCGGATGGCGTCCCCGATGACCGGGTGCACGGCGAAGCGGTGCCGCAGCCATTCGAACGTAGTACGAGCCGCCGCCAGATTCCCCTCGTAGCCGGGGACCATCTCGGCCAGCGGCAGCACCTCGGGCGGGTACGCCTGCTCGACCCGGCGGCTCGGCTCGAACGGATCGCGGCGGTGCCGCGCCTCGGCGGTCAGGTTCAGCAGCGAGATCACCCGGTCGACGGCGAAGGACTGGATGAAGCGGGACGCGGTGAGCCGTTCCCCGCGCAGCTCGCGGTGCAGGCCGACGTAGAGGTTCGTGAGCGCCTCGTTGAGGTGGAACTCCACGGTGTCGTACGGCGGGCCGGCGGGTGGCGGCCCGCAGTCCACGAGTCCGTCGGGCGCGTCGGTGCGTTGCCAGACCAGCCGGCCACCGGTGAACGGCAACCGGGCCAGCTCGTCCACCGTGAAAATCGCGTACTCGATGAAAATGCCGTCGGCGTAGAGCGCCTTGCGCCCGTTGCGGTCGTTGGCGAAGCTGTACGCCACCGGGCAGGGTGCCGCCAGCCAGTCGATCGCCTCCAGGTACCGCGCCTTGGCGCCGTCGTCCACCACGACGAAGAAGTCCAGGTCGGAGTGTTCGTCGAGCCGGTCGTGCTCCGCCCCGGCCGAACCGAGCCCGATCAGCGCGATGGCGTCCGTCCGCCTGGACAGCTCGGCACCGAGCTCGTCGAGACGCTGCAGCATCGGATGCACGGTTTTCCTTCCCCGGTCACGGCACATCGGTACGGCCTACGGATCGGCCACCGGAAGCAGATCATGGCGCCGCCGCGCCGGAGTGAGCGGGCCCTACCGGATCAGCCGACGCCGGTGCGACAGCTCCGTGTGGTGGTGGGCGCCGGGGTGGCTGTCCGGGTCGGTGTGGACGGTCGCGCTGGTCAGCCGCGCAGGGCGGTTTCCGCCTGGTCCACGACGGCCGGGTCGACGGCGTCCATGAGCCGCCGGTAGACCTCCCGGGCGGCGTCCTTGAGCACGAAGCCGATGGCGACGGCGATGGCCAGGCCGATCACCGGGTCGGCCCACCGCCAGCCGAGTGCGGCGCCACCGGCGGCGGCGACCACGGCGAGCGAGGTGTAGCCGTCGGTCCGCGCGTGCAGGCCGTCCGCGACCAGAGCGGCGGCACCGATCCGCCGGCCGACCCGGATCCGGTAGCGGGCCACGAGTTCGTTGCCGGCGAAGCCGACCACCCACGGCAGGTGGGTGACCGTCGCCGGGTGCAGCAGGCGGGTGGCCGCCGTCCAGGCGGCGGCGAGCGCCGATGCGGCGATCACCGCGACGATGACGATGCCGGCGAGGTCCTCGGCCCGGCCGTAGCCGTAGGTGTACGCGCGGGTGGCGGCGCGGCGGCCGAGCAGGAAGGCGACCCCGAGCGGTACGGCGGTGAGCGCGTCCGCGACGTTGCGCCCGGACCTGCCCGGCCAGCGCGGCGTGCTGCTCCCGGGCTTACCGGTGGATCAGGTGCCCCTCGGGCATGCCGGCAGGTACCCGGCGGCGGCACCCGGAAACCCGGCCCGCCGCCGGCCATGACAGCTCAGGCCGCGACCGGCTCGGTTTCGGCGGGCGCGAGCGGGCGGGTCCGCTCGGCCCAGCGGACGACGAGCGGTACGACCAGGCCGACCGCGACGAAGATCCCGCCCAGCAGCAGCCACCCCGGTACGCCCCACGTGATGCAGAGCAGGGCCAGCACCGAGGGCGCCACCACGTTCGCCAGTCCGCTGCCGAACCCGAACAGCCCCGAGTACTGCCCCTGGGCGTGCGCCGGGGCGAGGCTGAAGCGGAGTTCCAGCGAGCCCGCGGCGTGCCACAGTTCGCCGACGGTGTGGACGCAGATGCCGGCGACGATGGCGGCGACGGCGAGCCAGCCGGGCAGACCCGCGGCGGCGGCCATCGCCGCCATGCCGACGAGGAAGGCCACGCCTGATCGGCGCATGACGGTGGCGGCGGTGGCGCTGTCGTCGACCCCGCGGCTGGCCCTGACCTGGAGCAACACCACCAGCGCGGTGTTGACCAGCGCGGCCGTGCCGATCAGCCACCGGGGCGCGTCGGTGTACCCGACGATCCAGAGCGGCAGCGCGAAGAGCAGCACCTGGTGGTGGATCGACATGATGCCGTCGAGCGCGGTGACGGCGACGTACCCGCGGTCCCGCAGCACCGCCCACGGGGTGGCGGCGGCCGGCGCCGGCACGGGCGGTAGCGGGGGCAGCGCCGCGATGATGGCGGCGCACGCCACGAAGC
>NZ_QGGF01000378.1 GCF_003857015.1 Micromonospora globispora | reverse complement strand
GCGCCCGCCACCGACGCACTCGCCGGCCGGCTCGCCGCCGCGCGACCAGGCGCCTTCGACGTCACCACCCTGCCCGACGCGGCGGCGGCCGACCGGGCGCTCCGCGACCGGGAGGTGTACGCCGCTTTCGTCGCCGGGCCGGAGGGGATCACCCTGCACACCGCCCCGGCGGCCAGCCCGACCGTCGCCGCGCTGCTGACCGAGGCGGCCGCCCAGCTCTCCGCCGGTCGGCCGGTGCCCGTGGTCCAGGTCGTCCCCGCCGACCCCGACGACCCGCGCGGCGCCGGCTTCGCCGCCGGGTTCCTGCCGCTCGCGCTGACCAGCATGCTCGCCGGGGCGCTGCTCACCCTCCTGGTCGCCCACCGGGGCGCCCGACTGCTCGGGCTGCTCGGCTACGCCGTCCTCGCCGGCCTGGTGGGCGCGGCGGTGCTGCACGGCTGGCTCGGCGTCCTCGACGGCGACCTCTGGCGGGAGGCGGGCGCGATCGGCCTCTTCGCGCTGGCCGCCGCCGGGACCGTCGCCGGCCTCGGGGCGCTGCTCGGCAACCCGGGGATCGGGCTCGGCGCGCTGCTGGTCTTCCTGGTCGGCAACCCGCTCTCCGCGGTCAGCGCCGCGCCGGAGCTGCTGCCCCAGCCCTGGGGCACGGTCGGGCAGTTCCTGCCGGTCGGTGCCGGCGGCACCCTGCTCCGTTCGACGGCCTTCTTCGACGGGGCCGGCGCGACCCGCTCGCTCGCGGTGCTGACCGGCTACGCGGTGGTCGGCCTCGTCCTGGTGCTGGTCGGGCGGTTCCGGTCAGCCGAGGTCGCCGGCCCGGTGGCGGACGAGCGGCGGCCGGCCGAGATCACGGTATGAGATCGCCCCGGCGGGCCGGCTACTACAAACCGTCGTTGGTAGGGGAGGATGGCCCGTGTGGAAGCTCTTCGGTTGGTACTTCGCTACGTCCATCTGATCGGGTTCGCGTTGCTCCTCGGCGGCGCGATCGCCCAGTACGTCACGGGGCGGCTGCGGATCAACGCCGCCATGCTCTGGGGCTCGGTGATCATGCTGCTGACCGGAATCGGTCTCAGCGCCCCGCTGCGCGAGGGTCCCGAGCCGGCGCCCGCCAAACTTGTTACCAAGTTGGTGCTCGCGCTGCTGATCTTTGTCATGGTCTTCTTCTCCCGTAAGCGGGAGTCGGTCAACCGGGGCCACTTCCTTGCCATCATCGGGTTGACCCTGGTCAACGCGGCGGTGGCGGTGTTCTGGCGGTAACGCCGCGAGCAGGGGAGACGCCACCGGGAAACGGACGTTCGCGACACCTCTCCGGAGGGCTGTCGGCACGGCGGGTGATCTGCCCCACGCAAGGGTTACGTAGGGGTAACAGGCACTCAACAGTCGTGCACGATTGGCGGCCGGTGGGCGGACGCGGGCGTACGCTCCCGTCCGTAACGTGGGACAGCCGGCGGCACCGTGCAAGCCGGCTTATGGGCTGCCACCGCACGTGGAGCGGTGAGCAATGGGAAGGAGACGTCTTGCGCTCTGTGCGTGGGATGCGGATCGCCTCCGCCTTCGTGGCGGGTGGGCTCGTGCTGGGCGCCGCCGCGTGTGGTGAGGCCCCCAAGAACAACAACAACGCCGGCGGCAACGGCGGCAAGAAGTTCAGCGCCTGCATGGTGACCGACGTCGGCGGCATCGACGACAAGTCCTTCAACACCTCGGCCTGGAAGGGCCTCCAGGAGGCGAAGAAGGAGAACGACAACATCGACATCAAGAACGTCCAGTCGAAGGCTGAGGCGGACTACGAGGTCAACCTGACCGGCTTCGTCAACCAGAAGTGCGACTTCATCCTGGCCGTCGGCGGCCTGATGTCCGACGCCACGAAGAAGGCCGCGCAGGCGAACCCGAACCAGCAGTTCGCCATCGTCGACTCGAACCCGGGTCTGGACAACATCTACCCGATGCAGTTCGACACAGCGCAGGCCGCGTTCCAGGCCGGCTACCTGGCCGCCGGGATGAGCAAGACCGGCAAGGTCGGCACCTACGGTGGTCTGCCGATCCCGCCGGTGACCATCTTCATGGACGGCTTCGCCGACGGCGTCGCGTACTACAACAAGGCCAAGGGCAAGAACGTCCAGGTCCTCGGTTGGGACAAGGCGGCCCAGAAGGGTTCCTTCACCAACGACTTCGTCAAGCAGGACGAGGGCAAGAAGGTCTCCGACACCCTGGTCGCCCAGGGCGCGGACATCATCATGCCGGTCGCCGGCGGCGCCGGCCTCGGCACCACCGCCGCGGCCCAGGCCTCGGGCGGCAAGTACTCGGTGATCTGGGTGGACGTCGACGGCTGCGAGAGCACCCCGAACTGCCCGGCGCTGGTCACCACCGTGGTCAAGAACATCCCGGACGCCGTCAAGGAGGCCGTGCTCAAGGCCGCCGGTGGCGAGAAGCTGCAGGCCAAGCCGGGCTTCGTGGGCACCCTGGCCAACAACGGCGTCTCCATCGCCCCGTACCACGAGTTCGACAGCAAGGTCCCGGCGGACCTCAAGGCCGAGGTCGAGAAGATCAAGGCTGACATCGCCGCCGGCACCATCACGGTCACCTCGAAGGCTCAGCCGACCAAGTGACCCATTCGCCGGCCGCCGCGGTGAGATCATCGGCAGCGGAGGCCGGCGGGCACCACGCATGACGATCCGGCCGCCTCGGCGAACGCGGGAACACCTCCCGCGCCGCCGGGGCGGCCGATCCGCTCCACCCCAAGGCCGGCCCAGCTCGGTGCCCGGCACGGCAGCTACGCTGCACCATCGCTCGCACTCCAGGAGGTTGCGCTGAGACTCGAACTGCGCGGCATCACCAAACGGTTCGGTGATCTGGTCGCCAACGACCACATCGATCTGACGGTGGAGCCTGGAGAGATCCACGCCCTGCTCGGCGAGAACGGTGCCGGCAAGTCGACCCTGATGAACGTGCTCTACGGGCTGTACCAGCCCGACGAGGGCGAGATCCTGGTCGACGGGAAGCCGCTGAAGCTGCGCGGCCCCTCCGACGCGATCGCGGCCGGGATCGGCATGGTGCACCAGCACTTCATGCTGGTACCGGTCTTCACCGTCGCCGAGAACGTCATGCTCGGCGCCGAGCAGGTCAAGGGCGGCATCGCCGGCTTCCTCGACCGCCGGCGCGCCCGGCGCGAGGTCGCCGAGGTCTCCGAGCGGTACAACCTGCGGGTCGACCCGGACGCGACGGTCGAGGACCTGCCGGTCGGCATCCAGCAGCGGGTGGAGATCGTCAAGGCGCTCACCCGCGACGTCGACCTGCTGATCCTGGACGAGCCGACCGCGGTGCTCACCCCGCAGGAGACCGAGGAACTGCTGACGGTCATGCGGTCGCTCAAGGCGGCCGGCAAGTCGATCGTCTTCATCACCCACAAGCTCGGCGAGGTCAAGGCGATCGCCGACCGGATCACCGTGATCCGGCGCGGGAAGACCGTCGGCACCGCCTCGCCGACCGCCAGCCGCGACGAGCTGGCCGCGCTGATGGTCGGCCGCAGCGTCCGGCTGACCGTGGAGAAGCAGCCGGGCACCCCGGGCAAGCCGATCCTCGAGGTCTCCGGCCTGGTCGTCGACGACGACCGGCAGATCCGCGCGGTCGACGGCGTCGACCTGACCGTGCACGCCGGCGAGGTGCTCGGCATCGCGGGCGTGCAGGGCAACGGGCAGACCGAACTGATCGAGGCGATCATGGGCCTGCGGCCGGTGCTCGCCGGCACGGTCACCCTCGACGGCCAGGCCGTGCACGGCTGGTCGACCAAGAAGGTGCTGCACGCCGGGGTCGGCTACGTGCCGGAGGACCGCAGCGTCGACGGCCTGGTCAAGGAGTTCTCCGTCGCGGAGAACCTGGTGCTGGACATCTACGACCGGCCGCCCTTCGGCCGGGGCCTCTCGCTCAAGCCGGACGCGATCGCGAAGTCGGCGAAGGAGCGGATCGAGCAGTTCGACATCCGTACCTCCTCGGCGGACGCGGCGGTCAGCACCCTCTCCGGCGGTAATCAGCAGAAGGTGATCGTGGCCCGGGAGCTCTCCCGGCCGCTGAAGCTGCTCATCGCCGCCCAGCCGACCCGGGGCGTCGACGTCGGCTCGATCGAGTTCATCCACAGTCGGGTGATCCGCGAGCGGGACATCGGCACCGCGGTCATGGTGGTCTCCAGCGAGCTGGACGAGGTGATCGGACTGGCCGACCGGATCGCGGTGATGTACCGCGGCCGGATCATCGGCATCGTCGGCCCGAACACCCCCCGCGAGGAGATCGGCCTGCTGATGGCCGGCATCACCCCGGACACGGCCGCCGGCGCCGGCTCGGCCGCGCCCGCTGGCGGCGCAGCCACCACGGCCGGCAGCACCAGCGGTACGGCCGGCGAGCCCGGCGCCGCGGCCCCGGCCCCCGAGGGCCCTGGTAACGAGGACGAGGCATGAGCGAGCGTCAGCGAGCGAATCATCAGTACAGCGCCATGGTGACTCGTGCCGGCGCCGAGCGCAGCGAGGTGGCGGCATGAGCTCCCCCAACCCGGTGTCGGGCTCCCCCGACAAGGAGCCGGCGACCGAGGCGCAGGCGGCGCAGAACGCGGTCGGCAACACCGACCGCGCGGCGACCGCCACCGCACCGAAGCAGCCCGAGCCGGAGCCCCGCCCCTCGCTGGGCCGGCTGTTCCTGGACAACCTCTGGGCGGCCAACACCGTCACCGTCACGGTGCTCGCGGTGCTGCTGGCGATGCTGGTCGGCGCCGTGCTGATCATCGTCTCCGACCCGGAGGTGCTGGCCACCTACGGCTACATCACCGCCCGCCCGGCCGACGCGATCAACTCAAGCTGGACGGTGGTCAGCGAGGCGTACGCCAACCTGTTCAAGGGCGCGATCTTCGACCCGGATGCCTCCGGCTTCCAGGCGGCGATGGGCCCGATCTCGGAGACGCTCACCTACACCGCGCCGCTGGCCTTCACCGGTCTCTCGGTCGCGCTCGCCTTCCGCGGCGGCCTGTTCAACATCGGCGCCCAGGGCCAGGCGACCATCGGCGTAATCCTCGCCGCCATCGCCGGTTTCGCCCTGCCGCTGCCCCCGGTGGTGCACCTGCTCGTCGCGCTGATCGCCGGTGCGGCCGGCGGCGCGCTCTGGGGCTTCGTCCCGGGCATCCTCAAGGCGCGGACCGGCGCCCACGAGGTGATCAACACGATCATGCTGAACTACGTCGCGGTCTACTTCCTGTCCTGGATCATCGTCCAGAACGGGGTGCAGAACCCGAACCGTTCCGACGCGATCAGCAAGCCCGTCGACGCCTCGGCCCAGCTGCCCCGGCTGCTCGGCGACAACCTGCGGGTGCACGCCGGCATCCTGCTCGCGGTGCTGGTCACCTGGTTCGTCGCCTGGCTGCTCAACCGCTCCACGCTCGGCTTCGAGCTGCGTGCCGTCGGCGCCAACCCGGACGCCGCGCGGACGGCGGGCATCAGCGTGACCCGGACGTACGTGCTGATCATGGTGGTCTCCGGTCTGCTCGCCGGGCTGGGCGGCGCCAACATGGTGCTCGGCTCCACGGCGAACGCGCTCACCCCGTTGGTGATCGCGCAGATCGGCTTCGACGGCATCCTGGTGGCGCTGCTCGGCCGGGTGAAGCCGTGGGGTGTGCTGCTGGCCGCGCTGCTCTTCGGCGCGCTCCAGGCCGGCGGCAACCGGATGCAGTCGTACTCGGGGATCTCGCTGGAGCTGGTCACCGTGCTCCAGGCCCTGATCGTCATCTTCATCGCCGCGCCGGCCCTGGTGAAGGCGATCTTCCAGCTCCGGGCCGCCCGCGCCGCCCGGCTGCAGACGAGCCTTGCGAAGGGCTGGTGAGCATGTCCACCACCGCTGTCCCTGACGTCGCCGTCGCCCCGGTCGACGAGGGCTTCTGGACGCGTACGCGCAAGACGGGCGCCGTCCTGCTGGCGCTGGGCGTGCTCGCCGCGGTGCTCTTCGGGGCGCTCGCCACCGGTCAGCAGGCCCGCTTCACGCTCAGCGAGACCGAGGGCGGGGCCGCGCTGGAGATCAACGGCACTGTCGGCGCGATCCTCTTCGGGGTCATCGCGGCCGCGGCCGGCGCTGCCCTGCTGGCCGGGGTGCCGAAGCGCTGGTTCACCCTGACGCTCGGCGTGGGGCTGGTCGCCTTCGTGCTGAGCTTCCTCTGCTGGCAGGTCTCCGCCGCCCCCGAGGGCCGGAACTTCATGCCGCTGGTCAACATCGTGCGCGGCACGTTCATCCTGGCCCTACCGCTGATCTTCGGTGCGCTCGCCGGGGTGCTCTGCGAGCGGACCGGCGTCGTCAACGTGGCGATCGAGGGCCAGCTGCTGATGGGTGCCTTCTCCGGGGCGCTCTTCGGCAGCATCTCCGGCAGCGTCTGGGTCGGGCTGGTCGCCGCCGCGATCGGCGGCGCGTTCATCTCGCTGCTGCTGGCGGTCTTCGCCATCCGCTACCTGGTCGACCAGGTCGTCATGGGCATCGTGCTGAACCTGCTGGCGGTCGGCGTCACCGGCTTCCTCTACGAGCGGCTGATGCAGACCGACGCGCAGAAGTACAACAGCGCGCCCCGGTTCGGCAACTGGGAGATCCCGCTGCTCAAGGACATCCCGGTGATCGGGCCGGCGCTGTTCCGCGGCAACATCTTCCTCTACCTCGGCCTGCTGCTGGTGCTGGTCATCCACATCGCGCTGTTCCGTACCAGGTGGGGCCTGCGGACCCGCTCGGTGGGCGAGCACCCCACCGCCGCCGACACCGTGGGCGTGAAGGTGCTGGGGCTGCGCTACCGCAACGTGATCATGGCCGGAATGGTGGCCGGCATCGGCGGCGCCTCCTACACGCTGGCGCTCTACTCGTTCACCAAGAACATGATCGGCGGTAAGGGCTTCATCGCCCTGGCCGCGCTGATCTTCGGCCGGTGGAGCCCGACCGGGGCGCTGCTCGCGGCGCTCTTCTTCGGCTTCGCCGACCAGCTCGCCACCTACCTGGGCGCGATCGGCAGCAGCATCCCCAGCCAGTTCCTGGCGATGCTGCCGTACCTGGCGACGATCCTGGCGGTGGCTGGCCTGGTCGGCCGGGTACGCGCACCTGCGGCGGACGGCAAGCCGTACATCAAGGGCTGACGGGGGTAAGCACGTGGACATCGACTGGGGGCGGCTGCGGGCCGCCGCCACCGAGGTGATGCGGCACGCGTACGTGCCGTACTCGAAGTTCCCGGTCGGGGCGGCCGCCCTGGTCGACGACGGCCGGGTGGTGGTCGGCTGCAACGTCGAGAACGCCGCGTACGGCGTGGTGCTCTGCGCCGAGTGCGGGGTGGTCTCCTCGCTGCACGCCACCGGCGGTGGCCGGCTTGTCGCGCTCTCCTGCGTCGACGCCACTGGCGAGCCGCTGATGCCGTGCGGCCGGTGCCGCCAGCTGCTCTGGGAGCAGGGCGGCCCGGAGTGCCTGATCGAGGCGAAGGGCGGCCCGCTGCGGATGGCGGAGCTGCTGCCGCACGCCTTCGACGTGCGGGACCTGGAGGCGGTGACCGCCGAGCAGCCGGTACCGGTGGTGCCGGACCGGCTCGCCGCCTGGCGCGGCCGGGGCACGGTCTTCGTGCACCCGGACCTCTCCGCCGGGCAGCAGGTCTGGACGGCGTACTGGGAGCGGTCGGCCGGGGACACCGAGGGCGCCGAGACCGGGGTGCTGGAGGAGGGCCCGACCTGGGACGACCCGGCCGAGGCGATCACCTGGGGGCTGGCCCGTACGCCCCGGGTGGTGGTGGTCGACGCCAGCGGCACCATCTTCTGGGCGGGTGAGGGCGAGCCTCCGATGGAGATCCCGACCCGCTGGTCGGATCGCTGACCCCTTCGGGTCGCGGCCGGCACCTGCAACGACGAAAAGGAACTCGACGATGAGTGCGTTCACGGCGGTTGACGTCATCCGGGCGAAGCGGGACGGGGGTGTGCTGAGCGACGCCCAGATCGACTGGGTGGTCGACGCGTACACCAAGGGGCTGGTGGCGGACGAGCAGATGTCGGCGCTGGCCATGGCGATCCTGCTGCGCGGGATGACCGGGCCGGAGATCGCCCTGTGGACCGCCGCGATGATCGCCAGCGGGGAGCGGCTGGACCTCTCCCCGGTGGCCCGGCCGACCGTGGACAAGCACTCCACCGGCGGCGTCGGTGACAAGATCACCCTCCCGCTCACCCCGCTGGTCGCCGCCTGCGGCGCCGCGGTGCCGCAGCTTTCCGGGCGCGGGCTCGGGCACACCGGCGGCACGCTGGACAAGCTGGAGTCGATCCCCGGCTGGCGGGCGGCGCTGAGCAATGACGAGTTCATCGCCCAGCTCCGGGACGTCGGCGCGGTGATCTGCGCGGCCGGCGAGGGGCTGGCCCCGGCCGACCGCAAGCTGTACGCGCTGCGCGACGTCACTGGCACCGTCGAGGCGATACCGCTGATCGCCAGCTCGATCATGAGCAAGAAGATCGCCGAGGGGACCGGCGCGCTGGTGCTCGATGTGAAGGTCGGCTCCGGGGCGTTCATGAAGTCCGTCGACGACGCCCGCGAGCTGGCCCGGACCATGGTCGAGCTGGGCGGTGCGCACGGCGTGAAGACGGTCGCCCTGCTCACCGACATGTCCACCCCGCTGGGCCGGGCCGTCGGCAACGCGGTCGAGGTGACCGAGTCGGTAGAGGTGCTGGCCGGGGGCGGTCCGGCCGACGTGGTGGAGCTGACCCTGGCCCTGGCCCGGGAAATGCTCGACGCGGCCGGGCTGCCGGACGCCGACCCGGCGGCGGCGCTGCGGGACGGCCGGGCGATGGACGCCTGGCGGAGGATGATCCGGGCGCAGGGCGGCGACCCGGACGCCCCGATGGCCACCGCAAACGAGGTCGAGGTGGTTTGCGCCGCCGAAGACGGCTACGTCGCCGGCGTCGACGCGTACGCGATCGGGGTGGCCGCCTGGCGGCTCGGTGCCGGGCGCGCCCGCAAGGAGGACCCGGTCAGCATCCCGGCCGGGGTCTTACTGCACAAGCGTCCGGGTGACCGGGTACGCGTCGGTGAGCCCCTCTACGAGCTGCGCGCCGAGCACGCGGTGCGGATCCCGCCGGCGCTGGCCGAGGCGGAGCGGGCGGTGCGGATCGCGCCGGACGAGCCGGCGGCGAGGCCGTTGGTCATCGAGCGGATCGGCTGATCAATTCCGGTCTGGCGGTGCCGTGGTGCTGGTGATCCGGAACCGCTATTCTCCCTGCGCAAGGGGGGGCAACCGGTGATCAGCCGATGTGAGCAGACAGGGACCTGAGCCGTGCGCGTAACCGCCCCCGACCCCCGGGCCGTCCGTGAGGCGAGCCTCGACGAGCTGTCCCGGCTGGGTCTGCCGCTGCCGCCGCGACAGTTCCCGCTGGTGTGGGAGCCGGGCGACGAGATCGAGCTGCGGCCCACTGCCGAGATCGAGGCGCGGATCGCGGTGCTGCACCTGATCCTGGCCCGCTGCTTCGGGATGCCGCCGCAGGCGGCGATGAGTTGGCTGCTCGAGTCGCGGCTGGTGGACATGGTGACGCCACCCGAGTGGCAGTTCGTGATGGGCGGCAAGGGCGACCACCGGTCGTTCGTGCTGCACCACGACGCGCTCTTCTCGCTGGCCTGGGTGCTGGGCCTGACCAAGGTGCTCGATCCGACCGTGCCGGTGGACCCGCGGCTGGTGGAACGGATGCCGAACATCGCCGCGGGGGAGACCTTCCCCCGGTGGCGGGCCCGGATCCTGGCTGCCCCGCAGCACCCCGCCGACGCGGCCGCCCTGCTCGACCTGCACTACTGCCTGGACTGGGCGTACCTGGAGACGGAGCGGGCCGGGCGGGCGCTGCCCGGGCTGGTGGACGCGAACGCCATCGGGCAGCGCCGGTGGGCGCTGGAGTGGGCGGTGATGCTCCGCGGGCCGTACCACGACGAGCCACCGGGCTGGGAAGAGGTCGACCTCTCCACCTGACCCGGTCAGCGCGGTCGGTGCACGCTGAGCCGGACCGCGAGCGTGACCGCGACCGGTTCGGGCAGGGCGGTGATCCGTTCGGCGAGCCGGGCCGGGTCGGTGTGCCAGGCGCTCGGGCCCATCCCGACCAGGGTGGCCACCTCGGAGCCGGTGAGCGCCAGCCGGGTCCGGTGCACCGTGCTCGACTCCTCGGTGAAGTGCCCGGCGAGGCTCCCGGCGACCCGGTCGGCCTTGGCCGGGTCGACCCTCAGCAGGTCGAGCGCGTCGACCAGTTCGGCGAGGTGGTCCTCGGCCGGGGTGACCACCAGCAGCGCGCCCGCCGGGTCGAGGACCCGGCGGAACTCCGCCCCGTTGCGCGGGGCGAAGACGTTCAGCAGGACGCTGGTGGAGGCGTCGGCCAGCGGGAGCCGTTGCCAGGTGTCGGCGAGCGCCGCTGCGGCGCGCGGGTGGGCCCGGGCCGCGCGGCGCAGTGCCGGCTTGGAGACGTCCAGGGCCAGGCCGACCGCGTCCGGCAGCGCCGCCAGCACCGCGGCGAGATACCAGCCGGTGCCCGCGCCGGCGTCTACGACCAGCGGGTACGTCTGCGTCGCGCGACCTTCGGTGGCGCCCTCGTCCGTCGAACCGGTGGCCGGGACCGGCGACTCGCCGTACACGATCCGGGTCGCGGCGGCGGCGAGGGCGGCGGCGATGGTGTCGTAGTGCCCGGCGGCGAGGAAGTCGGCGCGGGCGGCGACCATCTCGGCGGTGTCCCCGGCGTGCGGGGCGCGGCCGGCGAGCAGGTTGACGTAGCCCTGGCGGGCGATGTCGAAGCTGTGCCGGCGCGGGCAGCGCACCGCCCGCGCGGTGCCGGCGGTGGTCTCGGCGAGGGGCTCGCCGCAGACGGGGCAGCGCAGCCGGTCGAGGATGCGGCCGTCCACGTCAGGCGGCCGGATCGGCGGCGGTCGGG
Organism: Micromonospora globispora; assembly: GCF_003857015.1. Lineage (GTDB taxonomy): Bacteria > Actinomycetota > Actinomycetes > Mycobacteriales > Micromonosporaceae > Micromonospora > Micromonospora globispora. The sequence goes on along the minus strand of NZ_QGGF01000378.1, from coordinate 6,091 downwards.
GCGGCGCGGCCGCGGTCCGGGCCGGCGAGGTGATCGACCACCCGGTGGCTCAGCGCGGCGAGCGCGTCCATCTCCTCGGGGGTGAGCAGGTCGATCAGGTGCCGCCGGACGGCGGCCACGTGACCGGGGGCGGCCGCCTCGATGGCCCGCCGACCGGCTGGGGTGAGCACCACGATGGAACCGCGGCCGTCCGACGGGCACTCCTCCCGGGTGACCAGGCCGCGTTGCTGCATCCGGGCGAGGTGGTGCGAGAGCCGGCTGCGGGACCAGAGCATCCGGTCGGCCAGCTCGCTGAGGCGCAGCCGTTGATCCGGCGTCTCCGAGAGGTCGGAGAGGACGTCGTAGTCCGGCTCGGAGAGACCGGCGTCCTGCATCAGCTCGCGGGCGAGCTCCAGGTCGAGCAGCCGGCGCATCCGCCGATAGCCGCGCCAGGCCCGGTCCTCCCGCTCGTCCAGCCAGCGTGGTGCGTCCATGCGCCGATCCTAACCCAGTCGTTGACATGTCATCCAACCCGTCCTAGTGTCGATGACATGTCAACTACGTCGCGTGCTCGGACGGTCCGGCTGCTGGTCGGTCTGGCACTCTTCGGCGCCAGCATCGCCCTGCTGGTCCGGGCGGACCTTGGGCTCGCGTCCTGGGACGTCCTGCACCAGGGCCTGGCCACCCGCTCCGCGTCGCCCTGCTGTTGGCCGGGATCCTGCTCAATGCGATGGCCACCGCCCTCTACCTCGGTGCCCGTCTCGGGCCCGGCCCGCGGGACGGGCTGATGACCGGCCTGGCCGCGCGCGGCCTGCCGATCCGCCGGGTGCGCACTCTGATCGAGTTGGGCGTGCTCGCCGTCGGCTGGCTCCTCGGCGGCACCGTCGGCCCTGGCACCCTCCGCTACGCGGTGAGCATCGGTCCGCTCGTCCACCACCTCATCCCCCGCCTCGCCTCGCCGGTCGCTGCCCGGCCCATCCCGACAGGAGTGACCCCGCCATGCCCCGCCTGAACGTGATCGTCGCCAGCACCCGCCCCGGCCGGATCGGCCGCCGGATCGGTGACTGGTTCCTGGAGACCGCCGTGCGGCATGCCGCGTTCGACGACGTACGCCTGGTCGACCTCGCGGAGGTCGGGCTTCCCTTCCACGACGAGCCGTACCACCCCTCGGAGGGGCGGTACGTGCACCGGCACACCCGGGAGTGGAGCGGCACGGTGGCGGCCGCCGACGCATTCGTCTTCGTCATGCCGGAGTACAACTACGGCTTCAGCGCCCCGCTGAAGAACGCGATCGACTACCTCTACGACGAGTGGCGCTACAAGCCGGTGGGCTTTGTCAGCTACGGCATGACCTCCGGCGGCCTGCGTGCGGTGCAGATGATCAAGCAGGTCGTCACCACGCTGATGATGGTGCCGGTCAACGATTCGGTGCCGGTCTTCCTGCGGCAGGCGCTGGACGACGACGGCGAGCTGACGCCGGACCCGGGACGGGAGGCTGCCGCCAAACTGATGCTGGACGAGGTCGCCCGGCTGGCCGCCGCGCTCGCCCCGCTGCGGGTGCCGGCGTGAGCGCCCGGCTGTGGGAGCTGTTCGGCGAGCGTGGGCGCGGGGTGCTGGTGACGCTGCGCCGGGACGGGCGGCCGCAGCTCTCGAACGTGGACTACCTGGCCGAGCCGGGGCTCATCCGCTGCTCCACCACCGCCGACCGGGCCAAGGTGCGCAACCTCCGGCGCGATCCCCGGGCCAGCTTCCACGTCAGCACCCCGGACGGTGGGGCGTACGCGGTGGCCGAGGGGATGGTGACGCTCACCCCGCCGGCTGCGGCCCCGGACGACGGCACCGTCGAGGAGCTGGTCGAGGTCTACCGGCGGATCCGGGGCGAGCACCCGGACTGGGCGGACTACCGGGCGACGATGGTCGCCGACGGCCGCCTGGTGATCCGCCTCGCGGTCGACCGGCTGTACGGCTGGCGGCCCTGAGCCGGGAACGGGCCAGTCCCGTCCCGCCGCTGCGCCGGTGACTAATGTCTGAGCATGGTCGCAATCTCGTACGAGGACATCGTCAAGGTCCCGAAGGCGCTGCTGCACGATCACCTCGACGGCGGTCTGCGGCCGGCGACGATCGTGGAGCTGGCCGCGGAGGTCGGCCACGAGCTGCCCACCACCGACCCGGAGGCGCTGGGTCGCTGGTTCGCGGAGGCGGCCAACTCCGGTTCGCTGGAGCGTTACCTCGAGACCTTCGCGCACACCGTGGCGGTCATGCAGACCGCGCCGGCGCTGCGTCGGGTCGCCCGCGAGTGCGCGCTGGACCTGGCCGCCGACGGGGTGGTGTACGCGGAGGTCCGGTTCGCCCCGGAGCAGCACCTGGAGCGGAACCTGACCCTGAACCAGGTGGTGGAGGCGGTCGTCGCCGGCTTCGTCGAGGGGAGTGAGCTGGCCGCCCAGGCCGGCACCCCGATCCGGGTCGGCACGCTGCTCACCGCGATGCGGCACGCCGCCCGCTCGCAGGAGATCGCCGAGCTGGCCGTCCGGCACCGGGACGCCGGGGTGGTCGGATTCGACATCGCCGGCGCGGAGGCGGGCTTCCCGCCCACCCGGCACCTGGACGCCTTCGAGTACCTCCAGCGGGAAAACTTCCACTTCACCATCCACGCCGGCGAGGCGTTCGGGCTGCCGTCGATCTGGCAGGCGATCCAGTGGTGCGGCGCTGACCGGCTGGGCCACGGAGTCCGGATCGTGGACGACATCACCCCGGGCGAGCCGCCGGCGCTCGGCCGGCTGGCCGCGTACGTCCGCGACAAGCGCATCCCGCTGGAACTCTGCCCCTCGTCCAACGTGCAGACCGGCGCCGCCCCCTCGATCGCCGAGCACCCCATCGGGCTGCTGCGCGACCTGCGCTTCCGGGTGACGGTGAACACCGACAACCGGCTGATGAGCGGGACGTCGATGTCGCGGGAGATGGCGCTGCTGGTGGAGGCCTTCGGCTACGGCTGGAAGGAGCTCCAGTGGTTCACGATCAACGCGATGAAGAGCGCCTTCATCCCGTTCGACGAGCGGCTGAGGATCATCGACGAGGTGATCAAGCCGGCGTACGCGAAGCTGATCGGCTGATCACGGCTGGTGCGGGTGGCCGGCGAGCAGGGCGGCCACCCGGTGCAGCACCTCCCGGGCCCGGGCCGCCTCGGCCCCGAGCCCGGTCTGCCGGCGCAGCACGGCCGGCTCGGCCCGCAGCAGGGTGACCCCGCGCCGAATCAGCACCCGGGGGGCCTTGCGCTGCTCGGCCAGATCGCGGGCGAGCCGGCGGAGGAAGGTCGCGCCGCGTGGCCGGCGCAGCGCGTACGCCCCGGCGAGCAGGCCCCGGCGGCGGCACGCCTCGACGATCTCGGCGGCGAAAATCCCTTCGGCGACGAAAAGTGGCGATCCGGCGAGATCGAATGGCCGCATGGCTACCCGACGGTCTGCGCCGATCGCATAAACCGGCACTTCGGCCTTGCCGAAACGGGCCAGTCGGGCAATGGTGTCCACCGCCGTCTCGGCGTCCCAGGACTGCGGGGACTCCCAATCCACCTGTCCGTTCCGATGCGGCAACGTAGGGTCATCGCCGTCCTTGTAGAAGTCGTCCAGGCAAAGAACCGGAAGTCCGGTTTGTAGCGCGATATAGGACTTTCCGGAGCCGGAGGGGCCGGCCAGCAAAACGACGCGGTGAGGGTGTTCCATTACTTTGAGTGACTCCGGACAGACGGATTGCTATCAAATTGCATCAACATCTCATCACACCTTCGGCGACGGACAACCTGGGCTTTCTCTTTGCGAGACGGCGTGATGGAATCTCGGAGGTCCGACCCGCCGGGTCGGTCGCTCGGCGTTGCCCAGTGCAACGCGCGGACGCTGTAATGCGAGGGCGGTGACGTGAGCAAACGACCAAAGACGGCGGGCTCCTTCCTGTCGCGTTTGCGCCGGCCGGCCAGCCGGCTCCGCGACATGCCGATCTGGTCCAAGCTCGGTCTGATCATGATCGTGCCGACCATCGCCACGGTCGTGGTGGGCACCAGTGGGCTGGTCGACCACCTGGAGACGCTCAACAATGCCAACCGGGCCGGCGACCTGGCCACCCTGATCGGCTACTCGGGCGACATGGTCGACAAGCTGCAGGACGAGCGGACGGCCGCCGTGCTGCTGCTGAATGCGGACAACCCGAAGGCCAAGTCCCAGTACACCGACGCGTACACCCAGGTGGGCCAGGAGGTCGACAAGGCGAAGGGGCGGTACTCGCAGCAGCGCGTTCAGCTGGACGAGCTGCCCCCCTCGCTGGAGAAGATCCTCGACGAGATCGACCAGAGCCTCACCGACCTGCCCGGCACCCGCAGCCAGGTCTTCAACGGCAAGATGTCGAGCAGCTTCGCGATCAAGGAGTACGAGGGCCTGATCAGCGACCTGCTGGAGGTCCGCGACTCGAGTACCCAGCTCGCCGGCGACAGCGACCTGAGCGACCGGATGCGCGCCGCCGCCGCCATCGCCCGCAGCAAGGAGTTCGTCTCCGAGCGCCGGGTGGTCGTGCACCGCGCACTTGCCGCCGGCAAGCTCAGCGAGGCCCTGCGCAAGGACTACATCCGCACCGGCACCGCTGAAGAGCAGGCGGATGAGGCCTTCAACGCCGTCGCCAACGGGTCCGAGAAGGAGCTCTACCAGCAGACCGTCGCCGGGGGCGACCTGCGCGAGGTGAAGTCCTACCAGGGCCAGATCGACGACAACGAGTCCGGGGAGCTGAAGCTTCTCTCCTTCGGCCCGGACCAGTGGGACGACGCGATGGTCGGCAACGCCAAGCTGATCCGTACCGTCGAGTCGAAGCTCGACGGCGACGTGGTCAAGCAGGCCGACAACCTCCGCTCGGACGTGCAGCGCCAGGTCTTCCTGGAGACCGGCCTGCTGCTGAGCATGCTGCTGCTGGCGATCCTGTTCGCGTACCTGGTCGCCCGGTCGATGGCCCGCTCGCTGCGCGACCTGCGCCAGGGTGCCCTCTCCGTCGCCCAGTACGGCCTGCCGCAGGCGGTGGCCCGACTGCGCGACCCGCAGGTGACCGGGCAGCTTTCCCCGGTGCAGCTGGCCAACCAGATCGCCGAACCGCTGCCGGTGCGGAGCAAGGACGAGTTCGGCCAGGTGACCGAGGCGTTCAACGCGGTCCACCTGGAGGCGGTCCGTACCGCCGCCGAGCAGGCCGCATTGCGCGCGTCCGTCGCGACGATGTTCGTCAACCTGGCCCGCCGCTCGCAGATCCTGGTCGACCGGCTGATCGGCCACCTGGACCGGCTGGAGCGCGGCGAGGAGGACCCGGACCGGCTCGCCGAGCTGTTCCAGCTCGACCACCTCGCCACCCGGATGCGCCGTAACGACGAGAACCTCCTGGTCCTCGCCGGCGCGGACTCCACCCGCGTGCAGCGCGAACCGGCCGCCCTGATCGACGTGCTTCGCGCCGCTCAGTCCGAGGTCGAGCACTACACCCGGATCGAGTTCGGCGTCATCGACCGGGACATCGAGGTCGCCGCGCACGCGGTCAACGACCTGGTGCACCTGGTCGCCGAGCTGTTCGACAACGCCACCGCCTTCTCCCCGCCGGACTCGCACGTCATGGTCGAGGCCCGACGGGTGGGCGACCGGGCGTCGCTCTACGTCGAGGACCGGGGCATCGGCATCGGTTTCGAGCAGTTGCGCGAGCTCAACGAGCGACTTGCCACGCCGCCGCAGGTGGACGTGGCGGTCTCCCGGATGATGGGCCTGGTCGTGGTCGCCCGGCTGGCCGCCCGACACGGCGTGAAGGTCGAGCTGCGGCCGGGCGCCGACCGCGGCACGGTCGCCGACGTCACCCTGCCCACCTCGGTCCTGGTGCCGCGGGCCCTCTCCGGTCGCGGGCAGCAGGCCCGGGCCCTCCCGCCGGCGACGACCGGCCCGCAGCCGATCGGTCCGGCGCCGGCCTTCGGCGCCTTGGCGGCCCTCGGCAACGGCCCGGCCACCCCGGCGCCGCGCCCCGGCGACTCCGGTAACCAGATGGCCCTCGGCGGTCGGCCCTTCGACCCCGCCTCGCCCAACGGCGCGGGCACCCCGGCCTCGGCCGGCTC
>NZ_QGGF01000403.1 GCF_003857015.1 Micromonospora globispora | reverse complement strand
GGTACGCACCTGCGGCGACTTGTCGTCCGGCGCCTTCACGTCCGGCGCGGTGCTGCCGGTCGCCGCGGCGGCCGGCGCGGTCTCGCCTGCGCCGGAGTTGGCGGCCGCGGGGGTCGCCTTCGTCGGTTCCGGCTTGGCGGCCTTGGCCTTCTCGGCGGCCTCGTCGGCCTCGGCCTTGCTGCGGATGGGGGTGTTCGGGTCGAAGCCCGGCACCGAGATGCCGTGCTGCTCGGCCAGCCGCAGACCCTGCAGGGTCGGCTCGCCCGGCCCGCCGTCGGCGACCGCGCCGTCGCGCTCGTCGGCGAAGCCGGCGAGCTGCACCGCCATCTCCTTCAGCGTGCAGAGCCGGGCACCCCGGGTCGGCATCGGCCGACCGCCCGCGCGCAGCTCCTCGACCACGCCGACCGCGGTCTGCGAGTCGACGCCGTCGAAGAAGTCGTAGTTGACCGTCATCACCGGGCCGTAGTCGCACGCCGCGAGGCACTCGGCGTGCTCCAGGGTGATCTTCCCGTCCTCGGTGGTCTCGTCGTGCCCGACGCCCAGGTGCTCGGCGAGGGTGTCGTAGACCTCCTGGCCGCCGAGCACGTTGCACATCGTGTTGGTGCAGACGCTGACCAGGTAGTCACCGGTCGGCTTGCGCTTGTACATGGTGTAGAAGGTGGCCACCGCGCCGACCTGCGCCTTGTTCAGCCCGAGCACCTCGGCGCAGAACTCGACGCCCGCCGGGGAGACGTACCCCTCCTCGGACTGCACCAGGTGCAGCAGCGGCAGCAGCGCCGAGCGGGACCGGTCGGCCGGGTAGCGAGCGATGATCTCCCGCGCCCGCTCCCGGGTCTCTTCACTAAAAGTCATCGGTCACAACCACCCATCACGGGGTCCAGCGAGGCGCCACCGGCGATCACGTCGGCGATCAGGCCGCCCTCGGCCATCGCCGGGAGGGCCTGCAGGTTGACGAAGCTCGGCTCCCGGTAGTGCACCCGGTACGGCCGCGTGCCGCCGTCGGAGACGGCGTGCACGCCGAGCTCGCCGCGGGGCGACTCGATGCCGACGTACACCTGGCCCGGCGGGACCCGGAAGCCCTCGGTGACGAGCTTGAAGTGGTGGATCAGCGACTCCATCGACTGGCCCATGATCTTGGCGACGTGCTCCAGCGAGTTGCCCATGCCGTCGACGCCGATGGCGAGCTGTGCCGGCCAGGCGATCTTGCGGTCGGCGACCATCACCGGGCCCGGCTTGAGCCGGTCCACCGCCTGCTCGACGAGCTTCAGCGACTCCCGGATCTCGGCGAGCCGGACCAGGTAGCGGCCCCACACGTCGCCGTCGGTGTGCGTCGGCACATCGAACTCGTACGTCTCGTAACCGCAGTACGGCATCGTCTTGCGCAGGTCCCAGGCGAGACCGGCGGAGCGCAGCACCGGGCCGGTGACGCCGAGCGCGAGGCAACCGGTCACGTCGAGCACCGCGACGTTCTTGGTCCGCTCGATCCAGATCGGCTGGCCGGAGAGGAGGTCCTCGTACTCCTTGAGCTTCTTCGGCATCAGCTTCAGGAACTCGCGGATCTTGACGATCGCGTCATCCGGTACGTCCTGCGCCACGCCGCCCGGGCGGACGTACGCGTGGTTCATCCGCAGGCCGGTGATGATCTCGAAGATCTCCAGGATGTGCTCCCGCTCGCGGAAGCCGTACAGCATCATGTTGATCGCGCCCAGCTCCATGCCGGTGGTGGCCAGCCAGACCAGGTGCGAGGAGATCCGGTTCAGCTCCATCATCAGGACCCGGATGGTGGTCGCCCGCTCGGTGACCTCGTCCTCGATCCCGAGCAGCCGCTCCACCGCCAGCGCGTACGCCGTCTCGTTGAACAGCGGGGAGAGGTAGTCCATCCGGGTCACGAAGGTCGAGCCCTGGACCCAGTTCCGGTACTCGAGGTTCTTCTCGATGCCGGTGTGCAGATAACCGACGACCGAGCGGGCCTCACGGACCGTCTCGCCCTCCAGCTCGAGGATCAGGCGGAGCACGCCGTGCGTGGACGGGTGCTGCGGCCCCATGTTGACGACGATCCGCTCGTCGTTGATCGGGTCGGTGCCGGAGACGACCTGGTCCCAGTCCCCACCGGTGACGGTGAAGACCTTGCCCTCGGTGGTCTCGCGCTCGGTCGCGTAGTTCGACGTCGTCACTGGTAGGACCTCCTCCGGTCGGGCGGCGGGATCTCAGCGCCCTTGTACTCGACCGGCACGCCACCCAGCGGGTAGTCCTTGCGCTGCGGGTGCCCCTCCCAGTCGTCCGGCATGAGGATCCGGGTCAGGTTGGGGTGGCCGTCGAAGATGATGCCGAACATGTCGTACGTCTCCCGCTCCTGCCAGTCGGCGGTCGGGTAGATGCTCGTGACGCTCGGCAGGTGCGGGTCCTCGGCGGAGACCGCGGCCTCCAGTCGCACGCGGCGCCGGTAGGTCATCGAGGTGAGCTGGTAGACGGCGTGCAGCCGGCGCTCGTCGGCGCCCAGGTAGTCCACCCCGGACACCGAGGAGCAGAGCTCGAAGCGCAGCGCCAGGTCGTCCCGCATCACCTGGCAGACCTCGGCGATCCGCTCCGGGCGGACGTGCAGGGTCAGCTCGCCCCGGTCGACCACGACCTTCTCGATCGCGTCGCCGAAGGCGGGGTACGCCTCCTCCAGCGCGTCGCGGACCTCGTCGAAGTAGCCGCCGTACGGCCGGGGGCTCTCCTCGATCGGCTTGCGCGGGCGGACCAGGCCGCCGAAGCCGGAGACGTCGCCGCTGCCGTGGATGCCGAACATGCCCCGGCCGGCCGGGCTGGCCGGTGGGTACTCGGCCGGGGCGCCACTGGTGGAGCCGACCGGCGTCGTCGGTACCGGTACGCCCCCACCCGGCTTCTCGCTAGGTGCGGTCACTTCACACCCCCGTGCTGGTGCAGGTGGTTCTGGGCCTTCATCCAGTTCTCGATCCGGAGCTGCTCCTCGCGCCCCTCGCGGACCGCCTTCGTCCACTCGGCGCGCCGGGCCTTGTCGTTGCGGTACGACGAGGGCATCGAGCCGTAGGGCACCACGGGAACGTCACCGCGCTCCTTGCGGGCCTCCAGCATCTTGCGGCCGTTCGGGCCCAGCGGCTCGTACATGATCTTCTCGCGCAGCTTGAGCACCGCGTCGATGAGCATCTCCGGCCGGGGCGGGCAGCCCGGGAGGTACATGTCGACCGGGACGATGTGGTCCACGCCCTGCACGATCGCGTAGTTGTTGAACATGCCGCCGCTGCTGGCGCAGACGCCCATCGAGATGACCCAGCGCGGCTCGGCCATCTGGTCGTAGATCTGCCGCAGCACCGGGGCCATCTTCTGGCTCACCCGGCCGGCCACGATCATCAGGTCCGCCTGCCGCGGCGAGGCGCGGAAGACCTCCATGCCCCAGCGGCCCATGTCGTAGTGCGGGCCACCAGCGGCCATCATCTCGATGGCGCAGCAGGCCAGGCCGAACGTGGCGCCCCAGACGGACGACTTCCGCGACCAGTTGACCAGCTTCTCCACGGAGGTGAGCAGGACGCCGGCGGGAAGCTTCTCCTCGATACCCATCTGCGTACCTTCCTCAGTCCCAGTCCAGGCCGCCGCGCCGCCAGACGTAGGCGTAGGCGACGAAGACCGCGACGATGAACATGACCATCTCCACGAAGCCGAAGATCGGCAGGGCGTCGAAGGAGACCGCCCAGGGGTACAAGAAGATGATCTCGATGTCGAAGACGATGAAGAGCATCGCCGTCAGGTAGAACTTGACCGGGAACCGGCCGCCGCCGACCGGCTGCGGGCTCGGCTCGATGCCGCACTCGTACGCCTCGAGCTTGGCCTTGTTGTAGCGGCGCGGCCCAGCGAAGCGCGCGGCGGCCACGGAGAACAGCGAGAACCCCGCGGCGAGGGCGAACAGCCCGATGATCGGTGCGTAAGGCGAGAGCGTCATCGTTGTCTCCTGCTCGTCCTTCCCTGCCCTGGGTGGTTGGCCAAATCACACTATTCACGTCCCACACGACCTCGTCGCGGGGGGTGGATCTATACCGCTGGGGCCACCTTCGTCATCGCGTTGATGACCCGGTCCATCGCGTCCCCGCCGCGCGGGTCGGTCAGGTTGGCCAGCAGCTTGAGCACGAAGCGCATCAGTGCCGGGTGCGGCATGCCGTGCTTGGTGGCGATGCGCATGATCTCCGGGCGGCCGATCAGCTTCACGAAGATCCCGCCGAGCCGGTAGTAGCCGCCGAAGCGGGCCTTCAGCTCCTGCGGGTACGCCATCAGCGCCCGCTCCCGCTCGGCGCCGGCCGGCCGGGCGAGCGCCTGCACCGCGACCTCGGCGGCCAGCTCGCCGGACTCCATCGCGTACGCGATGCCCTCGCCGTTGAACGGGTTGACCATGCCGCCGGAGTCGCCGACCAGCATCACGCCGCGGGTGTAGTGCGGCACCCGGTTGAAGCCCATCGGCAGCGCGGCGCCGAGGATCGGCCCCTCCGCGTTCGCCTCGTCGGTCATCCCCCAGTCCTCGGGGGTGTTGGCGAGCCAGTCGGTGAGCAGCCGCCGGTAGTTGGTCTTACCGAAGGCGGAGGAGGAGTTGAGGATGCCGAGGCCGACGTTCACCCGGCCGTCGCCGAGCCCGAAGATCCAGCCGTACCCGGGCAGCAGCGCGTCGTTGTCCTTGCCGCGCAGCTCCAGCCACGACTCCAGGTAGTCGTCGTCGTGCTTGGCGGGCGAGCGGTAGTAGCGCCGGACGGCCACGCCGATCGGCCGGTCCTCCCGTTTGGCCAGCCCGAGGGCGAGCGGGAAGCGGCCGGAGACGCCGTCCGCGGCAACGACCAGCGGGGCGTGGAAGGTGACCGGCTCCTTCTCCGGGCCGGACTCGCCCTGCACGCCGATCACCCGGCCGTCGGGGTCGAGCACCGGGTCGGTGACGGTCACGCTGGTGCGCAGCTTCGCCCCGGCCGCGATGGCGCGCTGGGCGAGCAGGTCGTCGAAGTCGAGCCGGGTGCGGACCAGGCCGTAGTTGGGGAAGCTGGCCAGGTCGGGCCAGTCCAGTTCGAGGCGTACCCCGCCGCCGATCACCCGCAGGCCCTTGTTGTGCAGCCAGCCGGCCTCGGGCGAGGTGTCCACGCCCATCCGGATGAGCTGCCGCACGGCACGTGGGGTCAGCCCGTCGCCGCAGACCTTCTCCCGCGGGAACTCGGTCTTCTCCAGCAGCAGCACACGTACGCCGTGGCGCGCCAGGTGGTACGCCGTCGCCGATCCTCCGGGACCGGCGCCCACGACGATCACGTCGGCGTCGTTCTCCACCGCGGTCATCTGCGCCTCCTCCCCGCATGCTCGTGAAATGCTTCACAAGCCGATCGGGTTGGAGTCTATGACCGGGGTTACACCGGTAGGCGGTGAGGGGTACCTAACTTGCCAGAAACGCGCCGGTGGGCCTCCTTCTCGGCGTCACGGGCGGGCCGGGGAGGCGGCGTCCAGACCGGCGTCGTGCCGGATCGCCTCGGGCAGGTGCTCGCGCAGCGCTCCCCCGGCCGCGCGGTCGAGCGCGGCCAGCACCTCGGCCACCACCTGACGGACGTCGGCGGGATCCGCGCCGGCCAGCTCCTTGAGCTGCGCGATGAGTTCCGCGGCGTCGTCGTCGACGGTCGCGTCCACGTCCGCCCGGTCTGATCCCCTCATGGGGCGAGCCTACGGGGCAAAGTGGACCGCTAGGGGATATTTCCGAAAAAAGAGGCTTGAGTCCTCTTGGACCGGCACTGCCCCCGGGTCAGTCGCGGACGGCGCGGTGCAGCGCGACGACCCCGCCGGTGAGGTTGCGCCAGGCGACCCGACCCCAGCCCGCACCGGCGATCCGGCTGGCCAGCGCCGCCTGATCCGGCCAGGCCCGGATCGACTCGGCGAGATAGACGTACGCGTCCGGGTTGCTGGACACCGTGCGCGCCACCGCCGGCAGCGACCGCATCAGGTACGACAGGTAGACCGTGCGGAAGGCCGGGTTGACCGGCGTACTGAACTCGCAGACCACCAGCCGCCCGCCCGGCCGGGTGACCCGGGCCAGCTCGCGCAGGGCGGCGTCGGTGTCGTTGACGTTGCGCAGCGCGAAGGAGATGGTCACCGCGTCGAACACGCCGTCGGCGAAGGGCAGCTTCAGCGCGTCACCGGCCAGCAGCGGCACCTGGGGGCGGGTGCGCTTGCCGGCGTACAGCATCCCCAGCGACAGGTCGGCGCCCACCGCGTACGCCCCGGAGTGCGCCAGCTCCTCGGTGGAGACGCCCGTGCCGGCTCCCACGTCCAGCACCCGCTCGCCCGGTCGGAGGCCGAGCGCCTCCCGGGTCGCCCGCCGCCAGAACCGGTCCTGCCCGAAGGAGAGGACGGTGTTGGTCAGGTCGTAGCGGGCTGCCACGCCGTCGAACATCGCGGCGACCTCGTGCGGCTGCTTGTCCAGGCTGGCGCGCTGGCCCTGTGGGGTACGGCTCACCCCTCCACTCTGCCAGCCGTACCGCGAACCGCTGTCGACGGGTCGCGCCCGCGGACGACAGCAGGGGCGGGATGGTGACCCATCCCGCCCCTGCTGCCGTGCGTTATGTGAACGGCCCGCGCGGGCCGATGGAGGACGACCGTCAGGCGGTCGGCTTCTCGTCGCCCGGGGTCACCAGGACCACCCGGCGCCGGCGGGCGACCAGGAACATCGCCCCACCCGCGGCGAGCACTGCCGCGCCGATGCCGCCGATCAGACCGGCCTTGGCGCCGGTCACCGGCAGGCCACCGTCGTCGTTGCCGGTGTCGTCGCCACCACCGGAGCCGCCCTGGGCGGCCACGACGACAGCGTAGCCGTCGGTGTTGTCGCTGGTGTCCAGGTCGGTGGCCTGGACCGCGGTCATGTTGTCCGGCATGGTCTTGATCTCGATCGACTGCGCCGTGATGGTCTTCTCCGGCATGATCGGCTCGACCGAGACGGTGCCGCCGGTCAGCGCGCCGGCCTTGACGTCCTCAGCCACGGTCAGCAGGTGGTAGAAGCGGCCACCGGCGGTGACGTTGTCACCGTCCTTCGTGTCCTGCTCCTGCGGGACGAACGGCAGGTTGGCGTAGGTGCAGACCAGCGACGTCTTGTCCGCGTCGTACTCGCAGTCGTCCTCGGCCTCGGTGAAGGTCACACCCTTGGGCAGCTTGACCGAGACCTTGAGGCCGGCGGTGGCCAGGTCGCCCTGGTTCCACGCGGTGTAGATGAGCGCGGCGGTGTCCCCGGCGTGCAGGTCACCGCCGAACTGCAGCTTGCCGTTCTTGACCGTGACGGCGTTCTTGACGTCGTCGGCCATGACGGCGAGGTCGGCGCCGCTCTGCTTGGTGAACTCGATGGTGGCGGACTTGGTGTTGTTGTCCGCGTTGGTGTCGTCCTTCGAGATGAGCGTGAAGCTCACCGGGGCGCTGTACGCCTCCTTGAGGTCGACGAGCTTGAAGAGCACCACCGGCAGGTCGATGGTCTCGCCCGCGCCGGGCAGACCGTCGGTGGTGGCGAAGCAGGTCCAGGCGGTCGGCTTCTGCTGGGTGCCCTCGAGCTCGCAGCCGTCGACGGCCGGGACCGGGGCGACCTTGGTCCAGTCGACCTTGGACACGTCGGCACGGACGGCCAGCTCCGACGGGGTGTTCTCGCCCTTGTTGGTCACCTTGACGAACGCGAGCTTGCCCTCGACGCCGTCGGCGACCCGGGTGCCCACCACGTCGAGCGAGAGGTCCGTCTCGGTGCCAGCGGCCTGGGCGGGCGCGCCGAGGGCGGTGAACGCACCAGAGGCGAGCAGCGCTGCGGCGCCGAACCGCACCAGCGGCCGGTTACGGAAGATCATGGAAGGAGTCCCCCCGTGGGGTGAAGGAAAGGTACGAGCGGGCACGTTAGCGGTCCGCGATCACCCTCGCCACCCCCCGCGCCGAGCGTTCTTCACCTGCACGGCTAAGCGTCACTTAAGGATTGTCCGGATTGATAGGTCTTGCTGCCTGCAGCCCCGGCCATCGGTCCGGCGAACGGGCAGCGAGATCCCGCCTTTCGGCAGTCAACCATTGGCCGTTCGGCTGAGCGTCCCGAGGTCCGCGACGTCACAGAGCGTGCCGGAAAGGGCGCGGGACGTGGGTCAGTTGACCTCGACGAGCGGCAGGGACTTCCCCACCCCGCCGCCCGGCAGGGCGATCGAGGAGAAGTGCGAGACCACCCGCTCGTCGCTCGGGTCGTCGGCCGGCGTCCAGTGCACCGCGAGTCGGTTGTAGAGGGTGTCCCGCTGGGCCGGGATCCGGTCCGCGGAGCGGATCATCCCGATCAGCTCGTGCAGGTTGGAACGGTGCCGGGCACCCGCCGAGGAGATGACGTTCTCCTCCAGCATGATCGAGCCCAGGTCGTCCACCCCCATGTGCAGGGCGAGCTGCCCGACGTCCTTGCCGGTGGTCAGCCAGGACGCCTGCAGGTGCGGAACCGTCTCGAAGAAGAGCCGGGCCACCGCGACCAGCCGCAGGTACTCCAGGGTGGTGGCCTGGGTACGGCCCTTGAGGTGGTTGTTCTCCGGCTGGTACGTCCACGGGATGAACGCCCGGAAGCCGCCGGTGCGGTCCTGCACGTCGCGGATCATCCGCAGGTGCTCGATCCGCTCGGCGTTCGTCTCGCCGGTGCCCATCATCATCGTGGCGGTCGATTCCAGGCCCTGGCGGTGGGCCAGCTCCATGACCTCCAGCCAGCGCGCGCCGGACTCCTTCAGCGGCGCGATGGCCTTGCGCGGCCGGTCCGGCAGCATCTCGGCGCCGGCACCGGCGATCGAGTCCAGCCCGGCCGTCTTGATCCGGGCGATGGCCTCGTCCAGGCTGACGCCGGAGACCTTGGCCATGTGCAGGATCTCGCTCGGGCCGATCGAGTGGATGGCGAGCTGCGGGTACGCCTTCTTGACCGAGGAGAAGAGTTCCTCGTAGTACTCCACGCCGTAGTCGGGGTGGTGGCCGCCCTGGAGCATGACCTGGGTGGCGCCCAGCTCGACCGCCTCGCCGCAACGGCGCAGGATCTCCTCGGTCGAGTGCGTCCAGCCCTCCTTGTGCTTGGGGGCCCGGTAGAACGCGCAGAACTTGCACGCCGTCACGCAGACGTTCGTGTAGTTGATGTTGCGGTCGATCAGGTACGTGACGATGTTGTCCGGGTAGCGCCGCCGGCGCACCGCGTCCGCCGCCTCGCCCAAGGCGTGGAAGGGCGCCTCGGTGTAGAGCAGCAGGGCTTCCTCGGGCGTGATCCGCCCGCCGTCCGCGCCGCGCTGCAGGATGTCGTCGATCTCCCGGCTCACCGTCACGCCTCCGAGGGTACGTCGCCCATTCCGGGCGCCGACACGCCACCTCCACCCTCGGTGCCGGAAGCCCCACGGCGGCGAGCCGGTTCAATCCATGCCTGGGCTGGCCACCGGAAGACCCGCGTCCTTCGCCGCATCCAACAGACGACGGTCGTACGTCACGAAGGCGGCGAAGTCGGAGCGGGCCTGGCGGGCCAGGATCTCCGCGGTGGCGAGGTGGATCGCGTCCAGGCTGCGCAGCAGTGGCTCAGGGTAGGCGGCTGCGGCGGAGCGGACCGTCGCATCGATCTCGACCCGGTACAACCGGGAGAGGACCGAAGGGACACCCACCAGCGCTTGCGGCGCCGCACGACGGAGCGCCCGCGGCACCTCGACCTCCACCAGGGCGGACGCGACAAGTGACATCCCCGACCGGTCATTGAGCCAGGTGACGAGTTCTTCCGTCGCCGCCTCACGACGGAGCAACTTGATGACCGCCGCCGAATCCAGGTAGATCACCAGCGTTCCTCGTCCCGGTACTCGGCCAGGGCCGCCGCAACGTCCTCAGCGGGATCGCCGAGGACCGGCGGCATGGGCAGCGGTCCGGTCGACGTAGGTGCGGTCGCCCGGCCCTCTGCCACGAGACGACCCAGGAGGGCGTCACCAGCCACGATGGGCACGAGACGTGCGATGGGCTCTCCGCGATCCGTGACCTCGACCGTCTCTCCGGCACGCACGCGCGCCAGCACCCGGCTGGTGTGCTGGTTGAGTTCCCGGATCGCGATCTGCTCCATGCGGCAAGTGTAGAACGAATTGTTCTACACGTCACGCATCGTAGTCGACGATGACCTTGTCCGTGGTCGGGCTGGACTGGCAGGTGAGGACGTAGCCGGCCGCCACCTCGTCGGGCTCCAGGGCGTAGTTGCGGGCCATCGTGACCTCGCCCTCGACGACCTTGGCCTTGCAGGTCGAGCAGACCCCGCCCTTGCAGGCGTACGGCAGCTCGCCGCGGACCTTCAGCGCCGCGTCCAGCACCCGCTCGTCCCGGCCCATGGTGAAGCTCGACGACCGGCCGTCCAGCACGATAGTCACTTCGGCGCCGGCACCCGGCTCGTCCGCCGGACGGCGCGGCGGCTCCGGCGGCGCGTCGACGTGGAAGAGTTCGGTGTGCACCGCCGGCTCCGGCAGGCCGCGCCCGGTCAACACCGCCTTGGCGTCCACCACCATCCCGTACGGGCCGCAGAGGAACCATTCCTCGATGGCGTCCCCGGGCACGATGGTGTCCAGCAGCCGGCCCAGCCGTTCCGCGTCGATCCGCCCGGAGAGCAGCGGCGACTCGCCCTGCTCCCGGGAGAGCACGTGCACAAGGTGTAGCCGGGTCGGATAGCGGTCCTTCAGGTCGGCCAGCTCCTCGGCGAACATCACCGTGTTCGCCGTGCGGTTGCCGTACACGAGGGTGAAGGTGCTGGCCGGCTCGACGGCGAGCGCGGTGGCGACCAGCGAGAGCACCGGGGTGATGCCGGAACCGGCGACCACCGCGCCGTAGTGCCGCACCCGGTCCGGCGCGAACGCGGTGGTGAAGTGCCCCAGCGGGGGCAGCACCTCGATGGTGTCGCCGCCACGCAGGGCGCCGCAGGCGTACGCGGAGAAGGCGCCGCCGGGGATCTCCCGCACCCCGATCCGCAGCCGGCCGTGCCGGGCCAGCTCGTCCGGCGTCGAGCAGATCGAGTACGACCGCCGCACGTCCTCCCCGTCCTCACCGGTACGCCGCACGGTCAAATGCTGGCCGGCGGAGAACGCGAAGGTCTCCCGCAGCTCCTCCGGTACGGCGAAGGTGATCACCACGGCGTCCGCGGTGAGCCGGTCGACGGCGGCGACGTGCAGCGGGTGGAAGGCCGGCCGGCGACGGACCGGTCGGGTGATGGTGACAGTCACAGCGCCTTCACATGGTCGAAGGGTTCGGAGCAGGAGCGGCAGCGCCAGAGCGCCTTGCACGCGGTGGAGCCGAAGCGGCTGACCTCCTCGGTCTCCGGCGAGCCGCAGCGCGGGCAGCGGACCGCGAGGGTCAGCGGCACCACTTTTCCCGCCCGGGTCGGGGCGGGCGGGGCGATGCCGGCCGCCGTGAGCTTCGCCCGCCCGGTTTCCGAGATCCAGTCGGTGGTCCAGGCGGGGCTGTAGACCGTCCGGACGTCGGCGTCCGGGTGGCCGGCCGCGGCGAGCGCCCGGCGGATGTCGGCCCGGATCACGTCCATCGCCGGGCAGCCGGTGTAGGTGGGGGTGATGGTGACGACGACCCGGCCGGTGGCCGGATCCTCCTCGACCGCCCGCAGGATGCCGAGCTCGTCGATGGTGATGACCCGGATCTCCGGGTCCACCACCGACGCCGCAGCCTCCCTCGGGGTCATCACCACTGCGCTCCGGGATGCGCGCGGTGCAGCACCTGCATCTCGGCGAGCAGGTACGACAGGTGCTCGGTGTGCACCCCGTCCCGCCCGCCACCGGGCGTCCAGCCGTGCGCCGGGCGGATCAGCGTGGCCTCGGACAGCACGGCGGAGACGGTGGCGTCGAAGTCGGCCCGCAGGGTGGCCGGGTCGACCGGCGCCGCCGGATCCGCCGTGAAGAGTTCGTGGGTGTACGGCCAGACCTCGTCGACCGCGGCCTGCATCCGGCGGTGCGACTCCTCGGTGCCGTCACCGAGCCGCTTCACCCACAGCGAGCTGTGGTCCAGGTGGTAGGCCGACTCCTTGCGCGCCTTGGCGCCGATCGCGGCCAGCCGCTCGTCGGCGCAGCCGGCCAGCGCGGTGTAGAGCGGCAACTGGTACGCCGACAGGAAGAACAGCTTCGCCATGGTGATCGCGAAATCGCCGTTGGGCAGCTCGACCAGGAGGCAGTTGCGGAACTCGCGGTCGTCGCGGAGGTACGCCAGCGCGTCCTCGTCCCGCCCGGCGCCCTCCAGCTCGCCCGCGTACGTGAGCAGCAGGCGGGCCGCGCCGAGCTGGTCGAGGGCGATGTTGGCCAGCGCGATGTCCTCTTCCATCTCCGGCGCGCGGCTGGTCCACTCGCCGAGCCGCTGCGCCGCGATCAGCGCGTCGTCGCCGAGCCGGAGGGCGAAGTCGAAGGGGCCGGTCACAGGTGGGCCACCCCGTCCGGCACCTCGTAGAAGGTGGGGTGGCGGTAGACCTTGTCGGCCGCCGGGTCGAAGAAGGCGTCCTTCTCGTCCGGGCTGGACGCGGTGATCGCGCTCGCCGGCACCACCCAGATGGAGACACCCTCCTGGCGGCGGGTGTAGAGATCCCGGGCATTGCGCAGGGCCAGCTCGGCGTCCGGGGCGTGCAGGCTGCCGACGTGGGTGTGCGACAGCCCGCGCCGGGCCCGCACGAAGACCTCCCAGAGAGGCGAAGGACCGCTCATGCTGAGCTGATCGGTTCGCTCGCTACGCTCGCTCACGCCGCAACCTTCTCCTTCTTCTCCGCCCGCTTGGCGGCGTACGCCGCGGCGGCCTCGCGTACCCAGGCACCCTCGTCGTGGGCGCGGCGGCGGTGTTCCATCCGCTGCCGGTTGCACGGCCCGTTGCCCTTGATCACCTGCATCAGCTCGTCGTAGTCCGGCTGGGTGTAGTCGTACGACTGCCGTTCGTCGTTCCAGCGCAGGTCCGGATCGGGAAGGGTGAGGCCGAGCACCTCGGCCTGCTGCACGCACATGTCGACGAAGCGCTGGCGCAGCTCGTCGTTGGAGAAGCGCTTGATCTTCCAGGCCATGGACTGCGCGGAGTGAGGGGACTCCGCGTCCGGCGGGCCGAACATCGCGAGCGACGGGTACCACCAGCGGTCGATGGCGTCCTGGGCCATCGCCTTCTGCGCCGGGGTGCCGTGCGACAGGGTGTACAGGATCTCGTACCCCTGGCGCTGGTGGAACGACTCCTCCTTGCAGACCCGGATCATCGCCCGCGCGTACGGCCCGTAGGAGCAGCGGCAGAGCGGGACCTGGTTGACGATCGCCGCGCCGTCCACCAGCCAGCCGATCGCACCCACGTCGGCCCAGGTCAGCGTCGGGTAGTTGAAGATCGAGCTGTACTTCTGCCGGCCGTTGAGCAGCAGCTCGACCAGCTCGTCGCGGCTGACGCCGAGGGTCTCCGCGGCGGCGTAGAGGTAGAGGCCGTGGCCGGCCTCGTCCTGCACCTTGGCGAGCAGGATCGCCTTGCGCTTGAGCGAGGGGGCCCGGCTGATCCAGTTCCCCTCCGGCTGCATGCCGATGATCTCGGAGTGGGCGTGCTGGGCGATCTGCCGGATCAGCGTCTTCCGGTACGCCTCCGGCATCCAGTCCCGGGGCTCGATCTTCTGATCGGCGTCGATCACGTCGGCGAAGTACGCCTCGAGATCCTCGTCGGGCGTCGGACCGCCGCGCCGCGCCCGGGCAGCGGCCTCCCGGAGCGCCGCCTCCGCCGCCTCCACCTCGCCGAGCAGGCCACCGCCGGGACCGTCCTCCGGCGGGGAGAAGTCGTTGCCATACATGAGGCCAGTGTTACAGCTTCCGCTCGAAGACACCAGAGGGTGTAACAGGATTCCGCTCGCACCTTCCGTCACCGGATGACCGCTTACGGTTGTCGGCCCTGACCTGCTTAAACCTGTGAGTTGGGACACCCGCGAATCGTGAATCCTCGCAAGCGCGGCATAGCGGCCGATTGTCCCGGCTTCATGGTGAGTTGCCAGGCGTCGGGCTCTGGCGTCCGGCCTGTCCGGAAGTAGACTTCCCCCCGCAACCGATCGGCTGCGGACGATCGCCGCCAGTACGAAGGCCAATCCCCCGGCCTCGGCGGTCAGGCCGAACCCACTCGGAAAAGCCGGTCCCCCCGGCCAGACATCTGGAGCTCACCCACTCATGCGATCTCGCGTGACCATGGTGCTCGCCATCGTGGCGGTCCTTCTCGGTGGCGTCCTGCTGGTGCCCGCCGCGTACGCGCGTCTCTCCGGCGGCGACGGCCTCGCCAGCATCGGCGGCCTCGGCGGGCTCGGCGGCGGGCAGAACGTTCCCGCACCCACGCCCACCACACCGCCCCCGCCGACCCTGGCCAACGCCCCGGTCTCGGTGAACTTCAGGGGCGAGTTCTTCTCCTGGGCGCTGATGGACCGGACGACCGGAAAGATCAGTGGCGCGAAGAACATGACCCAGACGAACTCGACCGAGTCGATGATCAAGATCTGGTTCGCCTCCGACTACCTCAAGCAGCTCGGCGACAAGCCGCTGAGCGCGGAGCGAAAGCGGCAGATCAGCACGGCGATCCGGGACAGCAACGACGACTCCGCCAACGCGCTGTACAAGGCGGACGGTAGCGCCGCCTCGATCCGCCGGATGATCAGCACCTGCCGGCTCACCGACACCAAGCCGGGCAACGTCCCCGGCTACATCGGGTGGTGGAGCTTCACCCGGATGTCCCCCCGGGACGCCGTCCGGCTCGGTGACTGCGTCGCCGACGGCAAGGCCGCCGGGTCGAAGTGGACGAAGTTCGTGCTGGACGAGATGGCCAAGGTCCGTGGCAGCGTCGACGACCAGCAGGATCGTTCCGGCGGTGGCCGCTGGGGCATCATCGACGGCCTGCCGGAGTCCATTACCAGCCAGGGGCCGGTGAGCATGAAGAACGGCTGGACCCCGCTCAACTACGACGGCAACTGGCACGTCAACTGCCTGGCCATGACCGACAAGTGGAGCTTGGTGGT
This sequence comes from Micromonospora globispora, assembly GCF_003857015.1. Classification (GTDB taxonomy): domain Bacteria; phylum Actinomycetota; class Actinomycetes; order Mycobacteriales; family Micromonosporaceae; genus Micromonospora; species Micromonospora globispora. The sequence goes on along the minus strand of NZ_QGGF01000403.1, from coordinate 2,096 downwards.
GATGCTGCGCTATCCGCAGAGCAGCGGCCTGAAGTACGGCGCGAAGGTCTGCGCCAGCGTCGCCACCCAACTGGTGACCCCGCAGCCCGGCGCCGCTCTCAAGGTGCCGCAGCAGCCGATCGGGAAGCTCTAATGGCCGGCAGTCGGCGCCGGCCTGGCAGCCGGACCCGGCCGCTGACCGCCGCCGCCGTCATCGCGATCCTGGTCGGGCTGGTGCTCGTCGGGCTGCGGCTGGTCCCCGGTTCCCCGCTGCGCCCGACCGCGGGCTCCCAGCTGGGCTCATCGAGCGGCCGGTCCACCGGTACGCCCACCGACCGCAGCACCCGGGCCGAGCCGACGCCGTCGCCGTCCCCCTCCCTCGAACCATTGCCCTTCCAGGACCAGGATCTCGACCTCAACATCAAGGGCTGGTACGCCTGGAGCGTGCTGGACAAGCGCACCGGCGAGATCATCGGTTCGAAGAACATGGCCCAGACCAGCACCACGGCCTCGATGATCAAGTCCTGGGTCGTCGCCGACTACCTGCGCCGCTCGGCCGAGGCCGGCCGAACGCCCAGCGACGCGAAGCTCGACGATGCGACCCTGATCATCCGGGACAGCGACAACACCCGGGCCGAGCAGTTCTACAACAGCGTGGGTCGTTCGGCCTCGATCAAGCGGCTCATCTCGATCTGCAAGCTCACCGACAGCAAGCCGGCCGCCGACGGCGGCTGGAGCCGGACCAACCTGTCGCCGCGGGACACCGCCCGGCTGGGGCTGTGCATCTCCGACGGCCGGGCCGCCGGTCCCAAGTGGACGAAGTGGCTGCTCAACGAGATGCGACAGGTCCGGGGCGTGGGTGACTTCGGCATCCGCAAGGCGTTCCCGGCCGCCGAGCAGAAGACCATCGCCATCAAGAACGGCTGGATCGACCGGCAGCGCGAGCAGGAGATGCACATCAACTGCCTGGCCATCGGGGACACCTGGACGATGGGCGTGATGGTCCGCTACCCGATCAGCATGGGTTACGAGTACGGCATGAAGAACTGCCAGAAGATCACCGAGGCGTTGCTCCGACCGGCCACCTGAGCCGGCGCGCTACGCGATGTGGCGGTGTCCCGAACCTGGAACACCGCCACTTTGCTGTAGATGGGCGGCTCAGCCCTGGAAGAACTCCGGGCCGCCCTCGGGCAGCGCGGGCGCCTCGCCGATCGCGGCGGCCCGCCGGGCGAACTCGCGCAGCCCGGCCACCTGCCGCTCGCCGAGGGAGAAGTCGAGGGTGCGGAAGTAGGTCGCCAGGGTGGCCGCGTCGAACGGCTCCCAGCGGGCCGCCGCCTCGGCGACCTGGTCCAGCTCGGCCAGGCAGAGGTCACGGGAGCGCAGGAACGCCTGGTGCACCTCCTTCACCAGGCCCGGGTGGGCGGCGGCGAAGTCGCGGCGTACCGCCCAGACGGCGAAGACCATCGGCAGGCCGGTCCAGGTGCGCCAGGCCTGCCCGAGGTCGGTCACTTCCAGGCCCCGGCGCGGCGCCTCGTAGAGGGCGCGCAGGGCCACGTCACCAATCACCACCCCGGCGTCGGCCTCCAGCAGCATCTGGGTCAGATCCGGCGGGCAGCGGAAGTACTCGGGGCGGACGCCGTACCGCTCGCCGAGCAGCAACTGGGCGAGGAGCACGCCGGTCCGGGAGGTGGAGCCGAGGGCGACCCGGCGGCCGTCCAGCTCGCTGAGGGGCTTGGTGGAGACCACGTTGACCGACAGCACCGGGCCGTCGCTGCCGACCGCCAGGTCGGGCAGGAGCAGCAGTTCGTCGGCGTGCCGCAGGTACTCGACGTTCGAGATCGGCCCGATGTCCAGGTCACCGGCGACCAGCGCGGCGTTCAGCCGGTCCGGCGAGTCCTTGTGCAGGTCGACGTCGATCAGCGCGCCGGACCGCATCAGCCCCCAGTAGATGGGCAGGCAGTTCAGGAACTGGATGTGTCCCACGCGGGGACGGGCGATGCGGTCGGCCATGACCCCGACCGTATCCCCGCCCGCCCACGCCGGCTCACCGGGAGGGCACCGGAGTGGCCAACTCCGCATCGGCCGTACCGGCCGGAGTCGCCGGCACGGCCCCCGCG
>NZ_QGGF01000307.1 GCF_003857015.1 Micromonospora globispora | reverse complement strand
GGGGTGGGATCATCCTGCACCCACCGGGTCCCGAGAGGCACTCCCGTGCCGGCGAGAACGGCCCGATCGGCCGGTGCGTCCGGTGCCCGGGGACGGGTTGCGGCGTAACATCGGCCGTCCGCTCTGCCGCTCACGTACCGGTGGGCCCGCTCACCCCGGCCGCGGCGACTCCGTCGTGTTGTGTGCGACCGTTGTCTAATACAGGATCAGCAGGGCACTCGGAAGGAGCCCGACATCACCAGCGATCTCCCGCGTCTCGCGGCGGTGACCCGGCCGCACCGGGGGGCCGGTCTGACCGGTTCCTCCGTCGTGCCCCGGTCGCTTCCGCGCAGCGGCGCCAACCTGCCGCCCGGCGAGCGGCTGCGGGTCCTGCTGGTCGAGGACGACGAGGGCGACGCCTTCCTGGTCGGCGAACTGCTCGCCGAGACCAACTCGATGATCGACCTGCTGGTCGCCACCAGTCTCAGCGAGGCCCGGCAGCGGGTCATGGGGGTCGACTGCGTCCTGCTCGACCTCGGCCTGCCCGACGCGCAGGGGCTGGACGGGCTGCGTCAGGTGCTGGAGATGTCCAGCGGGGCGGCGGTCTGCGTGCTGACCGGCCGCTCCGACGAGCACCTGGGCATCGTGGCGGTCGCCGAGGGCGCCCAGGACTACCTGGTCAAGGGGCAGGTCGACGGCGTACTGCTGACCCGGGCGCTGCGCTACGCGGTCGAGCGCAAGCGGGCCGACGAGAACGCCCGGCGGCTGCGCGAGGTCGAACTGCGCCAGGCCGAGTCCGCCCGCCTGGAGCGCGGTCTGCTGCCCCAGCCGCTGATGACCACCGACCAGGTGTCGGTGCACACGTTCTACCGGCCGGGCCGGCACGCGGCGCTGATCGGCGGCGACTTCTACGACGTGGTGCAGACCCGGCCGGACCGGATCGACCTGATCGTCGGCGACGTCTGCGGCCACGGGGTGGACGAGGCCGCCCTCGGCGTCGAGCTGCGGGTGGCCTGGCGGGCGCTGATCCTGGCCGGGGTCCCGGACGAGGAGGTGCTGCCGGCGCTGGAACAGGTGCTGATGAGTGAGCGCCGGCTCCAGGAGATCTTCGCCACGGTGGCCACCGCCCGCCTCCACCTGGCCGCCAACCGGGCCACCGTACGGCTCGCCGGTCACCCGCCGCCGTTGCTGCTCAGCCGGGGCAGGGTCGCGCCGGTACCGGCCAAGGGCGGCCTGCTGCTCGGCGTACGGCCGCGCCGGCCCGTTGCCTTCGATCTGGAGTTCGACACTGATGACTGGTCTCTGCTGATGTACACCGACGGCCTCATCGAGGGCCGGGTGGGCAACGGTGACGACCGGCTCGACGTGCCGGGTCTCACCGAGCTGCTCGCCGACCCGGCCAACCAGGCGGTGCCGCTGGCCGAGCTGCCGGCCTGGCTGGTCGGCCGCGCCGAGCAGATCAACGGCGGCCCGCTCGCCGACGACGTCGCCATGCTGCTGGTCACCCGTGGGGGTGGCCGGTGAAGGCGTACCAGCAGGGCTGGACGCTGCGCCGGCGGGTCCTCGCGCTGCTCACGGTGGTCGTGGTGCTGCTGCTCGCGCTGGCGGGCGCCGAGGCCGCGGTGGCGGCGAAGAACCGGCAGAACATCGACGCCGTCCTGATCAAGACCGGCCCGCTCCGCGTTCAGGCGCAGGAGCTGCTCAGCGCCCTGCTCGATCAGGAGACCGCGGTGCGCGGCTTCGCGGTGAGCGGCGACCGCCGGGACCTGGCCCCGTACGACACCGGCCTGCAGCGGGAGCGCGACACCGCCGCCTCGATGGAGAAGCTGGCCGCCGGCTACCCGGACGTCCTCCGTGAGCTGCGGGTGGTCGAGCAGCAGGCGGCGCAGTGGCGCAGCACCGTCGCCGAGCCGGTGATCTCCGCGACCGAGCGCAGCGGTACGGCGGCCGGGCAGGCGCTGATCACCGACCAGACCCGTCAGCAGTTCAACGGCATCCGCGCCGCCGTGGACCACCTCCAGGCCGAGATCCTCACCGTCCGGCAGCAGACCGCCGAGAAGGTCAACCAGACCGGCAACCTGCTGGTCGTTCTCCTGATCATCGCCGCCCTCGTGGTGGCGGTGGCCGGCGCGGTGCTGCTGCTCTCGCTGGACCGGATCCTGATCCGGCCGCTGGCCGGCCTGGTGCACCAGGTGCGGGAGGTCGCCGACGGTGACTACCAGCACCACATCGAAGGCTCGGGGCCGCCGGAGTTCCGCCAGCTCGCCGACGACATCGACGGCATGCGGCAGAAGATCGCCCGGGAACTGGCCGAGGTACGCGAGGCCCGGGAGCGCATCGAGTGGGTCAACAGCCAGCTCCAGAAGCAGGCCGAGGAGCTGACCCGCTCCAACCGTGACCTGGAGCAGTTCGCCTACGTCGCCTCCCACGACCTGCAGGAGCCGCTGCGCAAGGTGGCCAGCTTCTGCCAGCTGCTGCAGCGGCGGTACGCGGGCCAGCTCGACGAACGCGCCGACCAGTACATCGCGTTCGCGGTCGACGGCGCGCAGCGGATGCAGCGTCTGATCAACGACCTGCTGGCGTTCTCCCGGATCGGTCGCCTGACCACCGGCTTCACCGAGGTCGACCTCAACAAGGTGATGGGCGACGTGGCCGGCCAGACCGAGGCCGCCCGGCAGTACGCCGACGCGGAGCTGATCTGGGATCGGCTGCCGGTGATCCGCGGCGAGGAGCCGCTGCTGACCAACCTTTTGGCCAACCTGGTCAGCAACTCGATCAAGTTCCGCCGCCCGGACGTGCCGCCCCGGGTGCACGTCTCGGCCCGGCTGGTCGACGACGAGTGGGAGATCAGCTGCCGGGACAACGGCATCGGGATCGAGCCGGAGTTCGCCGACAAGATCTTCGTGATCTTCCAGCGGCTGCACTCCAAGGACGCGTACCCGGGCACCGGCATTGGCCTGGCGATCGTCAAGAAGATCGTCGAGTACCACGGCGGCCGGGTGTGGGTGGACACCTCCGGCGGCGAGGGCACCACCATCCGGTTCACCCTCCCCGCGCTCCCCGAGGACATCGAGGCCGCGCGGGCCGCGGAGGCGGCAGCCGCCGACGACCCGGCCGTCGAGGACCTCGTCGATGCCGACGCGGTGACCGGCGAGGAGTCGACCGGGGACGCGGTGGCGACCGGGGACGGTGCCGACGGCACGGCCGAGGGCGCGCCGATCGGCGAGCAGCCGGAGGCGCCGGCATACAGCAACACGCCCGACAGGGCGATCGGGCCCGGTACAACGGGTGGGATGAAGGAGACGGTGGGATGACCGCGCCGGCAGACGGCAAGAGCCCGATCGAGGTCCTGCTGGTCGAGGACGACCCGGGCGACGTGCTGATGACCCAGGAGGCGTTCGAGGAGCACAAGCTCCGCAACCGCCTGACGGTCGTCTCGGACGGTGCGGAGGCCCTGGCCTACCTGCGTCGCGAGGGCCAGTACGCGGACGCGGTGACGCCGGACCTGGTGCTGCTCGACCTCAACCTGCCCAAGCGGGACGGCCGCGAGGTGCTGGAGGAGATCAAGAAGGACGAGCAGCTCTGCCGGATCCCGGTCGTGGTGCTCACCACGTCGCAGGCCGACGAGGACATCCTGCGCAGCTACCAGTTGCACGCCAACGCCTACGTGACCAAGCCGGTGGACTTCGAGCGCTTCATCTCGGTGGTCCGCCAGATCGACGAGTTCTTCGTCAGCGTGGTCAAGCTGCCGCCGCGTGGCTGACGACACCCTGCTGGACGACGTCGCCGGCCTGCTGCGGGAGGCCGCGGCGGAGGTCGTGGTGCCGATGTTCCGGCGGCTCGACGACGCGGACATCTCCGAGAAGGCGCCCGGTGAGGTGGTCACCGTCGCCGATCGGGAGGCCGAGGAGCTGATCTCCGAAGGGCTGCGGCGACTTCGCCCCGGCTCGGTCGTGGTCGGCGAGGAGGCGGTCGCCGAGGACCCGGAGTTGCTGCGGCACCTCCGCGGCGCCGGCGACGTCTGGCTGGTCGACCCGGTCGACGGCACCTCCAACTTCGCCGCCGGGCGGCGCCCGTTCGCCCTGATGGTGGCGCTGCTGACCGACGGTGAGCCGGTCGCCTCCTGGGTGTTCGACCCGCTGGCCGGAGACCTCGCCACCACCCGGCTCGGCGAGGGGACGTACCTGGACGGGACGCCGGTGCGGACGGCCGGTGCGGTGGTGGAGGTGGGGTCGCTGCGCGGCACGGCGATGACCCGGTTCCTGCCGCCGGAGGCCCGCCGGACGGTCGAGGCGGGCGGCGAGCGGATCGGGGAACTGCTCCCCGGCCAGCACTGCGCCGGCCGGGAGTACCTGGACATGCTCACCGGCGCGCAGCAGTTCGTCCTCTTCTGGCGGACCCTGCCCTGGGACCACGCCCCGGGCACGCTGCTGGTCCGGGGGGCCGGCGGGGTGGCCCGCCGCTTCGACGGGAGCGACTACCACCCGGCCGACGAGGGCCGGGGCCTGCTGGTGGCGACGAGCGAGGAGATCTGGGCCGAGGTCCGGGAGGCCCTGCTCGAGGGCTGAGCCCCGCCGCCGTGACGGCCCGGCGACGGTCCCGCCACGCTCCGTCGACAATCGACGTCTCCCGAGGTCGGGGGCCTGGCGCGACGTCCGCGGTCCGGTATCGTGACCGGCGGTCTCCGCCAGCAGGCCGCCGTCCGGCGCCGGTGGAGCCGCCGCCGCACCCGGTCGTCACGGGGGCCGGCGGTTGACGGAAGGACGCTTTCGTGCCCAGGATCAGGCTCATCCGGCGGCGCGCCCGCCGGTCGTTGCTCGCCCTGCTCGCCGCGGCGACCCTGCTGCTCGGCGCCGGCCTCGTCCCGGCCGGTCCGGCCGCCGCCGCGCCGAACCCGACCGCACCGAACGAGGGCGGGACCAAGCAGCTCCGGCAGGCCCTGGAGGCGGCCGCCAAGGGTCACATCCAGGCGAAGGCCCGGCTGGAGAACTCCAAGCGCCGGCAGGTGGCCCTGACCGGCCAGCTCAAGCAGCTCGAACTCCGGCTCGCCGGGCTGAACTCCCAGGTCGGTCAGGTCGCCGCGCAGTCGTACCGGGTGGGTCGGCTGACCCCGGTGACGATGCTGCTCGCCAGCTCCGACCCCGGCTCGTTCCTCAAGCGCGCCGCGGAGCTGGACGTGATGGCCCAGCGGGACAGCAAGCGGCTGCGCGACCTGGCCGAGGCCAAGGCCGCGGCGGCCGAGGCCAAGGCGGCGATCGACGCCGAGGTGCGCGAGCAGCAGAAGCAGCTCCTGGTGCTGGCCAAGAAGAAGCGGGACGCGGAGATCGCGCTGGCCAAGGTCAGTTCGGGGGCCAGCGGCGGCTTCAGCGGCGGCTCCTCCTCCGCCAAGCCGGCGCCCCGCAACCCGGACGGCTCCTGGCCGTCGGAGTCCTGCTCGGTGAACGACCCGACCACCTCCGGCTGCATCACGCCCCGCACCCTGCACATGCTCCAGCAGGCCCAGGCCGCCGGCTACAAGCGCTACGTCTCCTGCTACCGCAGCGGCGGCGACGGCGAGCACCCCAAGGGCCGGGCCTGCGACTTCTCCGCGGCCACGAACGGATTCGAGGACGTCTCGGCGACCGGCGGGGACAAGGCGTACGGGGACAGCCTGGCCAGCTGGGCCAAGAACAACGCGAGCCGCCTCGGCATCATGTACGTGATCTGGTACCGGCAGATCTGGCTGCCGAACACCGGCTGGCGGGCGTACAGCGGTGGCGGCAGTCCCGCCGCCGACCACACAAACCATGTTCATATCTCGATGTACTGACCAAGGCCGCCGGGAACGCTGCGTAGCATCGCCACGGTGAGCAGTTCATCGTCCGACGTGGTGGTGGAGTCGACGCCGAGCGGAGCGGCTCCGCCCCGGGCGCTGCCCAACGGGCTCGCCGCGTTCCTGGTGTTCCTCTCCAGCGGGGCGGTGCTGGTCCTGGAGACCGTGTCGCTCCGCCTGGTCGGCCCGTACGTCGGGGTGACCCTCCAGGTGACCAGCTCGGTCATCGGCATGGCGCTGGCCGCCATCGCGTACGGGGCGTGGATGGGCGGTTGGCTGGCGGACCGCCGGGATCCGCGCACCCTGCTGGCCCCGGCCCTGGTGCTGGCCGGCATCGCCACCGCGGTCACCCTCCCCGTCGTCCGGTACGCCGGTGAGGCGCTGCGCGGTGGTGCGGCGAGCGCGGTCCTGCTGCTCACCGCACTGGCGGTGCTGGTGCCGGCGGGGCTGCTGGCCGCGGTCACGCCGCTGGTGGTGAAGCTTCAGCTCGCCGATCTGCGGCGCACCGGGCAGGTGGTCGGGCGGCTCTCCGGCATCGGCACCCTGGGCGGGATCACCGCCACCCTGGTTACCGGGTTCGTGCTGGTGGCGGCGCTGCCCAGCACGGTGATCGTGATCGGGTTGGCGGTGCTGCTCGGGCTCACCGGGCTGGGGCTCGGGGCGTACCTGCGCCGGCGGGCGGGGACCGGGCTGCCCGGCCCGGCCCGGACGAAGGCCGCGCTGGCCGTGCTCGGCCTGGCCGGCGCGGGGCTCTCCGCGGTCGCCCCGAACCCGTGCGACGTGGAGACCGCGTACCACTGCGCGCGGGTCGAGGTGGACCCGCAGTGGGCGCAGGGGAGGACCCTCTACCTCAACTCGGCCCCGCACTCGTACGTCGACCTGGCCGACCCGACGCACCTGAAGTACGCGTACACGCAGTGGATCGGCCTGGTGGCCGACGTGGCCGCGCCAAAGGGGCAGCGGCTGGACGCCCTGCACCTCGGCGGGGGCGGCTTCACCATGCCGCGCTACCTGACCGCCACCCGGCCGGGTACCGCCAACCTGGTGTTCGAGATCGACGGTGGTCTGGTCGACCTGGACCGGCGCGAGCTGGGCGTGCGTACCGGCCCGGAGTTGCGTGCCGTGGTCGGGGACGCCCGGGTGCTGATCGGCGGCGAGCCGACCGACAGCCGGGATCTGATCGTCGGCGATGCCTTCGGTCACCTGGTGGTGCCCTGGCACCTGGCGACCCGGGAGATGGCCGCCGAGATCCGCCGGGTGCTCCGGCCGGGCGGCGTCTACGTGCAGAACGTCATCGACTACCCGCCGGGCCGGTTCATCCGGGCCGAGCTGGCCACCGTCGCCGCCGAGTTCCGGCACGTCGCGCTGATCGCCCCGCCCGCCGCGATCGCCGGACGGCAGGGATCCAACTTCCTCATCGTCGGCTCGGATGCGCCACTGCCGCTGCCCGCCATCCTGGCCGGACTGGGCACCCTGCCGGAGGAGGCCCGGCTGCTCGCCGGAGCCGAGCTGGCGACGTACGTCGGGGACGCGCTGGTGCTGACCGACGATTACGCCCCGGTGGACCAACTCCTCGCGACCGCCTGAACGGGTGACTTTCCTGACCGATTCCGACTCATCAGGTGTAGCCGGGACGACCTCGGGCAACAACACCGACCATGGGCGGAGCGATCAGGAGCGGCGCGCAGCTGCTGGGTGACCGGTACCGGCTGATCGAGCAACTCGGCGCGGGCGGCATGTCGGTGGTGTGGCGCGGTTACGACGAGGTGCTCGGCCGCCAGGTGGCGGTCAAGGTGCTCGCCTCTCGACTCGCGAGCGACAAGGCGTTCCGGCATCGGATCCGGATCGAGGCGCAGGCCGCTGCGCGGCTCTGCCACCCCAACATCACCAACGTCTACGACTATGGCGAGTCCGAGCAGGTCGGGCTGACCGTGCCGTACGTCGTCATGGAGCTGGTCGACGGTGGCCCGCTGAGCAGCCGGCTCGGCCGCGGCGGGCAGCTGCCCTGGCGGGAGGCGGTGACGATCGGCGCTGAGGTCGCCTCGGCGCTGGCCGCCGCGCACGCGCGGGGTGTGGTGCACCGGGACGTGACCCCGGGCAACGTCATGCTCACCCCGACCGGCGTGAAGGTCGTCGACTTCGGCATCTCGGCCCTGGTGGGGGAGAGCGAGAAGGGCCCGGACGGCGCGCTGCTCGGCACCCCCGCCTACCTCGCCCCGGAGCGGTTGGACAACGGCCAGGTCTCCCCGGCCACCGATGTCTACGCGGTCGGCCTGCTGCTCTACAAGATGCTCACCGGCCGGCTGCCCTGGCGGGCGAGCACCACCACCGAGATGCTCCGCGCGCACATGTACAACGACCCGGACCCGATGCCGGAGGTCGTGGGGCTGCCCGCCGAGGTCTCCGAACTGATCCGGCGCTGCCTGGCGAAGCGACCCGAGGACCGCCCGCCGACGGCCGAGGTGGCCCGGACGCTCGCCGACGCGGCGGGGATCTCGGCGATCGTGCCGGTCTCCCCGGCAATCGGGCAGTTCGACCCGGCGCTGGTGGAGAACGCGGGCACCACCATCCTGCCCTGGTCCACGGACACGGACGCGCTGCCCTTCTCCAGCATGCGCACCCGCACCCGCCGGGCGGTGAGCCGGCGGCGCAAGGTCGAGGCGGGCGTGGCCGCCGCCGGTCTGGTCGCGGTGACCGCGACCCTGTGGGGGGTGACCTCGCGGAGCCCGGCCAGCGGGACCGAGCCCACCGAGGCCCGGATGGGCATGCAGCAGCCGGCCCCGTGCGAGGTCGACTACGTGCTGCGCCGGGACTCGGGCCGGGACTTCGCCGCCGAGCTGACGCTCAAGAACGTCGGCGGCCGGGAGTTGCGCGACTGGACGATGAGCTTCACGTTCCCGGGCCAGCAGACGGTGACGAAGGCGCAGCCGGCGGTGCAGCAGCAGGGGCGGAAGGTGCTGTTCCGACCGCCGGACACGGACACTGCGCTGGCGCCGGGCGCCTCGAAGAAGGTGGCCCTGATCGGCCGCTATACCGGAGGCAACCCGCTGCCGATGGAGTTCAGGATGGGCGACCAGACCTGCGGGGCGCAGGTCTCCGGGGTCGCGGGCTCGGCGCCGACCACCGCCCCGACCACCAAGGCGCCGACGAAGACCACGGCCAAGAGCAGCGGCTCGCACGCGTCGGGAGGGTCCGGTGGCGGTCGGAGCAAGCCGGACAAGGCCGGGAAGGGCGGCAAGGGAAAAGGGAAGTGACCGAGGGGAAGGGGGGCCACGGCGGCCAGGGCAAGCGGAAGTGACGCTCAGGCCATCGAGGCGAACCGCTGCACCTGGTCGATGCTGCCCTCCACGATGAGGACGCTCCCCTCGGTCAGCACCGTGTCCGGCCCGGCGTAGCGGAAGCGCTCACCCGGCAGCTTCGCGCCCACCACCATCACCCCGTACCGTTCCCCAGGGGCGAGGTCGCGCAGCGGTTTGCCGATCATCCCGTCGATCACCGGCACCTTGGCGATGGCGAAGTCGTCGCCGAACTCCATGAAGTCCAGCATCCTGCTCACGATCAGGTGCGCCACCCGCTCGCCGATCTCCGCCTCGGGAAAGATGACGTGGTTCGCGCCGACCGAGGAGAGGATCTTCGCATGCTTCTCCGAGTTGGCTCTGGCCCAGATCTGCGGGATGTCGAGTTCGGCCAGTGCCAGCACGGTGAGCACACTCGCTTCGATCGAGGCGCCGATCGCGACCACCACCCGGCGGAAGTCGGTCACGCCGAGTTGCCGGAGGACGCCCTCCTCCGTCGCGTCCGCCTGCACCACCCGGTCGAGTTCCGACGACCAGCGCTGCACCTTCTCGGGGTCGCGGTCGATGGCGAGCACCTCGTGGCCGAGCCGGGTCAGTGCTCCGGCCAGTCGGCAGCCGAACCTGCCGAGGCCGATCACCACGATGCCGTTCTCGTCGCTCTTCCTAGCCGACAATGGGTTGCTCCTCCGGATAGCGGTAGAGCCGGCGCCGGGTGTTCAGGGCGATCGCCGACCCGAGGGTGAGCGGTCCGACCCGGCCGATGTACATCAGGGCGGTCAACGCGTACTGGCCCGGCTCGGGGAGGTTCGGTGCGACCCCGACCGACAACCCGGTGGTGCTGAATGCCGAGGTCACCTCGAACAGTGCCTGGTAGTAGGGCACCGTCGTGGTGAAGATCAGGAGCGCCACCGTGCCGGCGACGACCAGGGCGACGCTGAGCAGCGCCACGGTCAGTGCCTGGCGGATGCTGGCGCGGGCGATCCGGCGGTGTCCCACGGTCACGTCGGGCTCGCCGCGCAGCTCGGCCCAGATGACGAAGGCGAGCAGGAAGAACGTGGACACCTTGATGCCACCCGCGGTGCTCGCGCTGCCGCCGCCGATGAACATCAGCACGATGAGCAGGGGATAACTCACCTCGCTCAACTGGGTGGTGTCGACCACGCTGAATCCACCGGTACGACTCAGCGCGATCTGGGTGAACGAGGCCAGCACCTTGCCCGGGGCGTCGAACGTGCCGATCGTGCGGGGGTTCCCCCATTCCGCGGTGAGCAGGGCGATGAATCCCAGCGCCACGAGTGCCACGCTGCCCCAGATGGTGAGTTTGGTGGCCACCGCCCACCGGGCGGGGTGCCGCCGCTCCCGGACGGCCTCGAAGAGCGCCGGGAAGCCGAGCCCGCCGATGATCGCCCCGAAGCCCAGTGGCAGTGCCACCCAGGGGTCCCGGGAGAAGGCGATCAGGCCGTCCGAGTAGAGGCTGAAGCCGCCGTTGTTGAACGCCTGGATGGAGTGGAAGGCGGCGGACCAGAGCGCCGACCGGGGCGGGTAGTCGTAGACCAGCCAGAGTCGAATGGTGATGATCGCCGTCATCACCGCCTCGGTGGCGAAGACCGTCGCGACGATCCGCGTCAGCAGCCATCGCACGTCGCCGATGCCGAACTCGGCGGTCTCCGCCTGCACCAGCATCCGGTTGTGCAGGCCGAGTTGCCGGGAGACCACCAGGATCACCAGCGCCGCCACGCTCAGGATGCCGAGACCGCCGACCTGGGTGAGCACGGTGATCATTCCCAGGCCGAAGCCGTTCCAGTAGTTCGGGGTGTCGTTCACCGCCATGCCGGTGACAGAAACCGCCGACGTCGACGTGAAGAGCGCGGTGACGAACGGGGTGTAGTGCTGCTCGCTGGTCGCCCAGGGCAGCATCAACAGGCCGGTGCCGAGCAGGATCACCGCCAGGAACCCGAACGGCACCAGCCGCACGGGATGACGAAGATACCGGCGCACCAGACAATCTTCCGTTTCCGGTCGGCCGAAAGATGCCGAAATGGCCATCCCGGAGATTCATCCGCCGTCCACGAGTCCGGTCCGATCTTGGGTGAACCGTCTATTCGTAGCGTCGAAAGGCCTAGTGCGAGGGGCGCTCGGCGACGTAGGTGCCGCGCCCGGGCTGGCCGGTGATGAGTTCGCGATCGTGCAGCAGGGAAAGCGCCCGCGAGGCGATGTTCATGTGGACCTTGTATGCCTCGGCAAGCTCTCTGGTGGAGGGCAGCTTGTCCCCGGGCTTGAGTTCACCGCTCTTGATCTTCGCGGTCAGGTCATTGGCGATCTGGCGGTATGGGGCTTCTGCTGTGGGCATGCTGAGGACTCCGGTTGGTTCGGCGTCTCCGATCATGCCGGGCCTACACCAGTAACTGCAACAAGCTGTCGTGTCATGACACTGCGGGGTCGACCTACACAAGCATTTTGTGTAGCCTCTGTCCGTCCGGCTCCGGTTGGTTCGGCAAACCCTCGGGGCTCGGACCTCAGGTGGGCTCCGGGGTCGTACCGCCGAGGAGGGCTGCGATCGCGGGGCCGGCGGTCCGGTCCGCGTCCCCTATTCGTGGACCGGGCCGCCTTCCATCAGCTGCGGCGCGAGGAAGGTGGTCATGAGGAACGTGCTCAACCTGTTCCGGCCCGGGAAGAGGCCGGATCGTCCGCCGAACGGCGGCCTCTACCGTTCGGAGTCCTGCCGGCCGCTGACCGCCGGGCAGATCCGCGACCGGCAGTTCCGCAACGTACGGCGTGGGCTCGACCCGGCCGAGGTGCACGCCTTCCTGCACCGGGTCGCGGGCGAACTGGCCGACACCCGCCGCGAGCTGGCCCGGACCAGCGAGGAGAACGTGCGGATCAAGCGGGCGCTGCGGACCTGGCAGTCCCGCTTGGCGCCCGGGGCGTACCGGTGAGCCGGGAACGCTTCGTCGTCCACCTTCCCGTCCTCGCCACCGACCTGGCCGGTGCGCGGCGGTTCGCCCGGGCCATCTGTCGAGCCCTGAACTTCCTGGCCGACGTCGACCGGGCGGAGACGACGGTGTCCGAGGAGGACGCTCAGCACGTACGGCATCGGGTCTTCTGCGACCGGTTGCTCGACGGCCGCCGGCGCTGCCCGCTGCCAGCCGACCACGACGGCGAGTGCGCCGCCGGCGGGCGGTGACATTTGGGAGCGTGGCCATGGCGGGGCCCGACACACCAGCCGGCCGGTCGATGGCGTGGAGGGCCACCAGGGATCACCGGAGTTACCGCGGGAGGACGAGTGCTGTAACGACCGGCCACCCCACCTCGATCACTTGTGTGTTTCGGCCACATAGCTCGTGGGTGACGTCACTTCTAGCGTGAGCCGACAAACAAGTTCCCTCCCTCCGAGTCCTCACTGGAGTCGCAATGACGGTCCGGACGACGCGGCGGGTGTTCCTCTCCGCCGCCACGATGATGGCGGCGGCGGTGGCCGCCACCGCCTGTGGCAGCCCGCAGGACACCGCCTCCGGCGGCGGCGACGGCGCCGCACCGGTCAAGGTTGGTCTGGTTTACGCCCAGTCGGGCCCCCTGGCCAGCTATGGAAAGCAGTACATCGAGGGGTTGAAGGCCGGCCTCGACTACGCCACCAAGGGCACCGGCAAGGTCGGCGACCGGAAGATCGAGATCACCGAGGTCGATGACGCCGGCGACCCGGCCAAGGCGGTCTCCGCCGCCAAGGACCTGATCGGCAAGGGCTACAAGATCATCGGTGGGTCGAGTTCCTCCGGTGTGGCGCTGCAGGTCGCCCCGATCGCCGCCCAGAACAAGGTGCTCTTCATCTCCGGGCCGGCCGCTACCGACGCCATCACCGGCGCCAACAAGTACACCTTCCGGTCGGGCCGGCAGTCGTACCAGGACGTGGTGACCGCCAAGTCGTTCATCGGCGACGCGACCGGCAAGAAGGTCGTCGTCTTCGCCCAGGAGGGCGCGTTCGGCGACGCCAACGAGGCCGCCGTCAAGAAGGTGATCGGCGGCGCCGGCGCGACCGTCAGCAGCGTCCGTGCCCCGGCGAGCGCCACCGAGTTCACCCCGTTCGCCAGCCAGATCAAGGCCGCCAAGCCGGATCTGCTCTTCGTCGCCTGGGCCGGCACCACCGCCCCGGCGATGTGGCAGACCCTCGACCAGCAGGGCGTCCTCTCGTCCACCCAGGTCGTGACCGGCCTGGACCTCCGCGCGTCGTGGCCGACCTTCGGCGCGGCCGGCAGCAAGATCTCCTTCCTGGCGCACTACTTCGACGGGGCCAGCGACAACGAGGCCACCAAGGCCGCCAAGGCCAAGATCCCGGGCGGAACGATCGACCTCTTCCACCCGGACGGCTTCAACGCCGCCCAGATGATCGTGCGGGCCGTGCAGGAGGGTGGCGGCGACGACGTCGACAAGATGATCGCCGCGCTGGAGGGCTGGAGCTTCGACGGGGTCAAGGGCAAGATGACCATCCGCCCCGAGGACCACGCGCTGCTGCAGCCGATGTACCAGGCCAAGCTCTCCGGCAGCGGCACCGCCTTCACGGCGACCGCGGAGAAGACTCTGACCGGTGACGAGACCGCGCCGCCGGTCACCCAGATGAAGGGCTGATCCGTGCTCGCCACCCGCGGTCTGACCTGGCGGATCGGTGAGGTCGCCATCGTCGACAGCGTCTACCTCGACCTGGCACCCGGGGAGTTCCTCGGCGTGATCGGGCCGAACGGCGCCGGCAAGACCTCGCTGTTCAACCTGATCACCGGCCTGCGTCCGCCCACCGACGGTCGGATCCTGCTGGACGGGGAGGACATCACCGCCCTCCCGCCGTACCGGCGGGCCCGGCTCGGGCTGGGGCGTACCTTCCAGGCGTCCTCGGTCTTCGGCTCGCTGACGGTGCGGGAGAACGTCCGACTCGCCGTACAGGCGCACCGGGGTGGCTCGATGAAGCTGTGGCGGCGGGCGGCGGCCGACCGGGAGGTGGCCGCCGCCGCCGACGCGGCGCTCGACCGGGTGGGCCTCCACCACCGGGGCGCGGCGCTCGCCGGCACCCTCGCCCACGGCGAGAAGCGCAAGCTGGAGATCGCCCTGCTGCTCGCCGGGGAACCCCGCGTGATGCTGCTGGACGAGCCGATGGCCGGCGTCAGCGCCGAGGACGTGCCCGAGCTGGTCAGCGTCATCAAGTCGCTGACCGGCGACAGTGGCCGGTCGGTGCTGATGGTGGAACACCACATGGACGTGATCCTGGAGCTGGCCGACCGGATCGCCGTGATGCACCACGGTGCCCTGCTGGCCTGCGACACCCCGGAGACGGTGATGGCCAACGCCACCGTCCAGGAGGCGTACCTGGGAGAAGCGCTATGAGTGAACCCGTCCTCGCGGTCGAGGACCTGTCGGTGCGGATCGCCGGGCTGCACATCCTGCAAGGGGTGTCCTTCACGGTCGCGCCGACCGGAGTGACCGTGCTGCTCGGCCGCAACGGGGTCGGCAAGACCACCACACTGCGCGCCATCGTCGGCCTGACCCCGCGCAACGGGGAAGTCCGCGGCACCGTCCGGATGGGCGCGCAGAGCCTGCTCGCCCGCCCCACCCACCGGCTGGTCCGCGGCGGCCTCGGCTACGTGCCCGAGGACCGCTGCGTCTTCTCGGCGCTCACCGTCGCGGAGAACCTGCGGCTCGCCGAACGGCGGGGCACCACCCCGGCGTACGACAAGGTCTACGCCCTCTTCCCGGAGCTGGACCGGCGCGGCCGGCAACGGGCCGGCTCGCTCTCCGGCGGGCAGCAGCAGATGCTCGCGATCGGCCGGGTGCTGCTCAACGACAACCGGCTGCTGCTGGTGGACGAGCCGACCAAGGGGTTGGCGCCGAAGGTGGTGACCGAGGTGGCCGAGGTGCTGGAACGGGTCGCGGAGTCGGTGCCGGTGCTGCTGGTCGAGCAGAACCTGGCCGTGGTCCGCCGGCTCGCCAAGGACGCGGTGGTGCTCTCCGCCGGCAAGGTGGCCTGGACCGGCAACGCCCAGGAACTGCTGCTGGAGACCGCACTGACCAAGTCGCTGCTCGGCGTCGGCTCGGGAGAGGTACACGCGTGAACACCGTCATCCTGCTGACGCTGACCGGGCTCGGCCTGGCGGCCCTCTACTTCCTCGTCGCGTCCGGGCTCTCCCTGGTCTTCGGCCTGGCCGACGTGCTCAACTTCGCGCACGGCCTCTTCCTCGGCGTCGGCGCGTACGCGACCTGGTGGGCCGCCGGCAACCTGCCCGGCGCCGGCCCCGACGGGTTCGGCTTCGTGCTGGCGGTCGCCTTCGGGGTGCTGGCCGGGGTGCTGGTCGCGGTGCTGGTGGAGCTGGTGCTGATCCGGCCGCTCTACTCCCGCACCATCGAGCAGGTGCTGGTCACCGTCGGCCTCTCGCTGGCCGGCGTGGCGTTGCTCCAGGCCACCTGGGGCGCCGACGCGCGGCCGTTCCCGCGTCCGTCGTGGACCCGGGACGTCACCTCGATCCTCGGCGCGAACGTGCCGAACGCCGGGCTGCTGCTGATCGTCGCCGCGGTGCTGGTGCTCGGTGCGCTGCTCGCCTTCCTCCGCTGGACCCGGTACGGCCTGATCATCCGGGCCGGCGTGGAGAACCGGGAGATGGTGACCGCGCTCGGCATCGACGTCCGCAAGGCGTTCACCCTGGTCTTCGCGATCGGCGGGGCGGCCGCCGCGCTGGCCGGCGCGCTCGGCGCCGTCTACTTCGGCAACGTCTCGCCCGGGCAGGGCGGCTCGCTGCTCATCTTCGCGTTCATCGTGGTGGTGATCGGCGGCATGGGCTCGGTGGTCGGGTGCGCGTACGCGGCGGTCGCGGTGGGGCTCCTACAACAGTTCGTCAACTACTACGGCACCTCCGGCCTGGGTGACCTCTGCGTCGTCGGGCTGCTCGCCGTGGTGCTGCTGCTGCGTCCGCAGGGCCTGGCCGGAAAGGTGGCAACGGCATGACCGAGGTCAAGAGTCCCGAGGTGCCGGCGCCGCCCGCGGCGGTGCCCGACGAGCTGACCCCCGGGCACGCCCGCTGGCACGGGCTGCGGCCGTACCTGCCGCTGGTGGCGCTGGTGGTGGCGGCGATCCTGCCGTACTCGACGGTCAACCTGCCGGGGATCTTCGAGGGGCCGCTGAACTCGCCGGGCACCCTGCAACTGCTCGCCATCTGCCTGGTCTTCGGCGGCCTGGCGGCCGGCTACGACCTGCTCTTCGGGCGGACCGGGATGCTCTCCTTCGGGCACGCCCTCTACTTCGCCGCCGGGGTGTACGGCACCGACATCCTGGTCACCCGGGCCGGGCTGCCGCTCTGGCAGGCCGCGCTGCTCACCCTCGTCGGCGGGACGATCCTCGCCGCGCTGCTCGGCGCGGTCGCCCTGCGCACGGTGGGGATCGCCTTCGCCATGGTGACGCTCGCCTTCGCCCAGGTCGGGGCGATCCTGGTGGCCCGCAACTTCGGCGGGCTCACCGGGGGCGAGGAGGGACTGCCGCTGGACGTCTCCGGGCTCCCGTCCGTGCTGGTCGGCGTCGGCAACACGGTGAACCTCTACTGGCTGGCGCTGGCGTACCTGGCGCTGGTGGTCTTCGTGGTGCACCGGGTGAGCAGTTCGCCGACCGGGCGGGTGCTGGCCGGCCTGCGTGACGACGAGCGGCGGATCGGCGTGCTCGGGCTCGACCCGTACCGGTTCAAGCTGGTCGCGTTCACCCTCGCCGGCGGCCTGGCGACGGCGGGCGGGGTGGTCTACTGCCTGATCGTCGGCGGCGCGTCGCCGCACATCACCTCCTCCGAGCTGACCCTGTCGCTGCTGGTCATGGTGGTGCTCGGCGGGCCAGGCACCCGGTGGGGCCCGGTGCTCGGCGGCATCCTCTACATGTACCTGGACCACCGGCTCACCGCGTTCGGCAGCTCCGAGGCGGTGAACAACCTGCCGGCGGTGCTCAGCCACCCGCTGTCCCAGCCGCTCTTCGTCCTGGGCACCGTCTTCATCCTGGCCGTCTACTTCTTCCCCGGCGGCCTGGCCAGCCTCCGTACCCGCCTCCACCCCCTGGTGAC
>NZ_QGGF01000257.1 GCF_003857015.1 Micromonospora globispora | reverse complement strand
GGGAAGGACCGGGTGGGGGTCTGTCAGGGGGCGGTTTCGTTGCGGATCATCAGGGCGGAGCGGAGGCCGGTGATGTCCAGGACGCGGAGCAGGAAGTCGCCGACGTTGCTCAGCACGAGCAGGCTCTGCGCGTGGCTGGCCTTGCGGCTGAGCACGACGAGGGTGCCGAGCCCCTGCGAGTCGCAGAAGGTCACCCCGCCCAGATCGAGCACGATGCGCGGCGGGGGATCGGTCAGCACCTCATTGACGACGGTGGAGAGCTGGCCGGCCGTGAGCATGTCGATCTCACCGGCCAGGCGAAGAACAACTTCGTCGCCCGTCCGGTGTACCGTGATGGACAGTTCGGCACGATCCACCCGGCCAGCCTATCGCGATCTCGACCACCCGGCCCGGCGAGCGGACGGCCGGCTGCCGGTAGCCCGCGTCCCGGGCGTTCGGAGCTGATGCCGGGTGAGCCCGGTAACCCCGGCGCGGGGTGGCTGCCGATTCACCGTCCGGCGCTGACACAATGGCGGCATCGTGACCGATACCTTTTCCGCCGGATCCGGCCGCTACCCGGCCGACGCGCCGGCCTCCGAGGCCCTGTTCGACCGCGCCCAGGCCATCGTGCCCGGCGGGGTGAACTCCCCCGTGCGCGCGTTCCGTGCCGTGGGCGGCACCCCGCGCTTCATGGTCCGGGGGGAGGGTCCCTGGCTCTTTGACGCCGACGGCCGGCGCTACGTCGACCTGGTCTGCTCCTGGGGCCCGCTGATCCTCGGCCACGCGCACCCCGAGGTGGTGGCCGCCGTGCAGGCCGCCGCCGCGAAGGGCACCAGCTTCGGCACCCCCACCCCGGGCGAGGTCGAGCTGGCCGCCGAGATCGTCGACCGCACCCCGGTCGAGCAGGTCCGCCTGGTCAACTCGGGGACCGAGGCCACCATGTCGGCGATCCGGCTGGCTAGGGGCTACACCGGCCGCGCCAAGATCATCAAGTTCTCCGGCTGCTACCACGGCCACTCGGACGCGCTGCTCGCCGCCGCCGGCTCCGGGGTCGCCACCTTCGGCCTGCCCGACTCGCCCGGCGTGACCGGCGCGGCGGCCGGCGACACGATCGTGCTGCCGTACAACGACATCAAGGCCGTCGAGGAGGCGTTCGCGGCCGAGGGTCCGCACCTCGCCGCGATCATCACCGAGGCGGCCGCCGGCAACATGGGCGTCGTCGCCCCGCGCGACGGCTTCAACTCCGAACTCGCCCGGATCGCGCACGCGCACGGCGCGCTGCTCATCGTCGACGAGGTGATGACCGGGTTCCGGGTCTCCCGCGCCGGCTGGCACGGCCTCGACCCGTCCGACGCCGACCTTTGGACGTACGGGAAGGTCATGGGCGGTGGCCTGCCCGCCGCGGCCTTCGGTGGGCGCGCGGAGATCATGTCGAAGCTGGCTCCGGCCGGCCCGGTCTACCAGGCCGGCACCCTCTCCGGTAACCCGCTGGCCTGCGCCGCCGGCCTGGCCACGCTGCGGCTCGCCGACGACGCGCTCTACCGCCGGCTCGACGAGAACGCCGCCGCCGTGAGCAAGCTCGCCGGCGACGCGCTGGCCGCCGCCGGGGTCCCGCACCGGCTGTCGTACGCCGGCAACATGTTCTCGATCTTCTTCACCGACGCCGACGTCGTCGACTACGACAGCGCCCGCACCCAGCAGGTGCCCGCGTTCAAGGCGTTCTTCCACGCGATGCTCGCCGCCGGCGTCTACCTGCCGCCGAGCGCGTTCGAGGCGTGGTTCGTATCGGCGGCGCTGGACGCCGCCGCCCTGGAACAGATCGCCGCCGCCCTGCCCGGCGCGGCGACGGCAGCGGCAGCGGCGGGCAACGGGGGGTAGTGGCTGTGAGCGTGAGGAGTGAGCCGGGTCTGCGAGCCCCGCAGTCGCGACCGGAGAGGGCGCAGTGAGCGAGACGGTGGTGCACGTGCTGCGGCACGGCGAGGTGTACAACCCGGACCAGATCCTCTACGGCCGGCTGCCCGGCTTCCGCCTCTCGGAGCTGGGCGTGCAGATGGCCAAGGCCGCGGCGCAGGCGCTCGCCGAGCGGAACGTGGTGCACGTGGTGGCCAGCCCGCTGGAGCGTGCCCAGCAGACCGCCGAGCCGATCGCCGCGCAGTTCGGCCTCCCGGTGGGAGTGGACGAGCGGCTGATCGAGAGCGCGAACTGGTTCGAGGGCAAGCGGGTCTCTCCGGGCGACGGCTCGTTCCGCGACCCGCGCAACTGGTGGGTGCTGCGTGACCCGGTCACCCCCTCCTGGGGTGAGGCGTACCGGGTCATCGCGGAGCGGATGTTCGCCGCCCTGCACGCCGCCCGGATCGCCGCCGAGGGGCGGGAGGCCGTGCTGGTCTCCCACCAGCTTCCGATCTGGACGCTGCGCCGGTACGTCGAGCGCAAGCGGCTCTGGCACGACCCGCGCCGGCGGCAGTGCGGGCTGGCCAGCCTCACCTCGTTCCACTTCGACGGCGCCAAGGTCGTCGGCATCGGGTACACCGAGCCGGCCGCCCACCTGATCGCCATCTCGCCGACCGCCCGGACGGCCAAGGGAGCCTGATGCGCACCCGGAGCCCCGTCGCCGCCCTGCTCGCCGCCGTCACCGCCGTGACGGCGCTGGTCGGCTGCTCCTCCGGCAGCGAGGAGAGCCGGTGCACCAGCAAGGCCGGCATCATCGAGTGCGCCCCCGACCAGCGCTCGGCGGCCCCGAAGATCACCGGTGAGCTGCTCACCGGCGGCCCGTACGACGTCGCCCAGGCGCGCGGCCAGGTGGTCGTGCTGAACTTCTGGGGCTCCTGGTGCGCGCCCTGCCGGGCCGAGGCCGACGACCTGGAGGCCACCTACCAGGCCACCAAGGGTTCCGGGGTGACCTTCCTCGGGATCAACATCCAGGACAGCAAGGACAAGGCGATCGCCTTCGAGGAGGGCCGGGTCACCTACCCGAGCCTCTTCGACCCGGCGAGCCGGCTGGCGCTGTCCCTGGACATTCCGCCGAACACCATCCCGGCCACCGTCATCCTCGACCGGGACGGCCGGATCGCCACGGTGATCCGGGCCGCGGTCACCCAGGAAGGCCTGCGTCCCCTCGTCGAGCGGGTCGCCGCGGAGCAGCCGGCGCCCAACGGGTCCCGCTGATGGGCGAGACGTTCCGCCAGCTCGCCCAGTCCGGCCCGCTGCTGCTGGCGATCGGCGCGGCGGCGCTCGCCGGGCTGGTCAGCTTCCTCTCTCCGTGCGTGCTGCCGCTGGTGCCGGGCTACCTGTCGTACGTGACCGGGTTGGCCGGCGCGGACCTGGAGGGCCGGACCCGGCCGGAGGCGCCCGGGACCGGCGGCGAGCCGAGCGGCGGCGGGGCGCTGGCCACCCGACCGGCGGTCGCCGTCAAGGGCCGGGTGCTCGCCGGGACGCTGCTCTTCATCGCCGGGTTCACCGTCGTCTTCACCGCCACCGCGATCCTCTTCGCCGGGGTCGGCAAGGTGTTCTTCCAGCACGAACGCACGCTGGAGATCGTCATCGGCGCGCTGATCATCGTGCTGGGGCTGGGCTACCTCGGCCTGGTGCCCGGCATGGAACGCGAGTTCCGGATCCACCGGCTGCCCGCCGCCGGGTTGCTCGGCGCTCCGGTCTTCGGCGCGGTCTTCGCGCTGAGCTGGGTGCCCTGCGTCGGCCCGACGCTCGGCGCGGTGGTGGGAATGGCCACGGTGGCCGGGCAGACCAGCCGCGCCGTGGTGCTGGCCGTGGCGTACTGCCTCGGGCTGGGGGTACCGTTCGTCGTCTTCGGGCTGGGCTTCCACCGCCTGCTCGGCGTGTTCCGTGCCGTGCGGCGCAACAGCCGCTGGGTCACCCGGATCGGTGGCGCCCTGCTGATCCTGATCGGCCTGGCCCTCGTCACCGGCGGGTGGCAGAACTTCGTGATCTGGCTGCAGACGACCGTCGGCGTGGGCGAGGTGAGCATCTGATGACGACCGTGGACGACCGGCCGGCGGCCCCGCCCGCCGAGGCGCCCCGGCGACGGGTCAACCCGGTGCTGGCCCTGCTGCGCAACTCGTGGCGGCAGCTGACCAGCATGCGCACCGCGCTGGTCCTGCTCTTCCTGCTCGCGGTCGCCGCCATCCCCGGCTCGGTGCTGCCGCAGCGCGGGGTCAACCCGGAGAAGGTCAACCAGTACTTCGTCGACCACCCCGACCTGGCCCCGCGGCTGAACCAGCTCGGCATGTTCGAGGTCTTCGGCTCGGTCTGGTTCTCCGCGATCTACCTGCTGCTCTTCACCTCGCTGGTCGGCTGCGTCCTGCCCCGGATGCGGGACCACGTCCGGGCGCTGCGCTCCCGGCCGCCGGCCGCACCGAAGCGGCTGGACCGGCTGCCCCAGCACGCCGTCCTGGAGGCGCCGGCCGCCGCCGACCCGGAGGCGATCGCCGCGGTGCTGCGGCGGCGCCGCTGGCGGGTCGAGGTCCGCGGCAACGAGGTCTCCGCCGAGAAGGGCTACCTCAAGGAGACCGGCAACCTGCTCTTCCACACCTCGCTGGTCGCCGTCCTGCTTGGGGTCGCGGTCGGTTCCTGGTACGGCTGGCACGGCAACCGGCTGCTGGTGGCGGGCGAGGAGAACGCGTTCTGCAACACCCGTCAGCAGTACAGCGAGGCGTCGCTCGGCCCGCGGGTGGACAGCGCCGACCTGCCGCCGTTCTGCCTGACGCTGGACGACTTCGACGCGAAGTTCCTTCCGTCCGGGCAGCCGGCCAGCTTCTGGGCCACCGTGACGGTGGACGAGCCGGACGGGTCGAAGCGGACCGCCGGGTTCTCGGTCAACTCGCCGCTGCGGCTCGGCTCCGCCAACGTCTACCTGCTCGGCCACGGGTACGCGCCGATCCTGAAGTACACCGACCGGTACGGGCGCAGCCAGACCAGCACCGTGCCGTTTCTGACCACCGGCGACACCAACCTGACCGGTGAGGGGGTGGCCGCCTTCCCCGACGCGAACGTCGACCCGAAGACCGGCAAGCGGGCCCCGGACCAGCAGGTGGCCTTCGACGGGCTCTACCTGCCCACCGCCCCGGACAACCCGCCGTTCGTCGCGTCCCAGTTCCCGGAGGAGCGGAACCCGGCCGTGGTGCTGGTGGCGTACCGGGGCAACCTCGGGCTGGACGCCGGCATCCCCGGCTCGGTCTACAAGCTGGACCAGCGCCAGGTGGACAACGGCAAGCTCAAGCAGATCGGCGACAAGAAGCTCGGCGTCGGCGAGAAGTGGACCCTGGACGACGGCAGCACGCTGGAGTTCCTCGGCACGAAGCCGTACGCCACCCTCTCCGTCCGGTACGCCCCCGGGCAGACGCTGATGCTCGGCGCCTGCGTGGTGCTGCTGGCCGGCCTGATGGGTTCGCTCTTCGGCCGGCGGCGGCGGGTCTGGTTCCGGGTGGCGCCCCCGGACAGTGGATCTCCGACGGGCGGTAGTAGCTTGGTGGAGGCCGGCGGGCTGCCGCGCACCGAACATCCAGGGTTCGCCGACGAGTTCGCGCAGCTCGTCGCCGCGGTGAGCGACGACGAGCGGGGCGCCGGGCGGGCGCGAGAAGGAGTCGAGTGATGTCCGCACTCTCCGACCAGCTGGTGACATTCGCGATCCTGGCGTACCTGGTCGCGATGATCAGCCACGCCGTCGAGTACGCGCTCGGCAACGCGCGCGCGGTGACCGCGAAGGCCGCCCCGGCCCGGGAACTGGTCGGCGCGGGTGTCGGCGCGGCCGGTGGCATCGTCGAGCCCCCCGCCGCCCCGGCCGAGATCCGGCCCAGCCGGTCGGCCGAGCGGGCCCGACTGGCCGGCCGGATCGCCGCCGGGCTCACCGCGCTCGCCGCCGTGCTGCACCTGGCTGGTCTGGTGACCCGGGGCGTCGCCGCGGGGCGGATGCCCTGGGGCAACATGTACGAGTTCGTGCTGACGGTCACCTTCATCGGGGCCGCGGCCTGGCTGGTGGTGCTCTGGAAGCGCCCCTCGCTGCGCCAGCTCGGGCTCTTCCTGACCCTGGTCATGGTGCTGCTGCTGGCCTTCGCCGAGCTGAAGCTCAAGGTCGCGGTCGAGCCGCTGATGCCGGCGCTGCAGTCGTACTGGTTCCTCATCCACGTGTCGACGATCGTCTTCGCGTCCGGCATCTTCCTGCTGGGCGTGGTGCCGGCGGTGGCGTACCTGTTGCGGGCCGGCTGGGAGCAGGGCCGGCGGAGCTTCCCGTACACCCTGGCCCGGCGGCTGCCGGGCGCGGCCGGCCTGGAGCGGCTGACCTTCACGCTGCACGCCTTCGCCTTCCCGATCTTCACCTTCGCGGTGATCGCCGGGGCGATCTGGGCCGAGGCGGCCTGGGGCCGGGCGTGGGGCTGGGACCCGAAGGAGACCTGGGCGTTCATCTCCTGGGTGGTCTACGCCGGCTACCTGCACGCCCGGGCCACCCCGAGCGTGAAGCGGAACGTGGCCACCTGGATCGCCGTGCTCGGCTTCCTGACCATGCTGATGAATCTCTTCGGGGTGAACTTCTTCTTCACCGGCCTGCACTCGTACGCCGGGGTCAACTGACCCGTGGCGGACGGCGTCCGCTGAGCACCTCGTCGACGCGCAGGGTGACCTGGTAGGCGACCTCGGGCAGGTCGGCGAGTTCGAGCCGGTCGGCCCGCAGGGCGAACTGGGCGTGCAGTTCGCGGGCGACGGCGTCCCGGATCGCCACCAGCAGTGGCGAGAGCCCGTCCGGTTCGCCCACCACGTACGCATCGTCCACGGGTCGATGGTGCCGCTCTCGTGCGGCGGGCGGTCAAGAGCGGCAGAGATTTGTCACCCGGCGAACCACCCGGGGACGTCGAGGCGGAAGACGTCGGTAGGAACCATCCGGCGCAGGTCGTCCTCGATGGCCGCGACCCGCTCGGCGCCGAGCGTCGCCGCCCAGCGGTCCCGTAGCTGGTCGAAGACGACCGCCGAGCGGCGCAGCCCGTCGAGGCCCCTCGCCGTCATCCGGACCAGCTTGCGGCGGGCGTCGGCGGGGTCGTCGGCGCGTTCCAGGTAGCCGAGCGCGACCAGCCGGTCCACCGTCTTGCCCGCCGCCTGCTTGGAGACGCCGAGGCGCTGGCCCAGCTCGGAGGCCGTGGTGCCGTCGACTCCCACGGCCTGGAGCACGAAGCCGTGCGCCGGCCGCAGCTCGGGGTGCCCCTGGCGGGCCAGCTCCGCGTGCAGGTCGTCGATGAGCGTGCGGAAGCCGGCGAGCAGCAGCAGCGGGAGCATGAAGCCCGGGCGGTCGGCGTCAGGCGTTGCCATACTCGACAACCCCGTTTACTATCTGGTCAACCACGTTGACTATCTTAACGGAGCGAGGTCCGCATGTCCCGACAGGTCTTCACCGCCCACACCACCGACACCGCGCCCACCGCCGCCCGGCCGACCATGGCCGGCGTGCACCGCAAGCTCGGCCACCTGCCCGGCGCGGTCGCCCTGATGGCCGAGTCCCCGGAGCTGCTCAAGGGCTTCCTCACCGCCAACGCCGTCTTCGAAGCGACCGACCTCGACCCGGTCGAGCGGGAGGTGGTCGTGCTGACCGTGGCGACCCGCAACGAGTGCCACCTCTGCGTGGCCATGCACAGCGCGGCGCTCGCCCGGCACGACGGCACGCCGGAGCTGATCGAGGCGCTCCGCACCGGCGCCAAGCTGTCCGACCCGCGGCTGGAGGCGCTGCGCCGGTTCACCCTCGCCGTGCTCGACCACCGGGGCGCGGTCCCGGACGACGAGTTGGACGCCTTCCTGGCCGCCGGCTGGCTGCCCCGGCACGCCCTGGACGTGGTGCTCGGCGTTGGCACCTACACCATCTCCACCTTCGCCAACCGGCTCACCGACGCGCCGCTCGACCCGCCCCTGGCCGCGTACGCCTGGGAGCCGGCCGCCTGACCGGCGGGCTCAGTCGCCGAGGAACGGCAGCACCAGGGCGGCCATTTCCGCCGGCCGCTCCTCGAAGAGCCAGTGGCCGCACTCCTCGACCACCTCGCCGGTGACCGTGTCGGCGTACCGGCGGACCTGCTCGGCGACCTGATCGCCGAGGCTGGTCCGGGCGCCGACGGCGAGCACCGGCATGGGCAGCTTCGTCGCCCGGTACGCCGCGTTGTCCGCGATGTCCTGCCCGAACGCCCGGAAGTACGCGAAGCTGGCCCGCAGGTGGGCCGGGGCGCGCAGGTGCCGGGCGTACTCCTCGACGTCGTCCGGCCCGAGACTGCCCTTGTTCACCATGATCGAGTCGGTGAACCGGTCGACCCAGAGCTCCTCCCGGCCCGCGATCAGCTGCTCGGGCAGGCCGTTGGTGACGTTGAAGAAGCCGAAGTTCCATACGGCCGGCCCGGCGGCGCTGAGTGCGGGGAACGCGTAGACGTTCTCGTCCGGGATGGGCGCCTCGGTCAGCACCAGCCGGGACACCTGGTCGGGGTGGGCGGCGGCGTACGCGTACGCGACCATGGTCCCCAGGTCGTGGCCGACCAGCCGGATGTCGCCGGCCAGTCCCAGCCCGGTGAGCAGCCCGTGCAGGTCGGCCGCGACGGTCTTCTTGTCGTACCCGTCGGGCGGCGCGTCACTGTCGCCGAAGCCGCGCAGGTCGGGCGCGACCACCTCGTACGTCCGCGCCAACTCGGGCAGCAGGTGACGCCACATGCGCCAGCACTGGGGATAGCCGTGCAGCAGCACCAGCGTGGGTCCGCTGCCGCCGCGGACGTAGTTCATCGTCGCGTCGCCGACCCGCATCCGCTGCTCGGTGAACCCCGCCGGGACCCGTTCGTCGCCCATCCCCACCCCTTCCGCCGCACCGGACGGCTCGACTACCCGGCCGGCTCCGGCCCATGCCGGTGAGCGGCGTCGACGAGGGCCGTTCCTCACAGGTCACACCACCCGGCGTGGGCGGGCCGGCGAGCGGTGCGGGAGACTGGCAGCCATGGCGGCTCGTGGCTTCCCGTACACCGACCTCAAGGACTTCCTCGCGGCGCTCGAGCGCGCGGGGGAGCTCCGGCGGGTGAGCGTTCCGGTGGACCCCACGCTGGAGATCAGCGCGGTGGTCACCCGGACCGTCCGTGCCGGCGGGCCGGCGCTGCTCTTCGAGCGGCCGACCCGGGGCGAGATGCCGGTCGCGATCAACCTCTTCGGCACCGAGAAGCGGATGGCGATGGCGCTCGGCGTCGACTCGCTGGACGAGATCGGCGAGCGGATCGGCGCGCTGGTCAAGCCGGAGCTGCCGGTCGGCTGGTCCGGCATCCGCGAGGGCCTCGGCAAGGTCATGCAGCTCAAGTCCGTGCCGCCGCGCAAGGTCAAGACCGCCCCCTGCCAGCAGGTGGTGTACCGGGGCGACGGCGTCGACCTCAACCGGCTGCCCGGGCTGCAGGTCTGGCCCGGCGACGGGGGGATCTTCCACAACTTCGGGCTGACCCACACCAAGCACCCGGAGACCGGCAAGCGCAACCTCGGTTTGTACCGGCTCCAGCAGCACAGCCGGAACACGCTGGGCATGCACTGGCAGATCCACAAGGACTCCACCGCCCACCACGCGGTGGCCGAGCGGCTCGGCCAGCGGCTCCCCGTCGCGATCGCCATCGGCTGCGACCCGGTGGTCAGCTACGCCGCCTCCGCGCCGCTCCCCGGCGACATCGACGAATACCTGTTCGCCGGGTTCCTGCGCGGCGAGCGGGTGGAGATGGTCGACTGCCTCACCGTGCCGCTGCAGGTGCCGGCGCACGCCCAGGTGGTGCTGGAGGGGTACCTGGAGCCCGGCGAGCGGCTGCCCGAGGGGCCGTTCGGCGACCACACCGGCTTCTACACGCCGGTCGAGCCGTTCCCGGTGCTGCACATCGAGACCATGACCATGCAGCGCGACCCGGTCTACCACTCGATCATCACCTCCAAGCCGCCGCAGGAGGACCACGGCCTCGGCAAGGCCACCGAGCGGATCTTCCAGCCGCTGCTCAAGCTGCTGATCCCGGACATCGTCGACTACGACCTGCCGGCCGCCGGCGTCTTCCACAACTGCGCGATCGTGTCGATCCGCAAGCGCTACCCGAAGCACGCGCAGAAGGTGATGAACGCGATCTGGGGCGCGCACCTGATGTCGCTCACCAAGCTGATCGTGATCGTCGACGAGGACTGCGACGTGCACGACTACAACGAGGTCGCCTTCCGCGCCTTCGGCAACGTCGACTACGCCCGCGACCTGCTCCTCACCGAGGGGCCGGTGGACCACCTCGACCACGCGTCGTACCAGCAGTTCTGGGGTGGCAAGGCGGGCATCGACGCCACCCGCAAGCTGCCCAGCGAGGGCTACACCCGAGGCTGGCCCGAGGAGATGTCCATGTCGCCCGAGGTGGTCTCGCTGGTCGACAAGCGCTGGAAGGAGTACGGGATCTGATGGCCGTCACCGAGGCCCCGGCGGAACGCCCCGGACGGGCCAAGTCCTTCCTCAAACTGGTCGCGATCGAGCACTCGGTCTTCGCGCTGCCCTTCGCGTACCTGTCGGCGCTGACCGCGATGCAGGTCGACGGCGGCCACGTACGCTGGCTCGACCTGCTGCTGATCACCGTGGCGATGGTCGGCGCGCGGACGTTCGCGATGGCCGCCAACCGGATCCTCGACCGGCAGATCGACGCGCGGAACCCGCGTACCGCCGGCCGGGAGCTGGTCACCGGGGCGGTCAGCGTGCGGACGGCCTGGACCGGCGCGGCGGTCGCGCTGCTGGTCTTCCTCGCCGCCGCCGCCCTGCTCAACCCGCTCTGCCTGGTGCTCGCGCCGCTCGCCGTGGTCCCGCTGGTCGTCTACCCGTACGGCAAGCGGTTCACCAACTGGCCGCACGCCATCCTGGCGATCGCGCAGGCGGTCGGCCCGGTCGGCGCCTGGCTCGCGGTCACCGGCACGCTCGACGGCTCCTGGCCGGCCTGGCTGCTCGGCGCTGCCGTGGGTCTCTGGATCGGCGGCTTCGACCTGATCTACGCCTGCCAGGACGCCGACGTCGACCGGCGGATCGGCGTGCACAGCGTCCCCGCCCGGTACGGCCTGCGCTTCGCGCTGCACGCCTCCACCGTCGCGCACGTGATCACCTTCGCGCTCTTCATCTGGTTCGGCGCGCTGGTCGGCTTCGGCTGGCTCTGGTGGATCGGGCTGGCGTTCACCGCGGTCGCCTTCGGCTACCAGCACCTGGTGGTCAGCCCGACCGACCTGAGCAAGGTCAACCGGGCCTTCTTCACCGCGAACGGGTTCGTCGGCATCGCGCTCTTCGTCTTCGCCCTGCTCGACCTGGTGCTCCGGCTCGGCCTGCGTCCCTGACCGCTCAGGAGCCGGGGGCGACCGGGTAGCGGGCGCTCTCCAGCGTCCAGTCGACGGTGCCGCGGACGGCGTTGGCCACCCCGTCGAGATGGGCGGTGACCGACTCGTCCAGCGCCGGACCGAACGACGGCACGGCGGCGCGCAGCGCGACGAAGCGGGTCATCTCCGTCCGCCAGCGCTCGGCCACCACCTCCACCGCGGACGCGATCGGCACGCCCCGCTCGGCGGCCACCGCCAGCACCAGGTTGTGCCCCCCGGCGGTGGCCCGGTCCCGGTCCAGCGAGGCGATGTCGTTGAACCAGGAGAGCAGGTCGTTGCCGAGGTCGCCGATCCGGCGCAGCGCGGGATGGTGGTAGACCGGGTCGGGTAGCGGCCGGCCGGTCGCGAACTCGATCAGCGGATATGACACGTACGCCGCCGAGGTGGCCCGGCGCAGTTCCACGTACTCGGCCACGCCGGGCGCCCGGCCGGCGGCCTTGGCGACCGACTCCCGCCAGGTGCCGTCGAGGTGGTGCGCGACCGCGTCGGCGAACCGGAGCCGCCAGCGGGCCGGCATCCGCCGTCGGGGCTCCCGCCACGCCTGCACGAGCAGCCGGCGCAGCGGCCCGGAGAAGCCGGGATGGCGCCACCGCGGGCCCTCCCGCAGCAGGGCGAGCGCCCCGTCGCGGAGCGCGCGGATCTGCCCCGGGGTGAGCCGGCCCGGCCCGTCGCACGCGTCGTCGATCAGGAAGAACCAGGTGAACAGGGCGGCCAGCACGCGCAGGTCCGGCTCGGTGGCGTCCGGGTAGAGCCGGCCGGCGTACCGGGCGAAGCCGGCCCGGGCCAGCCGGTCCCGCGCCGCGGCCTCCAGCGGCAGACCGAGGTGGGTGAACTGATCGACCAGCCACTCCTGCACGTCATCGGCGTATGGCGAGAGCCGGGGCGGGATCGCGCAGTGGGCCCGTAGTGACCAGAGCACCGCCTCCGTCATCACCGATCCCTTCCATTGACGTGGATCGTCGACGGAAGCATGTCAGGTTGCCGGGGCGGGCCGTGGCCCGGCGGGACAACGGGGGCCGGGACGGGACAACGCGGACCCTCCGGACCGGTACCGAGGGGGTGCCCGACCGTCCGCGGCAGTGACCAGGCAGGCTTGACGGTATGCGCGAACCATGGGTGGTCGGCGTCTCCGGGGCCTCCGGCACGCCGTACGCGGCGGCGGTCGTCCGGGGCCTGCTCGACGCCGGCGAAGCGGTGGACCTGATCGTTTCCCGGGCCGCCCGGCTGACCATCCTCGACGAGACCGGCCGACCGTTCCGGGACGGGCACTGGGCCGACGACCTGGCCGCCTGGCTGGGCCGCGACCTGGCGGACGCGGACGTACGGCACTGGCCCGCCGGCGACCTGGCGGCGGGGCCCAGCAGCGGCTCCTACCGGGTACGCGGCATGGCGGTAGTGCCGGCGAGCACCGCGGCCTGCGCGGGCATCGCGATCGGGCTCTCCAAGGATCTGCTGCAGCGGGCGGCCGAGGTCAACCTGAAGGAGCGGCGGCCGCTGGTGGTGGTGCCCCGGGAAACCCCGGTGACCCGCAGCCACCTGGAGCACCTGATCACGCTGCACGACGCCGGCGCGGTGGTGCTGCCCGCCAGCCCCGGGTTCTACGGCGCCGGGGCGTCGGCCTCGGCTGCGCAGCTGGTCGACTTCGTGGCGGGCAAGGTGCTGGACGCGCTGGGCGTACCGCACACCCTGTTCCGCCGCTGGTCCGGTGAGTTGGCCGCGGACCGCTCCTGACCGGAAGCGACCGCCTCAGCCGCACGCGGACCGGACCAGGCGGCCGGTCCGCGTGCCGATCCGACCACTCAGTACATGCCGGCGTTGGCCGGGCCGGGGCCGGTCGAGGCGGTCGGGCCAACGTTGCGTGGCTTGCCCATGTCCTCTCCCTCCTCCAGCATGCCCTCCCCCTCGAGGAGGGCTCGCACCTCGGATTCCCGAAACCGGCGATGTCCGCCTGGAGTCCGGATGCTGCCTATCCGGCCGGCCGCTGCCCATCGGGTCACGGTCTTCGGATCAACCCGAAACAGCGCGGCAACCTCACCCGGTGTCAGCAGGCGATCTCCAGTGTCCACAGCCCCCTCCTCGCGTTCGACGAAGCCCCCGGCTGAACACACTGCCCCCGGCCGGTGCGAGCCCAGAGCCGTCATGAGGGACGTATGGCAATTACAGCACCAGCGACCTGGCCTGTCCGCCAAACGCGAAAAACGCACTGAGTGGGAAGTTAGGAAATATTACCCGCGTCGGGTCTCCTTCGCGCTGTGTCCACAAACAGTTACATGACGTCATGCTCAACGGAAGCCGGTCGCCGGACGTTACGGGCGGGCGGCTAGGGTCGGACGTCGTGGACGCGATCGACCTGAGCCTCGTTGAGCTGCTGCGCGGCAACGCCCGCCTGTCGTACGCCGAGCTGGCCCGCCAGGTCGGCCTCTCGGCACCGGCGGTGCACGAACGGGTCGGCAAGCTGGAGTCCAGCGGGGTCATCCGGGCGTACCGGGCCGAGGTGGAGCCGGAGTCGATCGGGCTGGGCGTGACCGCGCTGATCGGCATCGTCGAGGACTCCGGCGGGGACACCGACGACGTGCTGGAGGCGTTCCGGCAGATGCCGGAGATCGAGTCCTGCTACTTCATGGCCGGGGTGGAGTCGTTCCTGCTGAAGGCGCGGGTCGGCACGATCGCCGAGCTGGAGCAGCTGATCGTACGGCTGAACCGCACCCCGGGCGTGGCCTCCACCCGCACCGGGATCGCCCTGTCGACCAAGTGGGAGAACCGCCCCCAGCCGCTCGAGCAGCCGGCCTCCTGAGCCGCCGGCCTTGGCGGAGGCCGTCGATCTGCCTGCTGCCTGTCACGCACCCCGCTCGGCGGTACGGCTACGGGAAGGCCTCCTTTGGAGCTGCCCCGTTCGTGCGTTCGGGCTCGGACGGGTGCGTGCGTTGGCCGTGTTTGTGCGGCGGGTAGCTGTTGATTTCTTTGGAGCTGCCCCGCTTGTGCGTCGGGGTTTCGGACCGGTGCGCGCCCTGTCCCTGCCCCGTTCGTGCGGGCAGCTCCAAAGCGAGTGACCACCGGTGTGCCGCCGCGGCGACCCCGTCTCCTTCCGGCGTCGGAGCGGCGGCTCTGGCGCGGCACGGAGACGGGGCGATACCGTGCGCCGATGACGACGCCAGCACCCGGAGCGGCCGTGGTGACCGGGGCGGCAGGCGGACTGGGCCGGGCCATCGCTGCCGCGCTGCACGCCGACGGTTGGCGGGTTCTCCTGACCGACCTGGACGCCGACGCGGTGGCCGCCGCCGCCGCCCCGCTGGGCGGCTGGTCCCGTCCGCTCGACGTGCGGGACGAGGGGGCCTGCGCCGCGGTGGCGGCCGAGGCCGCGCGGGGTATGCCCGGCGGGCTCGGACTCTGGGTGAACAACGCCGGAATCCTGGTCACCGGGCCCTCCTGGGAGCACGACGCGACAACGCGGCAGCGGGTGGTCGAGGTGAACGCCCTCGGCGCGATCACCGGCACCCTCTCCGCGCTGGAGGTCATGCGGGCCCAGGGCCACGGGCACGTCCTCAACGTGGTCTCCCTGGCCGGGCTGGTGGCCGCGCCCGGCGAGACCGTCTACTCGGCCAGCAAGCACGCGCTGCTCGCGTTCAGCCTCGGCACCCTCGCCGACCTGCGGATGGCCGGGGTCCGGGGCGTACACGTGTCGTGTCTCTGCCCGGACGGGATCTGGACCCCGATGCTGCACGACCGGCTCGACGACCCCGGGGCCCTGGCCTCCTTCACCGGGTCGATGCTGGCCCCGGAGCGGGTCGCGGCGCGGGCCGTCCGGCTGGCCCGCCGGCCCCGGCCGGTGGTGACCCTGCCGCGCTGGCGCGGCGCCCAGGTCCGGTTGCTCGAC
Organism: Micromonospora globispora; assembly: GCF_003857015.1. Classification (GTDB taxonomy): domain Bacteria; phylum Actinomycetota; class Actinomycetes; order Mycobacteriales; family Micromonosporaceae; genus Micromonospora; species Micromonospora globispora. The sequence goes on along the minus strand of NZ_QGGF01000257.1, from coordinate 2,064 downwards.
GCCTTCCCCCGGCTGGCGCTGGCGCTCACCCCGGTGGTCCGGGCCGCAGGCCGGGCCGGCCAGCGCCGGCAGCTTCGCCGGGTCGGGCCGGACCCGAACCGGCCTCGCTTGTAACGTTGCCGCCGTGACTCAACTGGACCGGTGCGACGAGGCCAGCCGCGCGTGGGTGACCGAGGCGATCGCGAACGTCGAGGCGGACGCCAACCGGTCCGCCGACACCCACCTGCTGCCCTTCCCGCTGCCCAGAGAGTGGGGCATCGACCTCTACCTCAAGGACGAGTCGGTGCACCCGACCGGCTCGCTCAAGCACCGGCTGGCCCGCTCGCTGTTCCTCTACGGGCTCTGCAACGGCTGGATCGGTCCGGGCACCACCATCGTCGAGGCCTCCTCCGGCTCGACCGCGGTCTCCGAGGCGTACTTCGCCCGGATGCTGGGGCTGCCGTTCATCGCGGTGATGCCCGCCTCCACCTCACCGGAGAAGATCGCCCAGATCGAGTTCCAGGGCGGGCGCTGCCACCTGGTGGAGGACCCGGCCAAGGTGGTGATCGAGGCGCGCTGGCTCGCCGAGGACTCCGGCGGGCACTTCATGGACCAGTTCACCTACGCCGAGCGGGCGACCGACTGGCGGGGCAACAACAACATCGCCGAGTCCATCTACTCCCAGCTCGCGCTGGAGCGGCACCCCGTACCGGCGTGGATCGTGGTGGGCGCCGGCACCGGCGGCACCAGCGCCACCATCGGCCGGTACGCCCGCTACCGGCGGCTGCCCACCAAGCTCTGCGTGGTCGACCCGGACAACTCGGCGTTCTACCCGGCCTGGCAGGCCGGCGACTGGTCGGTCCGCACCGACCGCGGCTCCCGGATCGAGGGGATCGGCCGGCCCTGCGTCGAGGCGTCCTTCCTGCCCTCCGTGGTCGACCGGATGGTCCAGGTGCCGGACGCGGCGTCGCTGGCCGCCATGCGCGCCGGTTCGCGGGTGCTCGGCCGCCGGGTGGGCGGGTCGACCGGCACCAACCTCTGGGGCGCGTTCGGGCTGATCGCCGAGATGCTGGCCGCCGGCCGGACCGGCTCGGTGGTCACCCTGATCTGCGACGCCGGCGACCGCTACGCCGACACGTACTACGCCGACGGGTGGGTCGCCGGTCAGGGCCTCGACCTCGGCCCGCACCTGGCCACCATCGACCGCTTCCTGACCACCGGCGCCTGGCCGGCCTGACCCGGGTCAGCGCGCGTCGATCCGCTCGGCCAGCCCGGAGTAGCGGACCACGAAGCCGTCCGGGTCGACGTCCAGCTCTGCGGTGAACGTGTCGCTGGAGAAGCGGACCCGCCCGGGCCCGAGCGACGTGTACTCCTGTTCGGCGGGGACCACCATCAGGCTCGGCACCAGCACCCAGGCCACGGTGACCCGCCGGGCGGTGTCCGCCGGCGCCTTGTCGAGGCCGAGCCGGCGTACCGGCAGGGTGTTGAAGAACGGGGAGCCGCCCAGGTCGATGTCGGCCGCCTCGGCCAGCCGGTCCGGGTCGTCCGTGCCGGGCAGCCCGGCCGGCGGGTGCCCGGCCGCGCGCAGCGCCGCGTCCAGGTCGCCCTGCTCGCCGGTGGTCACCCGCCACCGCCCACCGGTGGGTTCCAGCCGTACGCTGCGCGACCAGCCCGCCCCCTCGGCCTCCACCTGGAGCCGGGTGGTCGCCCAGTCCGGCCCGGCGGTCAGCTGGTACCGGCAGGTGTAGGGGAGGGGATCGACGGCCAGCGCGACGCCCCGAGCGGTCAGGCCCTGACCGTCGTCGAGGACGACGTGCTCCGCCCCGGCCGTGTCCGTCCTGGTCCAGAAGAGCGACTTGGGCATGGTCGGCATGAACCGGACGTTACGCCACACCGGCGCCATCGGCAGAGGATGCGGAAACGCCGCCGCGGAGCATGCGCTCCACGGCGGCGTCGGTGCAGATCAGTGGGTACGCGCTGGCGGCCGCCCGCCGAAGCCCCGCCGGTCGTCGCGCGGGCGGTCGTCCCGGCCCCGCCCCTCGGGACGGAAGCCGCCCCGGCGGTCGGCCGCGCGGAACTCCCCGC
>NZ_QGGF01000372.1 GCF_003857015.1 Micromonospora globispora | reverse complement strand
GGACGAACACCTCCGGGCGTCTGCCCACCGGCCACCACCTCCCACCGTGAACGATGAGAGACAGCCTGCCCGACACATCCTCAGAACCGACGGATTACACGATCAACGTTCAAAGACGAGGCACTAGCCGGCCAGGATTCGGGCCATGACCGCGACGAAGCGGTCTGGTTGTTCGAACATGGCGCGGTGCCCGGCGGTCTCGAACACGTACTGGTGTTTCTGGGGTGCGTCCAACTGCTGGTACCAGTCCCGGAAGGGCTCGGCGAGGCTGCGCATCTCGTGTCCGCCCTGCACGAAGTACACCGGTACCGCGAGGCGCGGCACGTCGCGTCGGAGGTCGACGTGCTGCATGTCGGGGTACAGCGCACTCCACGTGTCGAGAATCGCGTTCATCGTGTGGACCTTCTGGAGCAGTGTGTACTCGGCGACGCCGATGGTGAACCCGGTGGCCCCCGGCGCGTTCGGGGTGTGGTCGTAGTCGTACGCCTGGGGTGCGTACATCATGATCGGCTCGTAGCGGTAGACGCTCCGGTACGGCGGCGGGCCCTGGTCCAGCAGCTGCGCGGCCAGGCCGTTCCGACCGGTGAACCGGGCCCAGGCCAGGATGTCGTGGTAGGCGATGCGGTCGGTGGTCACGAGGTCGACCGCTTGGCCGGTGCCGATGTATGCCCGGTACTTCTCTGGGTGGCGCTGCACGGCGAGCACGGTGACGATGGAGCCGCCCGAGTGCCCGAGCAGGTAGATCTTCTCCTGCCCGAAGCGGCGTCGGAGGTAGTCGGTGACGGCGAGCGTGTCGGTGACCTCGCTGTCCAGCGTCACCGTCGCCGTCGGGTCCAGCGCCGGGTACGACGAACCGCCGCCGCGCCGGTCGAGGGTCGCCACCACGAAGCGCCGTTCCAGCGCGCCGAGGTAGCGGCGCACGGTGCCGATCTCGGTGCCGCCCGGCGAGCCGGGGATGAACAGCAGCACCGGGGCCGCGGTGTCGACGCCACGGATCATCACGCCCAGCCGGTAGCCGCCGACATCGACCTGGGTCAGCTCAGCGACCCCGCGCGGGCCGAGCGGGGCGGTACGGGCGGGAATGGCCACCGCCACCGTCACGGCCGCCAGCGCAACGGTCAGCAGCCCGTGCCCGCCCGCCGAACCACGCTCGGCCAGCGACGGTGCCGGAAAGCGGGGCCGCCGGGCACGGCGCCGCGCCGGGTGCGGCGGCGCAGACCCCCGCCATAGGCGGCGCCGAGCACGAGCGGCAGCACGGACAGGACGCCGTGCACGCCCCGGCCGCCGACCAGGGCGATGATCCCGAACGGGCTCAGCTGCGGCGCGTCCACCGACGGTCCGCGTACCCCCATCCGGGTCACCTCCAGCGCCACCACGAAGGCCGCGGGAGCGGTGAGCATCGACCACCGCGAGCGACTCATCCACCCGGCGGCGAGGCCCACCGCGGCGCTGATCCCGATCGCCCACAGCGCCTCGGCGTTGGTCAACGGCCCACGCGGCGTCCAGCGGGCAGCGGCCACACCCCACGCGGCCGCAGGTACCACCACCATGGCCGGTCGCCAGAGATCCGTGACTGTCATGGGCCGAGGATGTGCCGAACCGGCGGCGGCACACATCGGCCGGCGGTCGGGTGCCGACCCCCGCCCCGGGTCCGGTACCGGCCACGACTTTGGTAGGTCCCGACAAGCGCCTCGGCCTCGTAGGCTGCCCACATGTCGGCCCTGCTCTTCGCCCTGCTGGTGCCCGAGCCAACGGGCAGCGCCCGGTCGGCGCTGCGTAACCGGGTTGCCGACGGGATCGCGATCGGGCTGGCCCTGGCCTACGGGGCGGTCATGGTGCCCCTCGGTGACGCGACCACGCCAGGGGCGGCCCTGCCGTGGCCGGTCGACGTCGCCATCGGTACCGCCTGCGCGCTCACCCTGGTGGTGCGCCGGCGCTGGCCGCTCGCGCTCGCCCTGGCGCTGCTGCCGTTCGGTGCGGTGTCCGTGATGGCGACCGGCGCCATCATGGTCGCGCTGTTCACTGTCGCGATCCGCCGCCGGGCGCGGGTCGTGCTGCCGCTCGCCGCCGCGCACGTCCTGCTCGGCCCGGTGTACTCGCTGCTGCACGACCATCCGTCATTCCCGCTCTGGGTGGACGTGGTGGTGCGTGCGGGACTCACCGTCGCCGCGATCGGCTGGGGACTGTTCGTGCAGGCGCACCGGCGGCTGACCCGCTCGCTGCGCGAGCGAGCGGCCCGCCTCGAAGCCGAGCAACACCTGCGCGTCGACCAGGCGCGGTTGACCGAACGCGCCCGGATCGCCCGGGAAATGCACGACGTCCTCGCCCACCGCATGTCGCTGGTCAGCCTGCACGCAGGGGCCCTGGAGGTACGCACCGACGCGCGGCCTGAGGAGATCGCGCTTGCCGCCGGGGCGATCCGGGACAGCGCGCACGAAGCGCTACAGGAGCTGCGTACCGCGATCGGGGTGCTTCGCGACGATGCGGCCGGGCGGCCGGAGCCGCCCCAGCCGGACCTCACCGACCTGCCGGAACTCGTCGACGGCGCCCGCGCCACCGGGATGACGGTCCGCTACACCTGCCGGGTACCGCCGGCCGACCCGTCCGCCGTCCTCGGCCGCACGGCATACCGGTTCGTGCAGGAGGGCCTGACGAACGCCCGCAAGCACGCCCCCGACGCGACGGTGGACGTGCTCCTCGACGGCAGTGCCGGCGAGGACCTACGGATCACGATCACCAACCCCTGCCCGCGCACGCCAGGGCGATCGGCGGTTCCGGGCGCCGGGATGGGCCTCGTCGGCCTCGGCGAGCGGGTCGCGCTTGCCGGCGGCCGGATCGCGTACGGCGTCGACCGCGACACGTTCCGGCTCCAGGCCTGGCTGCCATGGCCGGCCTGACCCGGGATCGGCCGATCCGGCTGGCCATCGTCGACGACGACCCGCTGGTGCGGGCCGGGCTTCGCATCCTCCTCGGCGGCTCGCCCGACATCGAGGTGGTCGCCGAGGGAGGCGACGGCGCAGACGCGGTGTCGCTCGCGGACGCCCACTGGCCGGATGTGATCCTCATGGACATCCGCATGCCCAAGGTCGACGGCCTGACCGCCACGCAGCGCATCCGGTGCCGGCCGTCAGCACCGCAGGTGATCGTCCTGACCACCTTCCACGCCGACGAGTACGTCCTCGAGGCACTGCGCGGCGGCGCCAGCGGCTTCCTGCTCAAGGACACGCCGCCGCGCGACATCATCGAGGCGATCCGCACCGTCGCCTCCGGCGCGGCCACCCTGTCGCCCGCCGTCATTCGACAGCTCATCGACCACATCGCCGACCCGGCGGCGGGTCCCCGGCGGAGCCAGGCCCGGGCCAGCCTGGCCCAGCTCACCGATCGGGAGCGGGAGGTGGCCGTCGCGCTCGGCCGTGGAATGTCGAACGCGGAGATCAGCGCCGAGCTGGGCATGAGCGTACCGACCGTCAAGGGTCACGTGTCCCGGCTGCTGACCAAACTGGAACTCAACAACCGCGTCCAGGTTGCCCTGCTCATCCACGACGCCGAGCTGCCCTGGTAGGCGCGGACGGCTCCTGCGATCACGCGGCGCCGGGCCGCGTGGTGTCGGCCGTAGCCCGGATCAGCTCGGCCAGTGGCTCTACCAGGTCAGGTCGGTCGTGGAGCAGGTCATCGAGGCGAACGCGCCAAATGCCGGCCTCAACCGCCGTTGACTCGAAGCCGTAGGCGGCGGCCAGCCGGTCTCGGCACTCGATCACCAACTGTCCGTATGGGCGACCGGCGTGGGTATCGAGCCAGTCGGCGAACGAGACCGCCCGGGCCGGGTCGGCCGAGGCGTCGACGATGGCCCGGGCCGCGTCCCAGGCGAGACGCGGGATGTGCGTCTTCGTAGGCATGGGTCGATTGTCGACCCGACGCGAGCCAGCCGACAAGCACCGGGCGCGGCGGATCAAAGTCTGATTGATTTGCATTTGAAGGTAGATGCGGTGTTGCAAACATGGCACAACCCGTATGGCCACCCAGAGAGATCTCGGAGCAGCATGGACGCGAGGCATTGGTGGGGTGGTCCACGTGTTCGATACGTGCAAGGCGATTCGGAATTTCAGCCAGTTTCCCGCGGAAGCGCAGCGATCGGCGGACGCGGCGGCCAAGGAGCGCGAGAAGCGCCTACGGAAGATCACCGAGAAGCGCAGCCGCGCAGCCGCGAAACTGTCGGCCAAGGCAAGTGACCGGCTGCGGCGCCTTGTGGGCGACGACAACTGGGCGGATTTGCGGGACCTGATGCGCCAGGAGCGGCTGACTTTTCGTGATCTGCTTCAGCCGCCCGAAGGTCTGGCGGCCAGCTACGACAAATTGAACGAAGCCAGGAAGCAGAAGGCCGACGCATTCCTGCGGAGTCGAGACATCAGGCGTGACGAGCTGGCCGCGATCGGGACCGAATACCACGAGGCGATCGCCGATGTCTTCACGGCCGGCGAAAACATCAGCGCCGGCTTTCACCTCTCGAAGAACCTCGACAAATGGTTGAGCCTGTCTCCGTTCCATGATCGGGCGCTGCCCTGGGGAGTCTTTGATCCCGACGACAGCCAGGGTCCGCACCGGTGGGAAGTCTTCCGGCCGCCGTTCTTCGGGTTCAACTTCGGTTTCGTCCCGGTGCACAATGACAACTTCGTCGTTGATCGGATCCACACGCTGAACCCGTCGGTCGGAGACGTGGGCATCTCGATCACGATGGAGGACAGCGACGCCGGCGACTTCGACTACGCGTCCGGCGATGGCTTCAGCGCGGTGGCATTCGCCTTCGTCCCGCCGACGACAGGTCTGGTCGAGGTCCTCATCGATGCGCAATGCGTCGAGGCGACGCACCGCCTGGAGACAGAGGACGAGTGGGGATGGTCGAACTCCCGCACGGGCCAGCAGAACTTCCTGATGTTCGACGTCCTGCATCCCAACGTGGCCGAGCCGTCGTATGCCCAGATGTCGGTCCTCGACGAGGAGACCGACGACGACGAGAGCTTTCTGCAGGAGAAGTTGACCCGCGGTGCCCACTACTTCGCACAGCTGTTCAGCGCGGGACCGGTGCCTGCGGATCAGTCCGTCGTCGTGTGCGCCGGGACGCGTTCGTTCGACATCAGCGGCACAAACGACGTGTCCATTGACAGCACGTCCGACTTTCGGTGGTTCATCAGCTCCGTAGAGGTACGAGTCTCGCCGTAGAAGACCGGGGCCGGCAGCGATGCCCTATCCCCCGGCCATCGCCCCGAGGATGATGAACGGTTCCTTGCCGGCGATCACCTCCTCGGGCAGCGGTGTGTCCGGCGAGTCGTTGGACAGGTCCTGCTCGCAGGCGTAGAAGCGGACGAACGCGCGGCGCTTGCCGCTGTGGCGGTCGCGGATGGTGCCGAGCAGCATCGGGTACTGCGCCTCGAGGGTGTCCAGGATCAGGCGCTGGGTAACCGGACCGGCCACCTCGAGACGTACCTCGCCGGTGACATGGGCGAGGTTCTTCAGGTGGGCCGGGAGGACGACCCGGATCACGGCAGCGCCTGGACTTCCACGGAGAGGACCGCCGGCAGGTCCCGCACGATCGGCGCCCAACTGTCGCCGCCGTCCGCCGAGTGGTAGACCTGGCCACCGGTGGTGCCGAAGTAGATCCCGCACGGGTCGAGTGTGTCGACCGCCATCGCATCGCGCAGCACGTTGACGTAGCAGTGGGACTGCGGCAGGCCGTTGGTCAACGGCTCCCATTGCTCGCCACCGGTGCGGCTGCGGTAGACGCGCAGCTTTCCCTCCGGCGGGAAGTGCTCGGAGTCGCTCTTGATCGGCACCACGTAGATGGTGTCCGGCTCGTGCGCGTGCACCGCGATCGGGAACCCGAAGTCCGACGGCAGGTCGCCGCTGACCTCGCGCCAGTTCGCACCGGCGTCGTCGCTGCGCATGACGTCCCAGTGCTTCTGCATGAACAGGGTGTCCGGCCGGGACGGGTGCTGGGTGATGCGGTGCACGCAGTGGCCGACCTCGGCGTCCGCGTCGGGGATCTCCCCCGAGCGCAGGCCCTTGTTGATCGGCAGCCAGCTGGCGCCGCCGTCGTCGCTACGGAACGCGCCCGCCGCCGAAATGGCGACGTAGATCCGGTCCTTGTGCACCGGGTCCAGGATGATCGTGTGCAGGCACATCCCGCCGGCGCCGGGTTGCCACGTCGGCCCGGTCCGGTGCGTACGCAGGGCGGTGAGTTCTTTCCACTTCAGACCGCCGTCGGTCGACAGGTAGAGGGCGGCGTCCTCCGCACCCGCGTACACGGTGTCGGGGTCATCCCGGGACGGCTCCAGGTGCCAGATCCGCTTGAACTCCCACGGACGCGGGGTGCCGTCGTACCACAGGTGTTCGCCGGCCTCGCCCTCGTACGCGAAGTCGTTGCCGACCGTGGTCCAGCTCTTGCCGCCGTCGTCCGAGCGCTGGATCAGCTGCCCGAACCAGCCACCCGACTGGGACGCATAGAGCCGGTTCGGGTCAACCGGGGACCCGGTGAGGTGGTAGACCTCCCAGCCGCCGAAGTGCGGCCCGTCGACCGTCCAGTCGCCGCGCCTGCCGTCCGACGTCAACGTGAACGCGCCCTTGCGTGTGCCCACCAGCACTCGTACGCCGCTCATATCCTCGGTCCCTTCGTTCTCGTCGACCATGCTCTCGGGTAAGGCCGTCCTCCACGGCCGAACTCATCGGCCTCAGTCAGTCTTACTCTCCCGCTACGACAAATGGGCGCCCCGAACCACCGACGAGACGCTGGCGTGCGATGACGACGAGGGGAGGCGGGACTTGTCGGATGAGGCGGATAGCGTCGCGAGCGTGACTGGCCCTGGAGACGTTCCGCCCGAGATCCTCGACCGGCTCCGGCCGGTCTGCCTCGGGCTGCCGGAGACCTATGAGGAGGCGGCCTGGGTGGGCACGCGGTGGCGGATTCGCAAACGCACGTTCGCGCACGTCTACACGGTCGACCCCGATCACCAGGCGGCCTACGCCGCGCTGCCGCGACGGGCCAGCCCGTCTGCATGCTGACGTTCCGATCGCCCGGCGACGAGATCGCCGGGCTGATCGCCAGCGGCCACCCGTTCTTCAAGCCGGGCTGGGGCGCGGACGTCGTCGGCATGGTGCTCGACGACGGCGTCGACTGGGACGAGGTCGCCGAGCTGCTCACCGAGAGCTACTGCGTCCTGGCGCCGAAGAAGCTGGTTGCCCTGCTCGACCGGCCGGCCGCGCTCGGTTAGCGACGTACGCCTGCACCCTCCGTACAGCGGAAACTGCGTTGCCTGGGCCCCACACCTCCGGCAGCCTTCGCGGGTGATCGAAACGCGTGTGCTCGGCGAGGGCGATTGGAAGAGCTGGCGGGAACTGCGTCTCGCCGCGCTCACGGAGGCGGCGTACGCCTTCGGTTCACAACTGGCGGACTGGCAGGGCGACGGCGACCGTGAAGAACGCTGGCGCGCTCGGCTCGCCATCCCCGGCTCGTACAACGTGGTGGCAGTGCTCGACGGGCAGCCGGTCGGGATGGCCAGCGGGGTGCCGACCGAGCAGGACGGGGTGGTCGAGCTGATCTCGATGTACGTGGCGCCGGTGGGGCGGGGCCGCGGCGTGGGCGACCACCTCGTGCGGGCGGTCGAGCAGTGGGCCCGGCTGGTGGGCGCGGGGACGCTGCGGCTGGCCGTGGTGGAGGGCAACAGGAATGCTTGGTCGCTGTACCGGCGGAACGGCTTCCGTGACACGGGCGAGCTCGGCGACCTCATGCCCGACGGCGTGCGCCGGGAGCATCTCCTGGCCAAGAGTCTCGCCGACTAGGCGTGTCCTGCCGATCTTGTTCAACCGGGTCCTACTGTGATTGCGTGGATCTCGTAGAGGTCGCGGTGGAGGTGACATTCGGGCTACCGCGCGGGGATGCGGTCGTCGCAGTGGTCTCGCATGTGAGGTGGCCGTGCCGGGACGAGCCTGGAAAGCCAGCCCGATACTTCTGGGGGATGGCGGTGGATGCCTCCCACCGCCGTCAAGGAGCTGGGCGCCGACTGCTTGCCGCTGTCGCCGGTCAGGCGAACGCGGCCGGCGAGTTCGCCATTGCTTGAGTCGGTTGAGCAGCGTTCGACAACGTTGCGCTTGCGGTAGGTGGTCTCGTCGATGGTTGGCGGTCGCCCGCCGGCGCTGCCCTTGGCCGCCCGATGGGCGACCTGGTCGATCGCCCGGGGATGACATGCCGGATCCCGCGTTGCCGCAAGGCTCGGCGCGGGTGGCGTTGTGGGCGTAGCCCTTGTCGGCGATCAGAATGTCGGGTCGTTTGCGGGGCCGTCCGGGTGTCCGACTCCGGCCACTTTCCGCCCGTGCCTGTCCGGTCCCAGGACCTCGGTGACAGATCGGTATCGCTACCTGCGTGACACTTCGCCTACGTTCGCTGGGCCGTGCTTGTCGTAGCCGTCTGAAAGGGTCCAGGCATGGAGATGACGTTGCAACTGGTGATCGACTGCAGCGATCCCCGCCGGCTGGTCCCGTTCTGGGCAGAAGCGCTGGGGTACGTGCCCGAGGCGCCACCACGCGGCCACGCGACGTGGCGGGACTACTGGTTCGACATGGGAGTGCCCGAGGACGAGCTGCCCCCGGGCGCCGGAGAATTTTCGGAGTCCATCGTCGATCCCACGGGACGGGGGCCGCGCGTCTGGTTCCAACGGGTGCCGGAGCCGAAGGTTGCCAAGAACCGCGTACATCTCGACCTGAAGGTGGGCGGAGGGCGCGACGTGCCGTTGGCGCTTCGCACCCAGCGGGTCACCGCGACGGTGGAACGCTTGACGATGGCCGGAGCCATCGTGCTTCGGATCATGGATGAGCCGGGCATGGAGTTCTACGCCGCGGTGCTGCAGGACCCGGAGGGCAACGAGTTCTGCGTCGTCTAGCCGAACCTTGTCACGCACGTCTCGAGACCGCCCACCTGCGTCCCACCTGATGCCTGACATGATCATCAGGACGCTTCGCGGGGGCCTCACGATCTGTGACAGGGGCGCGAATCGCGGCAGGTGAGCGGGCAGCGCCGACGAATGCTGACGAACATGAACGCCAAGATCAACTATTCAGCGATCGATGACATGCTTCTCATCCGCAACCCACTAGCGCCAATCGGTTTGGTGTGCAAACCTGTCTGCATGACCACTAATTCGGTACCCGCCGGCGGCGACCCCCGCCGGCTGCTGGCTGATGCGCGCGACCTCGCGCGCCGAGTTCGTCTTGCGCAGCGGGTGACGTGGCTGCCGCTGCTGGTGCTGGCCCTGGTGATCTTCGGGGCGATCCCGGTGCACCGGTACGGCCGCGCGGTCGTCAGCGACTGCCAGGCGGTGGGCGACGGTCAGGTATGCAAGGTCTGGCTCCAGACCGTGACGTTCTACTGGTTGGCGGCGCTGGTCCTGGCGTACGTGGTGATCGCCGGCGGATACCTGCGGGTCGCCCGGGCCCGGGGAGTGGACGCCCGGGTGCTGCCGTACGCGGTCACCGGCGTCGCGCTCGTCGGGCTGGGCTTCGCCTTCGCGGCGGTGTGGGTCCGCCTCCACCCGGCCTACCCGGAGGATCCGTCCGCCTTCGTCCAGTTCCTGTCCCGGCTGCTCGCCCCGCCCGGCGCGATCGGGGTGGCCCTGCTGGTGCTGGCCTGGCTGGAGCGGCACGTCGCGCTGCTGCTGTTCGCCCTCGGATACCTGACGGTGGTGCTGGTGCCGATCAACTTCGGCTGGGGCGCGCACTGGGGTCCGCACACCTGGTTCGTACCCCACCTGGTCATCAACGGCGGCGTGCTGCTGCTGGGCAGCGCCGGCTTCGCGCTGGCGCAACGGCTGCGGCGGCCCCGATGACCGGTCCTGCCGACACCCCGGCGGACGAGAACGAATCCGCGCATCCGGTCACCGGGCTCGACGACGTGGTGCACCAGCGGGTCCGCCTCGGCATCCTCACCATCGCGCACGAGGCCCGCCGGGTGGAGTTCGGCTACCTGCGCACCCAGCTGGAACTGACCGCCGGCAACCTCTCCCAACACCTGAGCGTGCTGGAGACGGCCGGCCTGGTCGAAATCGAGAAGGGCTATGCCGGGCGGCGCGGCCGGACCTGGATCACCCTCACCGCGGCGGGCAACGCCGCGCTCGCCGAGGAGATCGCCCGGCTGAAGCTACTGATCACCCGGGTCGAGACGGCCAACGGCCAGTAGCGACACCAACCGACCGGCGGGAGTCCTGCAACCCTGGCGACTGCCGACCAGCTAGCTCAGCTACCCAAGCGCGGGGCCAGCGATTGGCCCACATCGAGGGCGTCGTCACTGGCCGCGGCCATTTCTCCCGAAGGATCTAGGCCATCCGTTAGGCATCACCTGGGACGGAAGCGGCCCTGTCACCGAGGTCCCGAGACTCGACGCTCTCCGGCCGCGCCAGTGGCACCCCGAAGACCCGCCACGGACAGGTCGAGATGATCCGCGCCCTGCGCGTCGCCCCGACGGGGAGCCATGAAGGCCCGCATCCAAGCCGCGGGTCAGCTCGAAGCCCTCATCGTTCGCTCGCGAAACCTTCACCCACCTCGTCAGACAAGCCAACGGTGGTTCAATCGTCGCCGTGACTGAAGGATGGCCAACGGCGCTACGCACCGCGCTCCGCCGCGGGCAGCAACTCGTCGCTGAGGTCCCCGCCTCCCGCCCCGACCGCCGAGCCTGGATCGCCATCTACCCGATCCGGCATGTCGCCCCCACCGGCGACAAGCAGGCCTTCAACCTGTTCCACCGTGAGTTTGAAGCCAGCTACATCGACAGCGACCGGTGCATCGGGCCAGGTGACGGCATGACCGACCTGCGAGTCGCACAGGCGCAAGACGAGAACGAGCTAAACGATCTGCTCACCAGTTGGGGCGTCGACCGAGACCAGCTCACCTACGTCCATCGGACGGACTACCCCGTCTGACTCGGGCCAGCGTCAGTTGGTGGGCCGGCCGCCGATCCCGACGGACGCGAGACGGCACCTTGCCGCCAAGGATTGAACGGTGGTTCAATCCTTGCATGGCCTACCGGAGCACCGAGCGCGTGAAGGCTCGGCTGAGCGCTTCGCGGCAGCGGATCATCGCCGCGGCACTCGAGATCATGGCCGCGCACGGGTACGCCGGCTGCTCCGTCGCGGCCGTCGCGGAGCGGGCGGGCCTGGCCACCGGCAGCGTCTACCGCCACTTCCCCACCAAGGCCGACTTGTTTGCCGAGGTGTTCCGGACAGCCTCGCAGCGCGAGGTCGACGCGGTCGCACGCGCGGCGGCACTGGAGACCGGCGTCGCCGAGCGAGTCTCCGCCGTAGTCGAGACCTTCTCCGGCCGTGCCCTGCAGTCCCCGCGGCTGGCGTACGCCCTGCTCGCCGAGCCGGTCGACCCGGCGGTTGACGCCGAGCGGCTCGTCTTCCGCCGGGCGTACGCGGAGTTGATCGCCGGCTACGTCGCGGAGGGTGTGGCGAGCGGCGAGCTGCCCCCGCAGGATCCCGATCTGTCCGCCACCGCGTTGGTCGGTGCCCTGGCCGAGGCCATGGTCGGCCCGCTGGCCGCCGGCGTCGCCGGCCGGGACACCATTCCCGGCCTGATCGCGTTCATCCACCGTGCGCTTGGAGTATCGCCGTGACCACACACGAGGTGTTCAACCAGGTCCCCCCGCTGGCCGGCTACGACGCCGCGGACGACCCGGCCCTGCTCGACGGGCTGGAGCGGGAGGGCGTCGGCTGGGCCACCGCCGAGCTGCACGAGCTGGGCCGGCTGGGCGGCAGCGAGCAGGCCATCGAGTACGGGCGGCTGGCGAACGAGCACCCGCCGGTGCTGCGCACCCACGACCGCTACGGCCACCGGATCGACGAGGTGGAGTTCCACCCGGCCTGGCACGAGCTGATGCGCACCGCGGTCACGTACGGCCTGCACGCCGCGCCGTGGGCGGACGACCGGCCCGGCGCGCACGTGGCCCGGGCCGCCAAGTTCTACACGTGGCGCCCCGACGCCGGCCACGGCTGCCCGATCTCGATGACCTACGCGGCGGTGCCGGCGCTACGGCACAACCCGGAACTGGCCGCGCGGTACGAGCCACTGCTCACCGCCGCGACGTACGACTTCGGGCTGCGCTCGCCGCTGGCCAAGCAGGGGCTGCTGGCGGGCATGTCGATGACGGAGAAGCAGGGCGGCTCGGACGTGCGCGCCAACACCACCACCGCGCGCCTCGAGCCGGACGGCACCTACCGGCTCGTCGGGCACAAGTGGTTCACCTCTGCACCGATGTGCGACGTCTTCCTCACCCTCGCCCAGGCGCCGGGCGGGCTCACCTGCTTCCTGGTTCCGCGGGTCCTCCCGGACGGCACGCGCAACCCGATGCGGCTGATGCGCCTGAAGGACAAGCTCGGCAACAGGTCCAACGCGTCGTCCGAGGTCGAGTACGAGCACGCCGTCGCCTGGCGCGTCGGCGACGAGGGCCGGGGCGTGCACACGATCATCGACATGGTCAACCTGACCCGCCTCGACTGCGTCATCGGCGCGGCGGCCGGGATGCGCCAGGGCGTGATCACCGCCGCCCACCACGTCACCCACCGGCAGGCCTTCGGCCGGTACCTCGTCGACCAGCCGCTGATGCGCAACGTGCTCGCGGACCTCGCGGTCGAGTCCGAGGCCGCCACCGTCCTCATGATGCGCCTCGCCGGTGCGACCGACCGGTCCGCGCGCGGCGACGCAGGCGAGACCGCGTTCAAGCGCCTCGCCCTCGCCGTCGGCAAGTACTGGGTGTGCAAGCGGTGGCCGGCACACGCCGCCGAGGCCCTCGAATGCCTGGGCGGCAACGGCTACGTCGAGGAGTCGGGCATGCCGAGGCTGTTCCGCGAATCGCCACTGAACTCGATCTGGGAGGGCTCCGGCAACGTCGCCGCACTGGACGTCCTGCGCGCTCTCGCCAGGGAACCGCAGGTCATGGAGGCGTTCCAGGCCGAGGTGAGCGCCGCGGCCGGCACCGACGCACGACTCGACGCCGCGGTCCGCCAGGTGCAGGCCGACCTGTCCGACCCCGCCGACCTTGAGCTGCGGGCGCGCCGCGTCGTCGAACGGCTCGCGCTGGTCCTGCAGGGCTCGCTGCTGGTCCGGCACGGCCACCCCGCCGTCGCCGACGCCTTCTGCGCCTCCCGGCTCGCCGGCGACCACGGCCACGCGTACGGCACCCTGCCGGCCGGCGTCGACTTCGCCGCGATCATCTCCCGCGCCACCCCGAAGGTCGGCTGACACGTCTCCTCGTGCGGGCCAGGTGAGCGGCGCGTTTGCTGGGCGCCTACTTCGCCATGCGCGAGGACACGGCGATGACGACCACGAGCGGCACGATCAACAGCACCGGCGACCACGCGGACAGGTGCACGGCAACCAGCGCACCCGCAGCGGCGCCGCTCATCAGGGCCATCAGGACGTGCATCTTGGGCCGCAGGCTGCGCCACGGGCTCCGGGCGGCGACACCGGCGATCAGACTCGTGAGGGTGCCGGTCAGGTAGGTGGAGGAGAGCCCCGGTACGCCGAACCGTTGAATGGCACTGCTCTGTACGCCGAGCGCCGCCGCCGACAGCATCAGGAGCCCAAGGTCGACGTGCTCCGACCGACTGGGAAGGGTGACCACCCAGACGACGAGAAAAACGACGAATACCAGGAGTTCCAGGACGAGCGCCCGGGTGACGCGGCGTGGCCAGACCGGGTCGTCCGGCTGCGCCGAGCCGGCGACGTGGGCGCCGGCGAGGACGCCGGTGATGAAACTGGCGATGGCGCAGCCTGAGGTCAGGGCGAGGTCGGCGTCGCCTCGGCCCGCCGAGAGGCCGAGCAGGACCATGTTGCCGGTCATGACGCTCGAGAAGGCTCCACCGAGGGCCAGGAAGCCGACGGCGTCGGCGCTGCCGGTCAGGAAGGTGAGGACGACAACCAGGGCGTGCCGTCGCCCTAGGAGATTCTGGTCGCCCCTCGCCGCGGCCCGAAAGCGTACGACGGTCGGCACTGTTTTCAGCACGGTCGGCTATCCTCCGCAGATTGTTCTTCGTATACGCTTTGCTGGTCGGTTCACGGAGAGGCGGTCACGTTGGTTGAAGACCTGCGGGGCAAGCTCGGCGCTCAACACCTGCCGCTACGCGACCAGGTCCTCGCCGCACTGCGGACCGCCATCATCAACGGCGACTACCTCCCCGGCGAGCGGCTTACCGAGGATCGGCTGGCCGAGGACTTCGCCGTCTCTCGGAACCCGGTCCGGGAGGCGCTGCGCGTCGCGGAGGCGGAGGGTTTCGTCGTGATCCTGCCCCGCCGCGGTGCGGTGGTCGCCTCCCCGAGCAGCGCGACCATCACGGACATGTTCGCCGTCCGCCAGCGCCTGGAGGGGCTGGCCGCCCGGCTGGCGGCCGAGCGGGCGACGGCGGCGGACGTGGCCGCCCTGCGGGCACTGCTGGACCAGGGCCGGGAGGCGACGGAGCGGCAGGACCTGCCCCGGGTCGCCGAGCTGAACAGCGCCCTGCACCTGCGGATCCTCGAGATCAGCGGCAACCCCTGGCTGTCGTCGATCGCCAAGGCGCTGTACCTCCATGTGCAGTGGGTCTTCCGGCTGGGTGCCGCGGAACGGGCACCACACTCGTGGGCCGAGCACATCCAGCTGGTCGACGCTATCGAGTCGGGTGACGGTGACCGGGCCGAGCGAGCCGCACTGGCGCATCTCGATGCCGCTTCCGCCGCGGCGTACGAGAACGCCGAGGCCGGGTACGGGGCCCGCTGACGGTCAGCGGCCGCAGGCGTAGCCCTGCATGCCACGCGGGTTCGCTCCGGCCGCCAGCACCCCCGTGCCCGGGTCGCGGGTCACCGCACACAGGCGGCCGAGGCTCCACGCGCCGGACAGCCGCACCTCGTGCCCGTGCGCACGCAGTGCCGCCAGAACATCTTCGTCCAGCCGGTCCTCCACCACGAGGACGCCGGGCTCGATGTCGCGCGGGTAGAACGAGGCCGGCAGGCTGATGGTGTGCCACATCGGCGCGTCGATGGCCTCCTGCAGGGACCGACCGCCGACGAGATGGCGCAACAGGAACAGCAGCTGCCACTGGTCCTGCTGGTCGCCACCGGGAGTGCCGAACGCCAGCAGGGGCTCCCCGTCGCGGTGAACCATGGTCGGGCTCAGCGTGGTACGCGGCCGACGCCCCGGGGCCAGCGATGAGGCGAGACCTTCCTCCAGCCAGAACATCTGCAGGCGGCTGCCGAGGGGAAAGCCGAGGTCCGGAATGGTGGGAGAGCTCTGCAGCCAGCCGCCGCTCGGCGTCGCGGAGATCATGTTGCCCCAGCGGTCGACCACGTCGACGTGACAGGTGTCGCCGCGGGTCACCCCGTCCGACTGCACCGTGGGCTCCCCCGTCGTGGGGTCCGCTAGGTCGACCCGGCGTCCGGCACTGCGGCGCACGTGAGCAGGGAGACGTGGCTCCGCGCCGTCGGGGCGGCCCGGTCGCAGCTCCGCTGACGCGCGGTCCCCGATCAGGCCCGCCCGGTCCCGCGCGTACTCCCGGGAGAGGAGCGCCTTCGCGGGCACGTCACCGTCGCCGTACCAGGCCTCACGGTCGGCGAAGGCGAGTTTGAGCGCTTCGGCTTGGGCGTGGATGCCGGCCGCGGTCGACGGGTCGTACACCTGGGGGTCGTCGAGCGCGTCGAGGACCGCCAGGGTCTCCAGCAGCACCGGGCCCTGGCCCCAGAAGCCGGTCTTCGCCACCGAGTAGCCGTGCCAGTCGAGGGTGGTCGGTTCCTCCCAGGTGGCCGAGTAGGCGGCCATGTCCGCGCCGGTGACGAGCCCGGCATGGGGGCGTCCGCTGGAATCCTGGAAGGGTTCCGGGCTGAACCGGTCGACCGCCTCGGCGACGAAACCCTCACCCCAGGCGCG
This sequence comes from Micromonospora globispora, assembly GCF_003857015.1. Classification (GTDB taxonomy): domain Bacteria; phylum Actinomycetota; class Actinomycetes; order Mycobacteriales; family Micromonosporaceae; genus Micromonospora; species Micromonospora globispora. Next base: position 1,377 of record NZ_QGGF01000372.1, on the reverse strand, counting down.
GCGTGCGGCCTCGATCTGCGCCGCACGGTCGGAGCCGGCTGCCCGGCCGGCGTCGACCAGTCTCTGCAGCGTCTGGGCGTAGGCCGGGTTGGTGAACAGCTCGCCCGCCGCCGGCGGCTTGCCGTTACGCAGCCAGAGCTGCGCCGAGGTGGGCCAGTGTTCCTCGAACAGCGACTGCACGGCGGCCACCGTGTCGCCGACCCGACCGACCAGCGGGTGGCCGGCGCCGGCGTAGCCGATGGCCGGCTCCAGCACCTCCTCGAGGGAGAGCGTGCCGTGGTCGCGCAGCAGCAGTAGCCAGGCGTCCACGGCGCCGGGGACGGCCGCGGCGAGCGGGCCGGACCCGGGGATGAGTTCCATTCCGAGGGATCGGAAGTGGGCGATGGTGGCGCCGGCCGGCGCCGGCCCCTGCCCACAGAGCACCTTCGGGGTGGGGTCCTCGACGGTTGCCACGATGGCCGGCACCTCACCGCCAGGCCCGTTCAGGTGAGGTTCGACGACGTGCAGGACGAACCCGGCGGTGACCGCGGCGTCGAAGGCGTTCCCACCCCGCTCGAGGATCCCCATGGCGGACTGGCTCGCGAGCCAGTGCGTCGAGGACACCATCCCGAAGGTTCCCTGCAGGGTCGGCCTGGTGGTGAACGTCATGGCAACACCTCACTCGTCTCGGCGGCCCGGACGTCGGGCCGGGTGCCGTCGGGCTGGACCAGGTGGCAGGCGGCCATGCCGCCGCCGAACTCCACCTGTGCGGGTACCTCGGTCGCACACCGGTCGAACGCCAGCGGGCACCGGGTACGGAAGCGGCAGCCGGACGGCGGATCCAGCGCGGACGGCAGGTCGTCGCCGAGCAACACCGGTTGACGCTGCCGTTGGCGGACCGGGTCGGCCACCGGTGCGGCGGCCAGCAGCGCCTGTGTGTAGGGGTGGGCCGGGCGCGTGAAGATCCGCTCGCGCGAGCCCTTCTCCACGAGTTGACCGAGGTACATGACGGCGATGTCGTCGGCCAGGTACTCGACCGCGGACAGGTCGTGGGTGATGAAGAGGCAGGCGAACCCGATGTCCCGCTGCAGATCGGCGAGGAGGTTGAGCACCGACGCCTGCACGGACACGTCGAGTGCGCTGGTGGGTTCGTCCGCGATGAGCAGCATGGGCTCGGAGATCAGCGCCCGGGCGATGCTGACCCGCTGGCGTTGACCGCCGGAGAGCTCGTGGGGATACCGGCGCGCCACTTCCGCCCGCAGGCCCACCCTGCCGAGCTCGGTGGCGACGCGGGCCTCCCGGTCGCGCCGGGAGATCCGCCTACCGGACAGCCGCAACGGCTCGGCCACGATCTCGCCAACCAGCATGCGCGGGTCCAGCGACCCGGCCGGGCCCTGT